>NZ_JAAHHG010000267.1 GCF_010692555.1 Okeania sp. SIO3B5 | reverse complement strand
TCTTGAGTAAACAAGAAAGATACAGATAGAAAAAGTGGTTAATTTTTCTTTCCTTCCTGCCTCTTCCTTGTTACCGAATAATTAAGGTTTAAAGCCTCTCCCGTAGCTTTTGGGTTTCCCCCAGATTCCGAGTGCCCCTCGGTACTGTTTACTATTGCTCCCAACATTTCTAAACCTTTAGCCAAAATGTTCCTTGCTGCATTGTGGTCTCGATCGGCAATATAGCCACAATGCAGACATTTGTGAGTTCTTACTGATAATGACTTCTTAACTGTCTGCCCACAATTTGAACAATTTTGGCTAGTGAAATGTGGAGGTACTGCTATACAAGCAATTCCATGCAACTTAGCATAATATTCTAACCATTCGGTGAACTGATACCAACTAGCATCAGATATTGATTTTGCTAAGTGATGATTTTTAACTAAATTAGCAATCTTCAAATCTTCATAAACTACCAAATCGTTAGATTGGATTAGCGCCCGTGCCGTCTTTACTGCATGGTCTTTACGCTGTCTACTGATTTTGAGATGCTGCCTGGCTAATTGAATTCTTGCTTTGTGGTAGTTATTTGATTGTGGTTTTTTACCCTTCTCGTGGCGACGCGATACTTTCCTTTGTAGCTTTTTCAACCGCCTTTGCGACTTTCTCAAATATTTAGGATTATCTACGGCTTTACCATTACTATCAGTATAGAAAGCATTTAAACCTAAATCTATTCCTACTACATTGCCTTGAAAATTATGAGCTTCTTTTCTCTCTACATTTACTAAAAATTGACAATAATAACCATCCGCACGTCTAACAATTCTTACACGATTTATTTGTTGTTCTGAATACCAGACTAAATCACGGCTACTCCATAGCTCAAATACACCAGCTTTAAAACCATCTTTAAACTCAATTTTCTTTCTGTCTGGGGATAGCTTATAACCAGTCGATTTGTACTCTACTGAACGAGTGAATTTTTTGAATTTAGGATAACCCTTTTTACCTGGTAACTTCAGTCTACAATTTTTGTAGAATCGTTGTATTGATTGCCATGCTCTATCGGCTGATGCTTGTCTTGCTTGAGAATTTAACTTTTTAGCCCAAGGAAAATTGGTATCTTTTGCTAGTAGAGAACAAAGCTTTTGTAAGTTGTTGCGTTTGACATCTTTATTATCCATCCAATAGCGCAAACAACTATTTCTGATGAATTGACCGGTGAGAATCATTTCATCTAAAACTTTGTACTGATTTTGACTGCCTTTTAACTTGGCCTCAATTACTAGCAAAGATATTATTAATTCCTCGACTACATCTATTGTTATAACTAAATTTACCCGAAAAGTCTACTGAATAAACTATTAAGATTTGTATATAATTATGACATCATTTGCGGAGCATGACCTAGGAAATCTTGAAGAAGGAGTCAGGAGGACCGAGTCAGGAGTCAGTTCTCGAAAATTGCATGGGGATTGCTTCCCCAAACAATTTTAAGCATCGCAAGTGACGGTGGGGTATTAAACCCATAAGGGAAATGATAATTAGCCAATTTGCTATTAATTAATAATGAGAATAATTATATATATACTCACCATTCATCCAGGCGCTAAATCATAGATTATAGCGCTGGCCTTCTGATGATTGCAGGTAAACGGAACGGAGTTCTTTCGCTAATTATCCGGACATAAAGTTTTAAAATAATGATGATGACCAAAAATTGACAATATAGTAGCAGAGTCTAGATAATAGATATATTCTAGGCCATAATTTCTCATGTAAATTCTGTTATGTTATTGCCAACTTTGATGTCGGCAATTACCCTCCCGTTATACGAATGTTAACGGGAGGGTAATTGCCGACCAACAAATAAACCGCGTAGCGTCCAGTTAGTTTCTTGTATTGTGTACTTTTTTGTGTTATTGGTGATTATATCAGGAGTAGCGGTAATACGCACCTGATAACAGCACGCTCGAAAACGACATAGAGTATAGGGTTCAATTGGTGAAGTTAAGCGTCAACCCGTGAAAAGGTAAAACTCTTGAGGGAACTTTCTGGAGTACAGAATTGTTTAGTACAAAAAGGCGGTGGGTCTCATCGTCTCTGTCTGTGGAGGGTTAAGTGGTTGCACTCCCTTTGAAACAGAAAGCCCGCGTCCGTGAGGTGGGGAAGCCTATATGATAATCGCGAGATTTGATGTAGGAGAACGTCACATAACCGTGGTTTCAGGTAAACCGGTGGACTTAAAGCAAATATTTAAAACCAGACATCCAATCATTGGGGTAGTACATTTACAGCCTCTGCCAACCTCACCCCGTTGGGGAGGCGACCTCCAAGCTATTATTAGTAGAGCAGAAAGAGAAGCCACGGCCCTTGCATCAGGTGGTGTAGATGGCATTATGGTAGAAAACTTTTTTGATGCTCCTTTTGTCAAAGATCAAGTTGACCCCGCCGTAGTTAGTGCCATGACATTGTTAGTACAAAAGATTATGAACTTGGTTTCCCTACCAATTGGAATCAACGTTTTGCGTAACGATGGCCAAAGTGCAATGGCGATCGCCTCTTGTGTGCAAGCCCAATTTATTCGTGTCAATGTCCTAACCGGAGTGATGTCTACGGATCAAGGGTTAATTGAAGGAAAAGCACATCAACTTTTACGCTATCGTCGAGAATTGGGTAGTGATGTCAAAATCTTTGCAGATGTTCTAGTCAAACACGCCCAACCATTGGGTGAACCCAATTTAACTACAGTTGTCCAAGAAACTATTGAACGTGGTCTAGCTGATGGGATAATTCTCTCCGGTTGGACTACTGGAAGTCCCCCTACATTGGAAGATTTAAAATTAGCTAGTGCAGCAGCATTAGATAAACCTGTATTTATTGGCAGTGGCGCTAACTCGAATAATATTTCTACCTTGATGTCGGCTGCAGATGGTGTTATTGTCTCTAGCTCACTGAAGCGAAATGGCCACATTGATCGGCCAATAGACCCTATTCGTGTGAGTCAGTTTGTGGAAGCTACTCAGCGAAGTTTATCAAATTCAGAGACAAGATGATGAAAATTGGCAAAAAAAAAATAATAATTTGCCTTCTAATCTCAAAAATTAGGAATCAAAAATACAAATGTAAATTATGATTCACTGAAACTCTAATCTATGTATTAAGTGGTGGTACAGTCAAATTATGGTGGCGATCGCTACCATAAGTGTACTGGAGAATCTATTTAACTTTGACATCCTCTCCCGTTGAATCCCGCGATTATAACGGGAGAGCCCCAAACCTCACGATTTAGGTTTACTGCTTGAGTGGCACTTATCTAGAACTGTTACCAATCCCCGTCAATAAGCCTACACAGTCAATTTGCTCTACAATCTGCAAAGGCCACAGTAACACTTCCAAGACAAATCACTTTCAACTGCCACATCACGGTTGATGTTGTAATCATAACATAATTGTATTTGAGAGTGGTGTTAAGTTAGACTTTTGCAAATCAAGGTCAATATCTGTTTTTATTTTGGTCGCGATTCATATCCCGGTATAATCTTCGATTTACCGAAAAATTTTGGTCTAAAGCCTCCCCTTTTAACCCACATTCCACACGTCAATTTGTAACATTAAAAGTAGTATAAAAAAAATCGTCTTTACTAGGTATTTATACTGTATAAATTATCTTCATTAACCGTAAGCATTCAGCCGTCAGCCATCAGCCATCAGCTATTGCTTTTAGTTTACGATCAAAGCTTTATTAATTGTCTTACTACAAAAGTTAACTCCCTTGTGCTTAAAGTTTATATTAATTTAAACACTGTCCTATATGAGAGAATCTTGTTGCTCATAGCTGACAGCTAATAGCTGAATGCTTACCATTAACCTTTCTTAAAAGTCAAATTTTTGGGAAAATATTACGCATAAATACTCAATTTCTAAGTACTAAAAAGTAAGCAATATATTGCTCTCCTCATTGCCAATAAAAAATTCTATCTTTAACAAAAAATTTAGAATATCAACACCTATTGTAGCAGAAAAATCAATAGCAACCTTTATTCAAATTACAGATCTTATAGCGGCTAAAATTTTTGTCTACCCATCGGGGAAAGTACGGTTTTAAAACTAGATTTTGAGCATCAACTAAAGTAAGTAGTGAAAACAATAATATTAAGATAATAGTAAATATATGTTGTTATTTTGCCGAAATCAAGCAGAGAAGATTTGTTGTAAATACTGATAGGTTATAATATAAAGTAAATATATCATCATCCCTAATTATCCGGATAAACAACCATTTTATTCTTAGAACGGGCTTGCTAAATAAGTTTCAAACCTTGACTAATCATGGTTTTGAGAATTATTAAAGCCTCAAAAAATGTAAGAAATAGACTTTGTATGTAAGCATTTCCTACGGAATGCTGCGCAAACAGCTATTAGCTGTCAGCTCTCAGCAATAAAACTCTGCTCTTAAAACTATACTTTATAAACACCTTTATTAAGATAAAACTTGACCAAACAGAGAAGTTAGAAGTTATGTATTTGCTATTAAATCAATTTTTGCCTTATTCCTTCTTTACTTAGTTGATAGCTGACCGCTGTTTGCGCAGCATGACCTAGGAAATGCTTACCTTTGTATAGTATAAAAATCAATATATCGATTGAAAATAAAACAGTAAAATAATGAAATTAAAATAATGTAAAAACTTGACCTTGTTCCCTGTTCCGTAATTTAATGCTTAGAAATTTTTCAGCAGATCGTAGATATAGCTATTTTTTTATTTATATTACCTACAGATGTTCAAACTTTTCGGTTCACATCAAAATACCATTCTGAAGAATATTAAACACTGGCTAATAGAAAACCGTCGATTGTTACTAACAGCTTCAACCTCAGCAGGTATAGTAATACTTTTACGCTCATTCGGTCTCTTGCAATCTTGGGAATGGACACTTTACGATTATTTTTTTCGCTTACGTCCAACAGAACCATTAGATCCCCGTATCGTAATTGTCGGAATTGATGAATCAGATATACAAAAGTATGGCTATCCTATAAACGATCAATTAATGGCTGAAATACTACAAAAGTTACACTCACTTCAACCTCGTGCTATTGGCCTAGATATATATCGTGATTTTCCTAGAGAACCTGGCTATAAAAATTTCGTAAAAGCCCTAGAAAATATTCCTAATATAATTGGTATTGAGAGAATAGGAATAAAAGATAGTTTAGGAATCAAAGCACCTGAAATTTTGGCTCAAAAACAACAAGTAGGATTTAATAATATACTAACAGATGCCGATGGAAAAATTCGCCGTGGCTTCCTTTATATGCACTTAGAAGATGGAAATTTTCGGGAAAGTTTTCCACTTAAGCTCGCTTTAAATTACTTAAAAAAAGAAGGAATTGAGCCAAAAGCAGCCAATAAAGCTAACGATTTGCAATTAGGTCTAGCTGTATTTCGCCGTTTGAAAATAAATGATGGAGCTTATATTAGAGTTGATGCAGGTGGCTATCAAATTTTAGCAAACCCCAGAAAAATATCAGATGGTTTTCATATAGTTTCCATGAATGATTTACTATCTGGAAAAATAACTCCAAACTTATTCAAAGACCGGATAATTATCATTGGTTATACTGCAACTAGCGTTAAAGATTTTCATAGAAATTCTTACAGTAGTAGTTTATTTAATGCTCCCAAAGAAGTATCTGGAGTAGAATTACAAGCTAATTTTTTGAGTCAAATTTTGAGTTCAGCACTAGATGGTAGAGTCAATATTAAAGTTTTTCCTGAACCTATAGAATGGTTATTGATTATTTCTTTTTCTTATATAGGTGCTAATTTAAGTTGGCAATTATTATTACCAAAAAAATCAATTATCACGATATTATTTATTAGTATTAATCTGATTGGATTTTCTTATATTGCCTTTGTTAATGGTTGGTGGTTTCCTATAGTTCCCTCAATATTTGCCCTTAACAGCTCTGCTGTTATGATTCTGTTTCATCTTGCTCACTTAAAAGAAGAATGGCAGAAATCCACAGAATTTCTACAGTCAGTTATTAATGCAATTCCTGACCCTATATTTGTCAAGGATAAATATCATCGTCGCATTGTTTTGAATGAAGCTTATGGTAAATTTATTGGTTATTCTGTAGACGATCTACTTATCAAAACAGACTACGAATTATTTCCTCAAAATGAAGCTAGTATATTTTGGCAACAAGATGAGTTAGTATTTCAAACAAATCAACAGCAAGAAAATGAAGAATCTTTTACAGATGCTCGTGGAATTACTCATATAATTGCGACGAAAAGAACTCTTCATCAAGATGCTGCAGGAAATTTATTTTTAGTAGGAGTAATTAGAGATATTACCGAACGAAAAAAAATAGAGGAAAACCTGAAGGAAACAGCAACAAAATTAAAAATAGATAATGACAAACTAAAGCTTTTAGGAGATTCTTTACATCATCAGGCCAATCACGATCCTCTCACAGGATTACCTAATCGTAAGCAATTTCATGAGCGTTTAAGTCAAGCTATTGAGTGGGCAAATTTGAATGAACAAATGGTTGGTTTACTATTTCTAGACCTCAATGGATTTAAAGCTGTTAATGATACCCTGGGTCATAATATAGGAGACTTACTTTTAAAATTAGTAGCACAAAGATTACAGGGGTGCTTAAGAGGAAGTGATACAGTGTCCCGACTTGGAGGTGATGAGTTTACTGTGGTTTTACCAGGTATTCCAGGAAAACTAGGAGCTTCTAGAGTGGCTGACAAAATTCGCAGTACAATTAATCAACCTTTTGAATTAGAAGATCATATTGTGCCAGTGGGAACCAGTATTGGTATTAGTATATATCCTCTTGATGGTAGAGAAATTGACCAACTAATTCATCACGCTGATACTGCTATGTACGAAGACAAGAAACAGCAGAAGGAACAACGATAGAACCTACATTCCACACGACAAAACGTAGTATAAAAACATAAGTCAAAAGTCAAAAGTCAAAAATTAAAAGTCAAAAGTAAGAAGAAAATTATAGTGGTTAATACAGCAGATTCCAAGTATACGAAGTACAGATATTAACAATTAAATCTTCCCAGTGCAGGCGTCTTGCCCACGATGGGTGTACCTCCCAGGAATATATTACTGAACTGAAGAATTTAATATTTGATTAATTTGTGAAAGTTTCCTGTTTTTGATTTTTGATGAAGTAATACTTAAATATACATTGAATTGCAGATGAAGAATTATAGTTAAGGTCGCGATCGAAGTTTATACTCATCATTAATTAATAACAAATTGGGTAGCTATCACAAGTAATAATTTTCCCAGCTTAACTCCAGATAATAAAAAGAATTTACTAATTATTGCTCTGCTGATTAAAGATCGCGCGCATTGACTGATATTGGTTTTAGGCAATTTATGCCTGGAAAAAGTATGAGCTTTTCAGCAAGCTATGGTTAAAAAAGTAAGGATTTTCACGCCCTGCACGCAGCCGAAAAATTACTCTGACTATTGTTTTGGCCACTGACTCTGTAATTCCCATTTATTCTACATCTTAACTACTCCCTACTCCCTACTCCCTACTCCTACTAAGAGACATTATATAAGCAATTATTTCGCCTGCTACACCAAACTCCTGATAATTATCCCGATCAACTTGGCTATCAATGTATTTTCCTTAATAATATTTTTCCGTGTTTATACTGAAAAACTGGCCATTTCATGAAGTTTATTAAGCTAAATGTCGTATGTACATCTGTGTATGTACTGATATAATAGATATATACATTCAAAGATTTTAGTAATTTGGATTTGCCATTCATAGCTACCAAATTAGTAGCCAAATTTTAATCAATCTGTGCAATTCAAAAGCACAATATAAGAAAAAGCGCCACTTTTCTAGCAAGCTAATCAATCTAGATCATCTTTGATCTCGCTCTACTATCAGGGGATAACTTTTATGAATGCTATACTACTACTTACTATCAAAAACATAGCTTTCTCAACCCTAACATTAAGTTTAGGTATCATAACACCAGCAAAAGTGATGGCATTATCTGAAGTTAACCATTACTCTAACTCTAATCATGCTTACACAGATGTTGATACCTATTTTTTAAGATCATCTATTATTGCAGGATATCAACCAGACGATAATGGTACATCTGGAGACGGCACCAAAGGTGGAGGGGCACGCTAACATTACCTCATTTCCGTTTCCCTGGTGGGAAGTCGCACCCTATAATCTTTAATTTAGCGCCGGGATGACAGCCAGGCATTGTTTGGTTCGTCGTGATTTTCTATGTATTTCTTGACGTTGCTGAGTGGTAATGATTTTTGAGATTAACAGGACTTACGCTCAAGACGAGATTGTACACCATTTATCAGGGTTAACATTTTTAGGGGTTAACCTTTGTAGGGGTTCATCTTTGTATGGGTTAACGTGTTAGGAGTTAGCTTTTGTAGGGGTTCATCTTTGTATGGGTTAATTTTTGTAGGGGTTAACGTTTTTAGGGGTTAACCTTTGTAGGGGTTAACTGCCGTTAACTCTTAACTATAGATTATAGTGGTTATATCAAATTCGCTGAATTCGGTATCAAAAATGTTCCATTTAAGTGCCATTGAAATCTTTACTTCATCTCCCCATCTCCCCACACAATGAATCTAAATTGCACCAATGCTACCGAATTTGATATGATGCGTAGGTACTGATTCAATATCAACGCAAAACATACAGCAGATTCCACTAAGCGTGAGATACACCCATCGCGGGCAAGATGCCCGGAATTGCATTCATTTAATTGTTAATCTCTGTACTTCATATACTTGGAATGTAACTGCTCAATAATCCGAGGTAAATAGGTAATATCAAATCCGTTTAATTCGGTATAAAAAAATGTTCTATCTTCAACCATTACCAAATATTTCTCGATCTTCCCCTCCTCGGAGGGGTTAGGGGTGGGTCCCCATCTCTCTTACTCCCCTACTCCCCTACTCCCCATAATTACACCGATGTTACCGGATTTGATATAAATAGCAAGCCTCAAATGGCGTAAAATCGTTCCTAAATCTGGTAGTCCGCCCCTATTTATTGAGCGGATACCTTGGAATCTACTGTAAGTTTTTCAGTCAAATGCGATTTGGGTATTAATAAAGCAGCCAGAATAGTCATTAATCATTGTTTAAAAAATAATATAGGTACAATTGTTTTTGGTTGGAATAAAGGTCAGAAAAATGAAATCAAATTAGGAAAAAAAAGTAATTCAGAATTTGTACCAATTCCTACAGCTAGACTTAAAGAAAGAATAGCTCAGTTGTGTCAAGAATATGGAATAATATTTATAGAAACCGAAGAAAGTTATACAAGTATTGCTTCGTTTTTAGATGGTGACGATCTGCCTAATTATGCTGAGAAACCCAATGATTGGAAACCTAAGTCTTTCAGACAAGCTTTCCTACGGAATGCTACGCAAACGCTTTTCATGTCGCGCAGCGAAACAAGAAAAAGAATCAAGCGTGGTTTGTATAGAACAAGTAATAATTGGTGTGTGAATGCAGACTGTAATGGGGCTGCAAATATCATCACAAAAGTAAGCAGCAAAGCATAGTTTAGACGCTATGCCAACTGTGTAGGGGCACTTTGACTTGTCCCCAGAGAGTGTATTTCAGCTAAGAATAGACGGAGCAACACCGATAAATCCGTGTTGCGTAGTATCTACTTAGAATCCCCTTGGCAACAGCTGCAGGGAGTAGTCAATCATCTTCCCCTCCTGGAAGGGGTTATATCAGATCTGCTTAATTCAGTATCAAAAATTTTTCATCTCAGATACGGCTCTACCACTAGAGACAAAATCAGGTAGTGGTACATTGTAATGGTAGAGAAAGTGTGGAGAGATTGGGAGATGGTGAGTTTGAGTTTGATTGGTCAGCATTCCCTTGCGTCTTGCACCGATGCAGGATCTAACCACTTGCGTTTGTCGCCGACGTGGGGTAGCAGCCCTGTTCCCTGTAGCCTTGCACGTAGGGCTATAAAACTACGATCAGAGCTTATCTGACTGAAAAATCCCGGGTTGTCGCATAAGCACAACGTCGGGAGTATGTCAATCAAGTATTCAAGTATTACATAGCACCGTCTAAAAATCTAGACAATCCTAGACACGCTCTTCATCAGTGAGGTCAAGCAATTTTCCGACTCACCTGTTCATAAGTCTACTGGCACGTGAAGGTTAATGTTCCGCTAAAACACATTGAGTTTAGGATTCCCTCTAGGGTTTTCATCTGTGATGAAAAGTCGAGTGCAAAACACTCCATAATAGTTGCTAAAATCCTCTGGTCTTAGCAGACATATGTAATGATAACACAGATTAATGCCGTAAAAACATAGACATTTTGTAGATATAAGTCTTGGATAGTCTATATTTTTCAGCTCTAGTAAGCAACAGCATTGAAAATTGACTAATGCCTAAGAGTTTAGTCTATGCTAATCTTAGTCGTATGAACCAGTATTCAATCTAAAGTTACCTTCATTATATACATCAGCAGTTGGAGTCACTGTAAAATTTTCAAGATTTGCTTCTAAAAGCTTTTTTTGTCTTTCAGTTAAACCAGGAATTTTGAGTACATCCTCTGCTGTTTCGTAAGGAGCATTATCTACTATCATCGAAGCTATAGTTGGAAACATTCCCCGGTATTTCCGAAAGCTTCGTAAAGGACTATTGTTAAGATCGAGCTTTTCTCCAATCTCTCCTAATTTTCTGTCTGCCTTGTTAACCCTTCCAGATTCTACTGCTAAAATTGATGTTGAAGGCCATATAGTTAAACTTAAGTTACCTGCATAAGCTTGATGGTATGGCATTAATCCTACACAACCTAGACATAACCCTAATATTGCTAGCAGTAAGCCTATTTGTTTCATTATTCTATTTCTCCTCATCTATTGATATACAAAGTTTTTTAAGTACCTAACGTTGACATCCTCCCCGCGCCTAAAGGCGCGGGGATTCCTACCGAGCCTTAGCTCTTCGGTGGGTTGACGTCTCACAGGCTGCTGCTACCTTGGCGGTAGTCTTACACTTGCCTCCACGTCCGTTTTTTGTCTCGGACTGCCCGCCCGCGACTAATATATTTATTGCTGCATTCTCGTCTCTATTCAACTAAAAAGTCGCCCGCTTATGGGCGAGGCTTTAAACCCAAATTTTCGGTAACCCTCTATTTCAAATTACTTTTGCAGGAGCTACATCATGATTTTTATAGAAGGTTGAGTTTAGCATACAGCTACTTTTGCTTTTTCCCTCAGTTATCTTATCATGCTGTGTTGCAGTTAATTCCAAGGCTTTTGATGTTAACGATCAACGGATATGTCCCATATTGAGAAATATCGGGGTGCATCTCAATTAAGCGATAAGTAATTATACTCAAGAAGATAGAATACTCAAAACACTTGGTGAATTTACAGGTAAACTCAGACTATAGAGCATCCTGATTTTTGGGGTGCATCTCAATATTTACAAAAATACTTTTTTCCTATTCCCTATTCCCTATTCCCTATTCCCTAAAAGCGACAAATTTTTGGCTTTCTTCAAAACTGATATGCACCCAAATATCGTAGGATATTAAACTACACAGTTTTTTCTTGAGTTTATACACTTGGCACATCTATAATCTAAGTTTTTGCTTGACGGATCGTAACTATATGGATTGAAAAACTATAAATTATACCTGTGAAAAGTTATGGTTGATTTTATCTAAAACAAATTTTTATTTTTTGCAGAAAACAATCCCTTTTTGCCCAAAAAAGTGTTGAGATTATTAAAAGTACCACCATAAGTAATAATTGGACTATCGTAGCCTTTCAGATTTACTTGATACTGCTTAAATATTTGATGCACATTTTCTAGATCGCAAATATACTGATAAGTACCTTCTCCCAAAGCAATATCCATACCAATTTCTTTAGTAGATGATTCTAGGCGAAATGCTGCATTTACAGTATCTCCCAAAGCAGTATAGTCCGAACGTTCGCTACTACCAGCATTACTCACCATTGCATAACCTGTATTTATTCCTGCTCCTACTCTTAAAGGAAACGGTAAAGGGTATGTCCTACTTAGTTTTGTTGTTACTTCATATAAATCTTGGAGAGCTTGAAAAATACGAATCATTTCTACACTACTAACTCCCTCAGCTCCATGAAACCAAACAGCCATAATAGCATCACCAATATATTTATCCACCCAACTTCCATTCTTCCTAATAATATCCCCTGCTTGTCGAAACCAACTACCAATAACTTCAGATAATACTCTTTCGTCCAGTTTTCTGGTAAGTACTGTAAAATCTCGGATATCCATTACCATCACTGATATTAGGCGACGAACGTGTAAGGTAGATGTAAAATCTTGAGAATCACCATCTATACCAGACTCTGTGTCCATTACTAGGTCTGGACAATTAAATTCTAGTTCTGTTTGACCAAATAGTAGGCGATCGGAATCCTTTAAGACCACAGGAATACTAACACGACGACTATTTACAAAAGTGCCATTACGACTACCTAAGTCAATCAGATAAAAATCTCCTTTGTCCATCTGTTGTATCATGGCATGGTTACGGGATATCCATTTATCAGTTAGGACAAAAGTGTTATCTCTACCTCTACCAATAGTCCAACAATTACTTCCTACTAGAGGTAGGTAGCGATCGCCTGCTTCGGTACAAAGGAGCATATGAGGAGGTTGCAAAATCACGACAGTGGCACTCACGGTAACACAAGTTTAGAGCTTGTGTGGATTCTCTATATTAATCGGCAGTGACATACTCCCACACTAACCATTCGGTATAGTGTGGGCTTCTCGTTTCACAGTCCCGGTACCCCGTCGGACTCCACGAGCTTTAAGGACGGGATGCCCCGCCGCCCTATTTTTTATATTTATTGCGGCATTGAAGTCACGATCTATTACAATGCCACAATAAGGAACGGCACCCCCTCTAACTATCTTACTTATATTTATTAGGCTAAACAAGCAGCTAATAGAAATAGACTGTCTACTAAAATTGTACTTAATACTGCTGCTCCAAACGCCCAAAAGTGTAACTTTCTTGATTGTAAAGGTACAAGACCAAAAAGTAATAGAACTCCCACTAAAACAAATATCCAAATTATTCCCCAGGAAGTATTTACTTTAGTAAAAGCATCTTGGAATACTTCTAAGGCCATATCTGGTTCAACTATCATTAATCGTCGCCAATAAGGAATCAGGCCAGTTATGTAGAAGTATCCGTCTGTAACTGCTGTACCTAATAGAGAACCAAGGTAAAAGCAGTTACCTATCATTTCTTTTTTGTGTGCCAAACACCACAAAGCAAAAGGTACACATATCGCCTCAACTGGTAAATGGAGGAGTGGTTCCTGTCGTAGCCAACCCCAGTATATTGATCCTGTCAACCAACTCCAAGTAAATCCCAATAATAGGTCTCCCCATATATGGGTAGCTCTATCTTTAAGTAGTTTTAAACTTAGCCATAACCAGAAGCCTGTCATCGCTAAACTTAACCAAGGTAATTGA
>NZ_JAAHHG010000266.1 GCF_010692555.1 Okeania sp. SIO3B5 | reverse complement strand
TTCAACAATGAATAATGAATAATGAATAATGAATAATTACCTCTCCTTGAAAAGAAGAGGATTGACAAATTCATGAAAATTTTTCTTTATTATCCCCTTAAAAGGGGAGGCTTTAAACCACAATTTTTCGGTAAGGGCTAAAGTCCAACTACAAACGAAAAATTTATTATACAGCAATTTCGGAGTTAGTGAGGTACAAAATTTTATTTAGTAATTTTGGTAACACAAGCATCCTGCTTGTTACAGGCGAGAAGCCTACAAATTTTTGGTAACACAAGCATCCTGCTTGTTACAGGCGAGAAGCCTACAAATTTTTCGTAAAGCATCCTGCTTGTTACAGGCGAGAAGCCTACAAATTTTTCGTAAAGCATCCTGCTTGTTACAGGCGAGAAGCCTACAAAATTTTGGTAAAGCATCCTGCTTGTTACAGGTTAGAAGCCTACAAATTTTTGGTAACACAAGCATCCTGCTTGTTACAGGCTAGAAGCCTGTGTTACAAAGATAGGGATTAATCCTCAAAAGTGCTGTAAGTAATTAGGGTTTGCGCTCAAAAGTCTTTTAGTAGGGATAAGAGTCAGGGGAATGAGCGAAGAGCTAGGAGTAAGAATTGTCCCAAGATTGTTCTGCCCAAATCTTGACCAAAATCTGCTCCTAATTGAACCATTACCACTTAAAACCTCCCACTTTTTGATACTTAAAAATGCTAAAACCTTTATCTACAGGACTTATGCACTGACAACATATATAGGGTTTCGCTCAGTTAAGCTACCGCTAACACACCCTACCCATAGCTGTACTCATCTAATCTGTACGGACGTTGCATGCAACGTCCCTACCTATTGCCTATTCCCCAAACACGAAAATCATAGCTCAATTCATTAACGCCAAACATACCAACTATCTATATTTTTCCTATGTCTTACTCTAACCATTCAAATAACGAAGAGCTAGTTAAGCTTCTTTCCGCTTACTTCACTGAGCGAGGTTCTTTTTTAGCTCAAGTCATTCGTGCCGATCTGAAAAATTTACCTCACCTAACTAAACCTAATCAAATTACTGCCGAAAACGCCCATCAGCATCATAACATTTCGCCTGCAATTAATGGTAATGGAGTTACTACGAACCACAAATACAGCAACCATCATCCTGTTATTTCCGTAACCTCCTCTGCTCAAAAAGTTACCCCACTCCCAAAACCTGTCTCTAAATTTCAAGCACAAACTTTAGATGTAGAGTCAATTTTAATCGCTCTAATTGCCGAGCAAACAGGTTATCCCGCAGATAGTATTTCCCTTGATGCCAAACTCCTTGATGACCTAAATATGGATTCCATCAAAGCGAGCGAATTAATTGCTTCTGCTACCAAAACTTGCAACATTGCAGGTATCATCGATCCCTCAAGTATAGCTAACGCTAGTCTCCAAGAAATTATCCAAGTCATTCATTCAACCATGGGAGGAATGACTCAGACTACACCATCAATAGAACACAACAGTGAAACTCTACCTCAACTTTCCCCCAGTACACAAGCAGAACGGGAATTAACCTCCTTACTCCTCAGCTTAGTAGAAGAGCAGACAGGATTTCCCAAAAACACTCTCAGTTTAGACTTGCGTTTGTTAGACGATCTAAATCTCGACTCTATTAAAGCTGCAGAGTTAATTGCTATAGCTGCTAAAAAAACTGGTATCAGCGGAAAAATCGATCTGTCTACCCTAGCTAACTCCACCCTAGGAGAGCTAGTAACAGCACTTCAGCAAAACCAGGTAGTTTCACGCTCAGAGGAAAAATATATTCCCCAACCTCAAAAGAAAATTAAGGAAAATTATTCCACCTGGGTACGCAACTTTGCCATTGAATATATCCCTCAAGAAATCTCCGAAGTACAAACTAACTGGTCTCAAACTCGTGTTTTGATTGTTAGTGAAGAAGGCGATCGCCATTTTTGCCAAACATTAAAGGATAAATTACAACAAAATCAAGCTCAAGTTGAAATTATTACTTATGATCGAGTTAACTCCTTAGAAAATTCTCAGCAAAGTAGTTTTACCCACTACCTAGCTATTTTACCCCAAACCCCATCACCACAGGGAATTCTTCCTTTAGCACAGATGACTGCTCACGTCAAGAGTATTGCCACTTTAGCCATGGCAAACACAAATTGTTGTTTGACTTATGTGCAATTTGGTGGCGGACATTTTGGCAGTCAAGGAGCAGCTATTTCACCTGAATTGTGTTGTGCAGGTGCTTTTGCTCGCAGTCTTCATTTAGAGCGTCCTCACAGTCGGGTACGGGCGATCGATTTTCCTCAAAATATTGAATACTCACAAGCTACCGAACTCGTTATCCAAGAAATGAGTACAAAAGAGGCGATCGCCACAGTAGGCTATGATGAACAGTTAGTGCGCTTAGTGCCACAAAGCAGTCTCCAACAACCCGCAACCTATCAACCTCGCTCCTTATCTTGGTCAGCAGAGGATGTGATTCTTGTTACCGGAGGCGCAAAAGGTATTACTGCTGAATGTGCCCTAGCTTTAGCCAAAAACACTGGTGTCAAAATGGCTTTAGTTGGTCGCAGTCAAAAGGAAAATCCAGAAGTAATGCAAACCTTAAAACGCTTCCAAGATGAAGGACTAACTTGTCAGTATTATCCTGCCGATATTACCAACTCCCAAGCTGTTGTTGAGTTAGTGCAAAAAATTACTGCTGAACTCGGTTTGATTACAGGTATCATTCATGGAGCAGGGTTAAATACACCCCGTCGTGTAGAACAAGTAACTCTAGAAGCAGCACAAAAAGAAGTATCTCCGAAAATCTTGGGCGCTCATCATCTTTTACAAGCTCTCGCCACCACACCTCCGAAACTTGTGATGGCATTTAGCTCTATTATTGGCGTTACCGGAATGCCCGGCAATGCTTGGTATGCCTTTGCTAACGAATCTCTCACCCTTTTACTGCATCAGTTTCAAGCTCAAAATCCTCATACCCAAGTATTATCCCTAGCTTACAGCGTCTGGGATGAAGTAGGGATGGGTGCGCGGATGGGCAGCATCAAAACTTTAGACAAAATGGGAATTGGAGCAATTCCACTTAAAGAAGGGGTAGATCGTTTTCTCCAGCTCTTTGAATACGATCCGGGAGTTTTGCAAGTTATTATCAGCGCTCGTTTAGGAAGTCTTGATACTTGGTTACCAGTTCAGTTAGACAAAACCAATCAATATCGTTTTATCGAACGGGTGCTTCATGTTGAACCTCATGTTGAATTAACGGTACGAACCCATCTCAGTCTAGACAAAGATTTGTACATTAAAGATCATGTCTGGCGAGGTTCTTATTTGTTCCCGACTGTCTTTGGTTTAGAAGCAATGGCGCAAGCAACTGCTTATGTTACTGGGGAAACAGACAATAAAATTGCCAGAATTGAAAATATCTCTTTGCATCGCCCCATCGTCGTTCACCCAACTCATGGAGTAGAAATTGAAATTCATGCTGAGGTAATGGAAGCTTTGCCTAACGGAGAACTAGCAGTTAAAGTAAGTATTCGCACCGAAAAAACAGCATTTACAACAGATCATTTTGCTGCAACCTTAATTATAGGAAACATAAAACCAGGTGCCACCATCGATCTTCCGTTAGGAAAACCTCTGGCGATCGATCCCCAAACCGATCTTTATGGAGACTTGTTATTTCAAGGAGAACGCTTCCAACGTATGGGTGCAATATATTCTCTTAACCAACACCAGAGCATTTTTCGTTCCTACGCCATTACTTCTGAAACTGAGTTAGTTCAAGAAAGTTTTAGCACAGACATGGAAAGCTATATCCTACTAGGCGATCCTTATTTGAGAGATGTTTTACTCCAATCATTACAACTAAATATTTCCCAACATACTTGTTTACCAATCTCAATAGGTAAAATAGAATTTTTCCAAAATCCTCATTTTCAGGAAGATGACAGAATAGTAACCGTTGTGTCGATAGAAAAAGGAGATAAAGAATGTATTGGTGAAGTATTTGTCAGCGATAAACAAGGGAATATCCTGGAAAAACTCACAGATTATCGCGTGCGAATTATGGAAGAAAATCTTTCTAATCCCACCCCTGAAGAATTAGCAAATCCTGAAAAACGCGATGCTAACATCCTGCAAGATAAATTAAATACTGCTTTTGCCACTTGGGAATTAAAACAACCAGGAGTAGGGTTAGGATATGCTCCCAATTTACAAGTTTTGCCCAAAGAACAGCGACGACAACAAGAAAAGCCAATCGTTGCCAAAGCTATTCAAGCTCAGTTAGAGTTATCCCCAGAACATCCCCTAGACTTTGAAATTACTACCTTAGCATCAGGGAAACCCCAATTAGTAGGAGCTAGTGTAGCTGGACTCTATGTATCCTTATCTCATTGCGACCGCTATTGCCTGAGTACCGTAGGCTATACACCACAGGGAGTAGATATTGAGATCATCACCCATCGCACTCCAGAAAAATGGCTTGCCCTTCTCAGTTTGAAACACAGTGCCATTCTGAACAAATTAACAGAAAAAGGTGAAAGTTTAGATATAGCTGGAACTCGTATTTGGTCATCAATAGAAGCAGTTCGTAAAGCCTTGAATGGAACTCATCCAGAACTCTCAATTGTCAAATATCATCAGGACAGCATTTTATTAAAAGCCAAAACTGTAAAAGGTAATTATTTAGTAGTTACCCAGCCGATCAAACTAACCCGTCATCCAGAACGCATGGTTGCCATTCTAGTTCCTCAAGAACAACCTGTTTCATCTCCATCCTCATCTAACTCTGCAGTAGAAGTATTCACAGAAGATAGCAATAATTCCCATATCCAAGAAGACTATCTGGGACAAGTAGTTTACGAAAAACGATTTCAGCTCAGTTTTAAAGACAGTGGCAGTCTCAGCCGAAAAGTCTATTTTTCCCAATACTTCAGTTGGATAGGAAAAATCCGGGAATTTGCCCTGGAAAGCATTGCACCACAAATGTTATCTGACTTCTTTAGCAGAGATTGTGGCATGGTAACAAATGCAGTAAGTATGCGAGTATTAGGAGAAGCTACCTCCTACGACACCATTCAAGCAAGAGTGTGGTTAGGAGAAGTAGTCGAATCTACCTTTGATGCTTATATAGAATTTTGCAAAGTCTTACCAGACGAATCTCTAGAAAGAATTGCCCTTGCAGATGTCAAATCTACATGGGTGCATTTAGAGAGTTACGGAGTTCCAGCACAGGTGCCTTTACCTCCCTATTTCCAAAAATTCCTCGACAAATTTACTTCTAAAGAACCAGTTAGTCTCGATCTCAGAAAGCCTGAAACTTTTTCCTTGCCACCATTACCCACACCTCTTGCTAAGATTGATACAGGAGCGATGCTTTATGAATCCCCTCCTAAAAATCGTTATGGTAATTTACTCTACTTAGAAACTTATCAAACAACCTTAGAAGAATCCAACCTAGTCGGCAATGTTTACTACGGTAATTATTTTATCTGGCAAGGGCGAACTTTAGACCTGTTCCTGTATTCAGTTGCCCCCGAATACCTACGAGTCTCTAATCCTAAAGGAGAATTAATTTGTCTCTATACTCGCATGGACTTCTTAGAAGAAGCAATGCCCTTTGACAAAATCCTTGTTCTTCTCTATATAAAATCTGTTTCAGAATGCGGAGCTGTTTTCAACTTTGAATTTTTCCGACAAGAGTCTGATGGTAAGCGTAAAAAACTTCATATTGGTCAACAAGAGGCAATGTGGGCTTGTCGAGATCAAGATGGAAACTTAGTGCCTACTCCTTGGCCAAAAGTCATTTTAGCAGCTTTGACTAATACTATCAATCGCTAGTGGAAAGATATCGTAATTAGGGTTTGCTGAAAAAGTCTTATGGGTTAGGGTAGGAGACAGGAGACAGGAGACAGGAGACAGGAGTTAGGGGAATTTAGAGGAGGTAGAAGTAACAATTATCTCTTAATTTTTCTGTCCTAATTGCGATTTTTTGATGCCACTAGAGAGACTATCTCGCAACTAGCAAAGATGCCCGGTATAGGTAGTCCAGTACAAAATTCTAGTTTAGCAGGTTTGCGGAAGCTGGCAGTCAAGGGATTCAACAAGCACTTAATTTTTTATCTAACTCAAGATGACTATATTGAAGTAATACGAATCCTCCATGCTGCTCGCGATATTCCTACTGTTCTCGATAGCGAAGAATAATGAAGTATCCTAAATTAGGACTTATGCAAAGAAAGCCAGTTTCTAGGATAAATTATTGTTTCCAATCAAAGACATTTGGGAAAAACTAGGTTTTTAGGACTCTCTACGTAAGTCCTGTTTATATGACTGAAATCGTTACTACAAAACAGCGATCGCCTCTCCAAAACCAACCACGTTTTAGGGGCGATCGCCTTTTTTTCTAGGAGGAAAGGAGCAATAGTTAATTCCAACCAATCAAAACTATCTTTAAATTATATCATGTCCGGATAATAGCGTGATAAAAAAACTTTCTCCTTCAACTCCAGTTCTTCTTCTTCCTTCTTCCAACTTCAGTCTTCCCTCCTGACTCCTGACTCCTGACTCCTGACTCCTCCGTCGTTATTTATTTATAACTGTTCAACCGGACATGATATTACTCATTATTTTGAGCAGCTTGTTGGACTTGCTCCACAGTTAATTCCAATCGTCGCGCTATCTCTTCTACAGTCAACCCTAGTTCTAACAACAAAGGAACTATTCGCAACTTGGTTGATAATGCCCCCTCTTCCCAGATTCCTTGATAAAGTCGAGATTTTTTAAACTCCTCCATGCTCATGTTTAACATTTCTATTACTTCCCATTAATTAGACTGATTTTGAGCAGCTTGTTGGACTTGCTCCACAGTTAATTCCAACCGTCGCGCTATCTCTTCTACACTCAACCCCAGTTCTAACAACAGAGGAACTGTTAACAGTTTTCCCTCTTCTATACACTCCTGCCTAGCTAGCCGCTGCATTCCTTGATAAAGTCGAGATTTTTTAAACTCCTCCATCTCCATGCCTAACATTTCTATTACCTCCTCTGGTTCTAAATCTTGAAACTTGTATAAAATAATTGTTTTTACTAATTCTAACACTTTTTGCCGTTCAGTATCGTCTGCTAGTTCTGCCGTTGCTTTGGCCACTAACACTTTTGCCTGTTGCACTGCCCTTGCTTGGCCTTCTACTATCAACTTAACTATGCCTAAACCCAAATTATCATAAGCTTCATCATCCAAGTCTTCCAAATAAATTCTGGTAACGTTGCTGCTATTTAACAATGCTTCATAGGGTTGAGTATCTTCAGTTTCAATCTTGCGGTTGCGAAACACTACTAATGCTTGCCAATGCTTAGTTTCCTCGTATTGATAAAGATAGAGGAATATCTCAGCAAAGAATCGACGGTAAAATGCTGTATCCTTTTGCATTTGCACTTCGCCAAAGTGGACTGGAGTAGTTTGCGACTCAGTATTAGGTACTAATACACCGTCTAAACGAAAAGCCGTTTGCTTGATTTCCACCGAGTGAAACTGATAGGAATTTGCCAGAGTCGGAGATTGACCAATTAGTTGAAAATAAATACCAGGCATCTCCAGAAAAAGTCTGTAAAATATGCTGTCTGTTTTCATTACATCTTAATTATTTAGGGTTAGATAGTTAGAAAATTATGACATTAAAAATAGATATTAGTCAATATAATTACTTATAAATTTGATTTTTTTTTACCCTGATAAATAAGTAATTATTCGATTATATTTGGCCATTAAACCTCTCTAAATAATTTATCTGCATTGTTAAATATTAATTTATGGAGGGGTTTTTGGTCGTACTCGTTGCTAAATATTGTCTATTTTCGACAAGTTATGGAAATATTTTTGTCGATATTAGCATTGCTTTTATAGTGAATTGCTTATGCTGAGTAAGTTTGAGATTTTTTTCTGTTTTCTCAAAAAATTTAATGTCGATAATCGACAAAATGGCATTTGCTTTATGGTAAGCTACTCAAGCCAAGTAAGTTATTAGTTAATTCTAAAAAACTTACTTGCCCGAATATTTACTGAGATATTAATATCTTAGTAACTAACTCAAAAAAGAACAAATATTGAACTAAAACATCTTTCAAGAAAGGCTATTATGGCGAATATTTTAGATCTAGAAACCAGCAGTTTGGAACCAAAGTTTACTGATTCAGTTATGACTGTAATAAATGGGCTAGGATTAGGTAATGAATTTCCTACTGCTACAGAATTTGGCGCTGAGAATTCATACATAAATATAGAAGAGTTAACGCCGACAGTGGAAGATTTCTCTATTGTCTATAGTCCAACAACTTCCGAGTTGATAGATAGTCCTACGGGTGAAGAAATTGACATTTTGACTGGTAATAGTGTCAGTGAAGAAGAAACTGCCACGCGACAAGCTTCTGCCACTAACCCCAATGCAGAGGAAGTTCACAGGTTTTGGGACCAAGAAACTCAATCGCACTTTTTTACTGCTGATGAGGAAGAATTTGAAGACAGTTTGGCAAATTGATTAAGGACTTCAATAACAATGGAGTCATCGATGATGGCGATGTTCTAAGCGGTAGGTTTGTTAGTGCCAACTCCAGCAATAGCATTGGTCGGGAGATAGAAGCTGGAACATATTTTGTACGAGTTTTCCCAAACAGCAGCAGCGGTAACACCAGTTATGGGTTAACATTCAACTTTTCCCTTAAACCCAATAACGTAATAGACAATCCTGATGACACGATTCTAACGATTCTAGGAGAATTGGGAACTGAACAACGAAATTTTAGAGATTTTGTTGGAGTTACTGACCGTAATGACTACTATCGCTTTACTCTTCCCGATAATGGGGAAATTGATATTAGCTTGGGTAGTGTAACTCAAGATGCATTTTTCCAATTGATTAAGGACTTCAATAACAATGGAGTCACTAATGATGGTGATATTCTAAGCGGTAGGTTTGTTAGTGCCAACTCCAGTAATAGCATTAGTCGGACGATAGAAACTGGAACATATCTTGTACGAGTTTTCCCAAACAGCAGTAGCGGTAACACCAATTATGAATTAGGATTCCTGTTTGAGTCTGTACCTAGTACCACAATAGCAGACCCTGGCAACCAACTGGATGCAGCTTTAGATATTGGAGAGCTGGGAACTGGATCACGACTTTTTACAGATTATGTGGGAGTTACAGATCGCAACGACTACTATAGTTTTACTGTAGATACTAACACCGAAGTTAACATCGCTCTTCGTGATGTAACTGAAGATGCATTTTTCCAATTGATTGACGACTTTAATAACAATGGAGTCATTGATGATGGTGATATTCTAAGCGGTAGGTTTGTTAGTGCCAACTCCAGTAATAGCATTAGTCGGGAGATAGAATCAGGAACATATTTTGTAAGAGTTTTCCCAAACAGCAGCAGCGGTAACACCAATTACGAGCTGAGAATTGCTACCTAGATTGCGCTGTCACATAAGTATCAAATCTCCAGTCAGTAGTTTGGATGAAGCTTTTTCTTCTTTCCTGCAATTGTCTGTTTCATCTATTATTTTATAGTAGCGATCGCTCCTGCCAAACCAACCGAGTTTGAGGAGCGATCTTTTTTTAGGGAAGAAAGGAGCGATCGCCTTTCTCATCCTTACAAATATTCTACACGGCCCATCATTTCTTCTGAATCATATACTTTGTGGATTAAAACTAACGTGGTAATTATTTCTCCAAGAGAACGACTTTCTTGATGGCAATACGCAATACCCGAATGTTCCTTGTTAACGCTTGCAAGTCTGAGAAAATCATCATCGTGAGTCACCAACATCCTGCCCTCTCGACTCGCACAAGCTAGCTGGGATTCATCACTTTGACCCCGCAAGTTAGCCTCAACAGTTGTAGTCACATCAATATTACGACGACGTAACTCCCTAGCGATCGCCGGATTAACCTGTTCATCTAAATGAAAACTAATTCGCACCCTCACCCTGCAACTTTCTTAATTTTTCCTGTAACAAAGAAGGATTATTGCGCTCAAATTCTTCAGCAAAAGCCTTACCTTCAGCCCTACGACGATCAATTTGTTCCTGGTTATCATAGTAATAGGCGATCGCTGCATAAACTGATGCTAAAGACAGATTATAATCAAGAGCAATTTTTTCTAAAGACTCTTTATTTTGTAGATACATGACTGCGATATCTTCTACAGCAATGCGAGTACCAGCAATACATGGTTTGCCAAAACGAACTTTGGGAGAAACTGTAATATGTCGAGAATGAACGCCCTCAACATCAATAGCGATCGCATAACTTTGATCTGGTTTAAGTTCTAGAGGTGTATGGGGTCGTAAAACTTCACCATCAAATACAGCGGTTATAATTTTGCTCATAATTCGACAATAGAAATCATTATTTGTTAGCTTAACAGTGGTAAGCATTTGTTGTCAACATACGTTACTACATCCTTTTTCCACCTGAGTTTCGGAACTCACCAGTCACCTTTTACGACTAAAATCGTTACTACAAACAAGCGTTGGCGGAGCCTAGCGGCAGCTATCACTCCTGCCAAACCAACCGAGTCAGAGAAGCGATCGCCTTTTTTTCTAGGAGGAAAGGAGCAATAGTTAATTCCAACCAATCAAAACTATCTTTAATTATTCATTATTTTGAGCAGCTTGTTGGACTTGCTCCACAGTTAATTCCAACCGTTGTGCAATCTCTTCTACAGTCAACCCTAGTTCCAAAAACATAGGAACTACTTGCAACTTAGTTAATAATATCCCCTCTTCTCTGCCTTCTTGTCTACCCTTTTGTCTGTTCTCTTCTGTGATCTCTTCTCTGGCTAGCCGCTTCATTCCTCGATAAAGTCGAGATTTTTTAAATTCCTCCATGCTAAACATTTCTTATTACCTCCCATTAATTAGACTGGCTTTGAGAAGCTTGTTGCACTTGCTCCACAGTTAAATCCAACCGTTGTGCTATCTCTTCAATAGTCAAACCTAGTTCCAAAAACATAGGAACTACTCGCAACTTAGTTAATAATGTCCCCTCTTGTCTACCTTCTTCTCTCCCCTCCTGCTTAATTCCTTGGTAAAGTCGAGATTTTTTAAAATCCTCCATCCCTAACATTTCTATTACTTCCTCTGGTCCTAAATTTTGAAATTTGTACAAAATAACTGTTTTGACTAATTCTAGCACTTTTTGCTGTTCAGCCTCTTGTGCTAATTCTGTCGTTGCTTTGGCAGATAACATTTTGGCCTGTTGTACTGCCTTGGCCTCATCCTCTACTATTAACTTGACTATACCTAAACCCAAGTTATCGTAAGCTTCCTCTCCCAAGTCCTCCAGGTAAACTACGGTAACGTTGCTGCTATTTAATAGAGCTTGATAGGGTTGGGTATCTTTTGGTTCAATATTACGGTTGCGAAATACCACTAACGCTTGCCAATACTTGGCCTCCTCATATTGACTCAGATACAGAAATATCTCGCCAAAAAATCGACGGTAAAATGCTTCATCCTTTTGCATTTGCACTTCAGCGAAATGAATGGGAGTATCAGGAGACTGAATATTAGGAACTAATACACCATCCAAACGAAAAGCTGTTTGTTTGATTTCGACTGAGCGAAACTTGTAAGAATTTGCCAGAGTGGGAGATTTACCAATGAGTTGAAAGTAAACACCAGGTATCTCTAAAAATAGTCTGTAAAATATACTGTCTGTTTTCATTTGAAAATTTTGTTGTGATGCCGAGCATCATATCATAGCGATCGCTATCAGCCATAATTTGACAAAATTTCAATTATCTTTTATAATTTACAAAAAAATAAATAGACTATGACTACATCTCCAGGAAGAGTAAGAATTCGTAGCAGTTAAAGTAGCAGTTGCATATTCTGACTAAAGCGATCGCTCTTTAATATTTATTTTCTCTCCTTTTTCAGTAATATTGCTATTTGGGGCATCCCAAGAAGGTGCTTGTCAAATAAGTATCGTGGTTCGGATGGGACGCGATCGTCCCCGAATTATTTATCAGATTCTCCAGCTTGTTGTTGGAGTAAATTTATCAAGCCATCGGATAACCACAAACCAGCCTCCTGCAAAGCTTGAATCCCCGGAGATGCTAAAGGAATTAGCCCCCGTTTTTTAGCCAACAAAATTACTCCTGCCGTTCCCATACTTATAACTCCCAAAGACTGATCACAGCGACGAGCTGCTCTATCGTCGATAATAACGGCAAAACCAGGTTTTTTTAATGCCAAACTAAGCACCGCTGACTCGCCTTTACCCAAGTCCCAAGCTAATACTTCTGGGGAAATACTGGCAATTTCTATACGCCACGCCCAAGAGACATTAGCTAATTCAGTTGCTGCAACATCATTTTTACTTCCTGATGTCACTTCATCCCACACAGATCCTGGAACCAAAATTCGATCAAAAAGTTGTGCCAGTAAATCGGCCTGTTTACTTTTAAACAAAGCGATTAATGGAGAAGAATTAACTATGACTTTTTTAATCAACATCGATTATCTCCTGGGCTAACTCTTCGGCGGTATACTGCATAAAATCTACTCGGTAACGAAATAAGGCGTTAATAAATTCTGCCCTAGTTAAGCCTGCTATTTCCGCAGCTTTTCCCTGGGAAATTTCCCCTAATTCGTACCATTTTACCGCAGCAGCTATCCGCATTTCTCTAACAAACTCGTGAGGATTTTTACGCAGCGCTGAGAATTATCCTGTGGGTAGTTCGACAGAAACAGTGGTCATCATAGTATTTTTTGGTAATATTTATAGAATTATTTACAAACTAAAAAATTTCTCCAGATAAAAGGCGACCATCCACACGCTCGTAATCATCCTCAACTAACCACGAGTGCGCTTCATCATAAATAGCGCTCTCAAACAAAGGTTTGTAGTTAGCAGTAGCATCGTAAATACAACAATTACCCTGTTTGCCACTGGCTAACATTAGAATTCGAGGTGGAAAAACAATCGGATCTATCCATAACTCGATAAACTCCCAATCATCACCTAGCTCGACGAGGTTTTGTGCGAGGGATAACATGGTATTGATTACCTCCTTTAACAATTTTTATTTCAGCATAATAAAGTGCAATACTGCTACCATCTGCTCGGATTTGATAACCTATAGGTTCGTCAAAATAAAGTCCATAGCGTTCGTAGTCGTCGTTTTCATCTTCAATTCCTGTAAGTTCCCCCCTTCCGATAATAGCCCCCACGACAAATTCCATTGTAGCACGGTCTTTAAAAACATGAGCCTTTCCCTCCTTCTTCAGCAATCTCACTACTTGGGGCGTACCAGGAAGGTGCTTGTCAAATAAGCTCGTTCTCGGATGGGGAGTTAATTCTCGGTTAATACCAGTCATGGACACCTAGAACTGAAGTAATTCCTATATTATAGTACATTTTTATCCTTTAGTAATAGTTGGAGCGATCGCCACACCACTCACCAGGAGCGATCGCACTCTATTTTCAATATATCAATATAATTATCATTTAACTGCAGTACATCAATGATCCCCCGCGCATCCCCCTTAAAAAGGGGGACTTCCAGTTCCCCCCTTTTCAAGGGGGGTTAGGGGGGATCTCCTGACTCCTCTGTTGTTATTTATAACTATTCAACCGGACAT
>NZ_JAAHHG010000265.1:5874-13670 GCF_010692555.1 Okeania sp. SIO3B5 | reverse complement strand
TTTCAAGGGCGATCGCTCTGAGAAAACTATACAGCGGTTTTCATTTCAGTAGGGACGTTGCATGCAACGTCCCTACAGGGCGCGTGGTTATGACGATGTGGTTCATCAAGAGCGAAAAGCGCTGTAAGATGACTCTTGAGAAGTATGCCATCTTTTTCATCTTTTTATAGAACCCATTTGGTATCTTTTAGCTCTCTCCAGAAAAGAGGGAGTAGGGAGTAGGGAGTAGGGAGTAGGGGGGAAATAATTGATGACACGCTCTACAATAATTGATTTGATTTTTGATGATTGGAAATATCTTTCTCCGAAAAGATATATGCTTAAGTTAAGTAATAGGAGCGGTCACCTAAATTTTTAGAGATGCGCTTAGGGGTTCTATATTAGACATATGAGTGGAAATTACACATATAGATCAATACGGTTCAGTTAAGGATTTTTTTTCCAGTTCTGTAGTCTAAAAAGCCTATCTAATCGTTCCATATCATAGGAGTTTTCGTCTTAACTGAACCGTATTGACATATAGATAATTTTTTGTGTCTTTATTGGGAAATGCTATACCAGATTTGATATAAGTAAAGCCTGGTTTCAGCGCAACTACTTTTACTAATTTCCGAATATTATACTACAGCTATTGTAAGTTAAATTATAGGCTTAATCGCAAATCAGCAACCCATTATTTTTAATTGTTAAGGTTAAGATTAAATACCAAAATTCTTAAACCCTTTCGTAACAGATAAGTAAAAAAGTCAATAATAATAGAAATCATAATTACCAAAATTTGAGAAGGAAAAAATAATGAAAACTAGCTTTCAAGACAGTACAACTAACACCCTAACTACCCCCACCCCCCAAGAGCAAAGCAACCGCAATATACAATTACCTGTTGAGCGCCCCAAGAAGGGAAAAAAATGGGCGATCGCTCTGGTGGCAGCGGGACTCTTAGCTATATCCACAGGCATATATTTAATCCGTAACCAGTCTCAGGGAAAACAAGAAATCGTTGAAAGTTTGACTATACCTGTACAAGCTCAAAATATAGTTGTGAGAATTACAGCTAGTGGGGAAGTCCAACCAATACAACGAGTCAACCTTTCTCCTAAAAATCAAGGCCGTTTGGCAGAATTGTATGTCGAACAGGGCGATCGCGTCCAAGCAGGCCAAGTTATTGCCCGGATGGAAAGTCGTGACTTAGAAGTCCAACTCCGCCAAGTCCAGGCCAGACTTGAAAGTGCTAAGGCAAATTTGGCAAAACAGGAAACTGGTAGTCGTCCAGAAGAGATTGCTGCTGCTAGAGCGCGTTTAAATCAAGTGGAAGCTCGTCTATCCCAATTGCAAGCAGGCAGTCGTCGCGAAGAAATTGCTGCTGCTAGAGCGCGTTTAAATCAAGTGGAAGCTCGTCTATCCCAATTGCAAGCAGGTAGTCGTCGCGAAGAAATTGCTGTTGCTAGAGCGCGTTTAGATAGAACTGAAGCTAATTTATCTCAACTAAGAACTGGCAACCGTCGTGAAGAAATTGCTCAGGGGAAGGCACGTTTAGAACAGGCGATCGCTCGTTTGGATGATGCTAAGACTGGAAGTTTGAAGGAGGAAATTGAACAAGCTAAGGCTAGAATAGAGGCGACAAAGGCAGAGTTGGAGTTAACGACGAAACGGCAAGCTCGATATCAAAATTTGGCAAGTGAGGGTGCTATCGCTCGCGATGCTTACGAAGAATATGTTAGAGATGACCGCCGAGTCAGGGCTAATTTACGGGAAGCTGAAAAACGTTTGGAACAACTAACTCAAGCTAGAGGAGCAGAGATAGAGCGTTTAACTGCTGCTGTGGAACAGGAAAAACAGGCTTTTCAATTGTTGGAAAATGGTACTCGTCCGGAGGAAATTGCTAAAGCTGAAGCGGAAGTGGCGGAAGCTCGCAGTCAATTGGAGGAGTTGGAGAATGGTACTCGTCCGGAGGAAATTGCTAGAGCTAGAGCGGAGGTAGCGGAAGCTCGCAGTCAGTTGGAGGAGTTGGAAAATGGTACTCGTCCGGAGGAAATTGCTAGAGCTAGAGCTGAAGTTGCGGAAGCTCGCAGTCAGTTGGAGGAGTTGGAAAATGGTACTCGTCCGGAGGAAATTGCTAGAGCTAGAGCTGAAGTTGCTGAAATGGAAGCTCAAGTCCGCTATCAGGAAATTCTGTTGGAAGATACTGAGGTTCGCGCTCCTTTTTCTGGAATTATTACTCAAAGATATGCAACGAAAGGAGCGTTTGTGACACCTGCGACTTCTGCTTCTAATGCGACTTCTGCTTCTTCGACTTCTATTGTTGCTTTGGCTAGAGGTTTAGAGGTTTTGGCAAAAGTTCCAGAGGCGGATATAGGTCAAATTAAATCTGGTCAAAGTGTGGAAATTGTGGCTGATGCTTATCCAGACCAAGTGTTTAAAGGTAAGGTGAAATTAATTGCTCCAGAGGCAGTAGTAGAAAGAGATGTAACATTATTTGAGGTGCGAGTGGCTCTGGAGACTGGCAAAGAAAAATTACAGTCAGGAATGAATGTTGATTTACAATTTCTAGGCGATCGCTTGGAGAATGCTTTAGTTGTACCGACGGTGGCGATCGTTACTAATAAGGGAGAGACTGGGGTATTAATTCCTGATGTGAAGAATCAACCGAAGTTTCAGTCTGTTACTCTTGGTTTTAGTGTTGGTAATCAAATACAGATTTTGCAGGGAATAAAGGCTGGAGAAAGAGTTTTTATAGAACTGCCAGAAGGTAAAAAGTTAGATGATATTTTCAATAATTGATAATTGATAATGGATAATTGATAATTACCTCTCCCTAAAACGGATAGGATTGAATAAAAGGAAAAAATAAATTTTTTTCTCCTTGAAAGGGGAGGATTTTTACCTGAATTATTTAATTATTTAATTATTTAATTATTAATTCTTCGGTAAAATTGATTTATATATAATCCGGTTATATAGTATATGTTGATAATTCTATAATTACTTCAATATTTAATCTCCCTTACTCCCCTACTCCCCTACTCCCCTACTCCCCTACTCCCCTACTCCCCCACTCCCCTACTGCCCTACTGCCCTACTCCCCTACTCACACACTACCCTACTGCCAACTATACAATGAGGTGAACCAACAATGCAATTTGAGTCCAAAATAGAAATTAATGCCAACCCAGAAAATATCTTTAAAATTTATTCAGAGGTGAACCAATGGTCGAATTGGGACCCAGATACTAAATATGCATATCTTCATGGAGATTTTGCTGATAATTCATTGATTGATTTACAAATACAATCTGGGACTCGCCTTCAAATTAGGTTAGTAAAAGTAATTAGGAATAAGTCATTTATTACTGAATCAAAATTACCTTTATGTACTATCAGGATGGAACATATTCTTCAACCATTTGAAAGCAAAACTTTAGTTACACACAGAATTTTGTTTTCGGGAATTTTCAAGTATATTTTTTCATTTATGTTAGCCGCTCAAATGAAAGAATCTTTATCTCAAACACTTTTAGCCTTAAAAGACTTCGTAGAATCATAATTTTTGGGTAATATCATGTCCGGTTGAATAGTTTCAAAGGAAGGCAGGAGGCAGGAGGCAGGAGGCAGGAGGCAGGAGGCAGGAGGCAGGAGGCAGAAGGTTTTCTTCCATTATCACCTTAATTTTATACACGCTCCGATGCTACCGGACATGATATCACCAATTCTGAAATATTTTTGTATTATTTTGTATTATTGCGATATACGCAATAAAAGAGAACGAACGCCGAAACCACCCAATAGAAATAGACCAAAAATTGAACCAGGTTCGGGGACAGATTCCTGTTCCAGTGGTAGTTCTGGTTTGAGGCCACCATACTCAACGTAATAGCCTAGTGGAGCAGACTCATGCAGGTCATTCCAAGTGATGCCTCCAGGTCTAAACATATGAGCGTAGTGTTCTTGGTTTCTGAAATTGATCGGTTGTCCTGGGTGAAAATTATTGTAGCCAATTGGTGTGCCGTTCTGCCAAAATACTGTTCCCGCTTCCGGACCAGTTACCCATTCCCAAATACCCTCTGTTGCTGCGTCATTTGCACCTAACCATCCACCTGCTTGTGCAGAGAAATGCTCTGTGGGTATACCGATGTTGGAAATAATAAAGTTTTGTTCTGCTTCAGAGGTGATGGTCGCCAGATATCCCTGCAAACCTTTATAATAGCGAGTTTCAGCACTAACTTTTGCTTAGTTCCAAGTATATGCACCTGGAACATACTCGTAATAGTGACCAGTATCGGAGTTGAAAAAGACGCTAGCGCTTACTGGTTTGTTTATTGCTAAAGCGATAGTTGTTGCTCCGAGGCAAGCTATGGATAGTTTTTTCATGGAAATCATAAAACAGTTTTCTCCTATATTTGCTCTTAAGGTTTTGAGGCGATCGCTTTTTAATGAATCTCCAATTTTGAAGTATTTTTGTATTGTTTTGTATTATTGCGACATACGCAATAAAAGAGAATGAATACCGAAACCACCTAATATAAATAGACCAAAAACTGAACCTGGTTCGGGAATTGTTTCTATTTCATCGCCCAAAGTGCCACCGTCAGCTTCGGAGGCAGTGACAATAGTAATCGCATAACCAGGACGAGAACCAGCATCATTAATAGATAAGTAACCAGGGATATTCTTGTTGAAAGTAGCGTGGGAAGATAGATTCCAGTTACTTATACCTGCGGTTGTTAAGCCTTCATTTACTGGAAAGTCCGAGGTTTCTGTAGGAATAACCACACTATTTGTATTGAAGTAGGAAACATAACTTTCTAACTCATCTTTCAAAAAAGAGCGATCGTTTAACCACCACCGCTGACGCGAAGATGGAGGTGAATTTACGTCTCCATGACCATCAGGCAAAACAACAATACCCATGCCTTCTCCACTACCTGCCCAGTTAACGGCATTTACTAAGAAACCGAGAGGACCGTTAGGACGAGGACCAGGACTGCCAAAATAGTGCGCGTCTGCATCTTGACCGCTTAAGAAAGTGCGATTACCCCTAGCTGTAGATATTGCGTCTTTGTTATTTAAAATCCCAGTAGGGTCAAAGTTAAATATTCCAGCCTTCGACCCAGTTCCGATCGCCAAAACATCATAATCAGAAAAGTCAGGTGTAGCACCTTGGGAATTCCAAATAGTAAGATTCCAATCTAAACTGCCGTCACCTTTCGGGTCAAATGTTGGTGCTAGAGCAGCTAACTCTGAGATTTTCGTATTGTAAGCATCGGTCTGACCATACCAGAGAACATTGAGGGATGCAGCATTAGCAACAGTGGCAGAAAAAAGGCTAAAAGTAGTGGCTATAGCTAGAATAGCTTGACTTATTAATTGATGTTTTTGATTACTCATAATTTTCTCGATGATGTTAGATACAGGGGCAAACAGCCTTTTTCCGTTCTACTAAACTTACCCAAACTTACCCATACATGGTTGCATGAGCTTTGGAGCTAGTTTCCTGCTTTCCTGCGGAATGCTGCGCAAACACTGAAGACCACTGACCGCAGTCTGTAACTTATCTTCTCCACAGGCTTAAATTCGCTTGAAACTCAAGCTACTGATACACATAGTTTTTCAGGTTGACAGCAGCATTAAAATCTCTATCAGCTTGAAAACCGCATTCACTACATTCATAAGTTCTCACATTTAACGGCATTTTCTGTTGATGCCCACAGTTTGAACATATTTGAGAACTTGGATAAAATCTAGGAGCTATGAGTAATTCACTGCCGTACCATTCACATTTGTATGTAAGTTGACGTTTAAATTCATAAAAACCACAATCAGCAATAGCACTTGCTAGTTTGTGATTTTTGAGCATTCCACTTACATTGTCATACCTCAATTACTATAGTGCTGTGGTTTAAAGCTCGCCCATGTTGTGAGTTTATGTAGTGCGTCTGCTCTGATATCGGCTACTTTTTTGTGAAGTTTTGCTAGTTTTTTTACTGCTTTGAGTCTGTTTTTAGAACCAATAACTTTTTTGCTAACTGCACGTTGATGACGAACTAATCTTTTTTTTGCTTGACTGTAGGCTTTGACGTTAGCAAATTTACTGCCATCAGAACAGGTTGCTAATGTATTTATGCCTATGTCTACACCAATAGTTTCTTCAACTTTTTCTGTTGGATATTGTTCAATATCATACTTAAAACTGATGTACCAATTATCTGCTCTTTTGGATATTCTGACATTTTTTACTTTGCAATTCGGTAAGATTTCGTATGTTTTTACTACTCCTATTCTGGGTAATTGTATGTAGTTTCCTTGGAAAATCTTAATACTTCCTTCTAAGTAAAAGCTGTCTTTTCTACCTTTTTTCTTAAAGACTGGAAATCCACGGTTCGGGATAGTTAGAAAGTTTTTAAATGCCCTCTCTCAATCTCTTAATGCTTGCTGGGGGGCACATTTAGAAACCTCATAATACCAGGGATTAATTGATTTGACTTCAGCTACTAAACGCTTATGCAGGGTGATGGCGCTTGGGCGTTTTTTAGTTTTTTCGTACTCAGTAATACAAGTTGCTAACCCCCAGTTATAAGCAGTCAGGAGCTACACCTGCGTGTTTGGCAAGTATGGTTTTTTGGTAATTGTTAACTTTTAATTTGGTCTTAATTGATTGCATTTGAACACGCACACCATGAAAAAAAAGTTGTTGATAATTTAGGATGAGTTTAATTTATGATAGCATATAACCAGCAGATTTTCAAGATTTATTAAGATTTGTCCAACTTTGTCTAATTATTTGCGTTCAGTAGTTAGCCCCTAAAGTGTTGAGGTGATCGAGTTAGAAATACAACTGTATTGTTTTGTATTATTGCGACATACGCAATAAAAGAGAACGAAGACCGAAACCACCCAAAAGAAATAAACCAAAAATTGAACCAGGTTCAGGAATTGCTTCTATTTCATCGCCCAAAGTACCACCGTCAGCTTCGGAGGCAGTGACAATAGTAACGGCATAACCAGGATGAGAACCAGCATCATTAATAGATAAGTAACCAGGAATATTTTTGTCGAAAGTAGCGTGGAAAGATATGTTCCAGTTGCTCAAACCTGCACTGGTTAAGCCTTCATTCACTGCAAAATCCGAAGTTTCTGTGGGAATAACCACATTTTCGTCCCATGCATAGGAAACATAACCTTCTAATTCATCCTTCAAAAAAGAGTTCTCATTTAACCACCATCGCCGATTTCGATTTAGAGGATCTGTAGGATATCCACTATCAGTCAAACCTACAATACCCATACCTTCTCCACTACCTGCCCAGTTAACGGCATTGACTAAGAAACCGAGAGGACCGTTAGGACGAGGACCAATGTTATAAGTATAGTGTGCATCTGCATCCTGACCACTTAAGAAAGTTCGGTTTCCCCTGACTGCGGATATCGCCTCTTTGTTATTTAAAATCCTAGTAGGGTTAAAATCAAATAATTCTCCTTCTTTCAAACCAATTCCGATCGCCAAAACATCATAATCAGAAAAGTTGGGTGCTTGGTCTTGGGGATTCCAAATAGTAAGATTCCAATCTAAACTACCGTCTCCTTCTGGGTCAAATGTTGGTGCTAGAGCAGCTAACTCTGAGATTTTCGTATTATAAGCATCGGTCTGACCATACCAGAGAACATTGAGGGATGCAGCATTAGCAACAGTGGCAGAAAAAAGGCTAAAAGTAGTGGCTATAGCTAGAATAGCTTGACTTATTAATTGATGTTTTTGATTACTCATAATTTTCTCGATGATGTTAGATACAGGGGCAAAC
>NZ_JAAHHG010000265.1:0-5774 GCF_010692555.1 Okeania sp. SIO3B5 | reverse complement strand
TGCAGCATTAGCAACAGTGGCAGAAAAAAGGCTAAAAGTAGTGGCTATAGCTAGAATAGCTTGACTTATTAATTGATGTTTTTGATTACTCATAATTTTCTCGATGATGTTAGATACAGGGGCAAACGGCCTTTTTACCCTAAAGTTTTGAGGCGATCGCTCTTTTCTATAAGCGGTCTTGATTTTTTTTTGTATTATTTTGTATTATTGCGATATACGCAATAAAAGAGAACGAAGACCTAAATGTAGAAGCGAACGGCCGTTTGACCCTACTGGATGTCTAATTCTTAACTACGACGTTTGTATCTCAATAGAGCGATCGCTCTTTTAATGAATCACCAAATCTGATTTTTTTTTGTATTATTTTGTATTATTGCGATATACGCAATAAAAGAGAACGAACACCGAAACCACCTAATATAAATAGACCAAAAATTGAACCTGGTTCAGGAACTTTTTCTGTTTCAGGCCCTCCAGTGCCACCGTCAGCTTCGGAGGCAGTGACAATAGTAACGGCATAACCAGGACGAGAACCAGCATCATTAATAGATAAGTAACCGGGAATATTTTTGTCGAAAGCAGCGTGAGCAGAACCACGCCAGTTGCTTAAACCTGCGGTTGTTAAGCCTTCGTTCACAGGAAATTCGGAGGTCTCTGTGGGAATCACGACGCTGTCGTCCCCAACATAGGAAACATAACTTTCTAATTCATCCTTCAAAAAAGAGCGATCATTTAACCACCACCGCTGACGCCGAGATGGTGGAGCGCTAAGTCCGCCATGACCATCAGGCAAAACGACAATACCCATACCTTCACCACTGCCTGCCCAGTTAACGGCATTGATTAAAAAGCCCAGGGGACCATTAGGGCGGGGACCAACGTTATAAGTGTAGTGATGATCTGCATCCTAACCGCTTAAGAAAGTACGGTTGCCCCTGGCTGCGGATATCGCCTCTTTGTTATTTAAAATCCTAGTAGGATCGAAGTTAAATGCCTGAGTTGGCGTTTGAAATTTTGAACCAGTTCCGATCGCCAAAACATCATAATCAGAAAAATTGGGTGTGGGGTCTTGGGGATTCCAGAAAGTGAGATTCCAATCTAAACTGCCGTCGCCTTCTGGGTCAAATGTTGGTGCTAGAGTAGCTATTTCTGAGATTGTGGAATTGTAAGCATTGGTATGACCATACCAGAGAACATTGAGAGATGCAGCATTAGCAATAGTGGCAGAAAAAAGGCTAAAAGTAGTAGCTATAGATAGAATAGCTTGATTTATTAATTGATGTTTTTGATTACTCATAATTTTCTCCATTATTCCATTATCTAGATTTAGATGTAGGGACAAACAGCGGTTTGCTTCTACGGTTAGATTTAATGTAGAAACACTTCTTTACTAAAAATGTGGTTACTCCCGTTATTGGCGATCGATAACTTAATTAGGGCTTGCTGATTAAATATAAAAGTCTTTACTGATATTGGTTTTAGGCTTTTTAGGTAGTGAAAAAGTACCCCTGTTTTCCCCTAAGAATGCTCAAAAATTGAGTATTTGGGTAAAAATTGGGTAGACTTGGGCCTGGGATAATTTTTCCTTTGTATCTCTTCTACAACCCCTGATTCCTCTTGACTCTTGACTCTTGACTCTTCACTACTCCCTACTCCCTACTCCCTACTCCCTACTCCCTGTCTTAGCAAAAAGACTTTTGAGCGCAAACCCTAATTACAGATTATAGAATAGGCAAATCAAAACATTGTCGAAAATCGACAGTGAAGATCGACAAATTTTTGACAAATTCAAAATCTTACTAAAATTTAGTCATAGCAATGTATTCAGCATAATATGAAGCGAAAATCGACAAGAATATTTTTAAAACTTGTCGATTTTCGACAATGTGGAAAATATTAGGAACGGGCAAGATGCCCATTCCACAAAACTATTAAGCCCCATTTTTTCTTACTTTCTAAGAATTACTCTGACTAAAAGGTAAATCCTCATTAATTCTCTCCATTTCTAGCTGTTCCATTTCATTCACTTGCTCAATATAAGACAAGAAGATTTTTGACAAACGATTATGATAAAATTTGTGCATACTATGGTTAGGTGTCGCTGGAAAACCACGCCGTTTTTTGTGACGCCCACCAGCACCAGGGTCAAAAGTATTAACACCATGATCGATCGCCCATTCTATCGGAGCATAATAACAAGCATCAAAATGTAAACAGTCTATTTCGTAAGTGCTGCCCCAGTAACGACCGTAAAGGCGATCGCCCTTAGTAATACAAAACGACATTCCCACAGGGAAGCGGTCGTCCTCCTCACTGTAACCTGCCACAAATAATACTCGATGGCGAAAGTCGTGATGTAATTGTTCAAAAAATCGCTTCGTTAAATATTTACTACCCCACCAACCAAATTTATCGCAGGTACTTTCGTAAAAACTGTACATCTGAGAAAACAGAGCTTTCGGTATTTCATCCCCAGTCAAAGTCTGCATTTGTAAACCAGCTTTTCCTACTGCTTTACGTTCTCGCTTAATATTACGACGTTGATTAGCATTAAATACCTTGAGATAGTCATCAAAAGTTTGATAACCTTGATTCTGCCAAATGTAACTATGGTGTAGCCAACTGCTAAAACCATTACGTTGCAGTACAGGATGCCATTCTGGATCGACATAGAGAAAATGACATCCAGAAATATGATGGCGATCGCAAAAATGATCGATTTCCCTGACCATCAAAGCTGTCATTTCATCCTCATCCTCCCCAGGCGCGATTAAAAATCTATATCCCTCAGCAGGAGTAAAAGGCGACATTCCCAATAACTTCGGGTAATATTCAATACCTAAGCGGTAAGCTATCTCGGCCCATTGATGGTCAAAAACAAATTCACCTTGACTGTGTCCCTTGATATAAAGTGGAGCTGCTGCTATTAGTTGTCTATCTCGCCATACCGTTAAATGTTGCGGTAGCCATCCACTTCTACCACCCACACTACCAGAAGTTTCCATATTATGCAGCCAGTCCCATTCTAGGAAGGGGGTTTTTAAAGGTTGGGCCAGAGAATCCCACTCTGGCTTAGGGACTTCAGCAATTTTACCAATCCAGGCTAGAGAATATTGAGGTTTAGGCTGTTGGATCATGTTTAAATCTTTATTGGCGTATCCGATATCTAAGTTAATCTATTCTCAACTTATTGTGCATTTGTTGGCCGTGCTTGAAGAAGTAGTCAGATAGGGGAGTCGCCGATAGGACGATGTACAGGAGAATGCGGTGATATCATGTCCGGTAGCATCGGTTTCAACAATTAATAATTAATAATTAATAATTAATAATTAATAATTAACAATTACCTCTCCTTTAAAAGAAGAGGATTGACTCAAAGGAAAATTTTTCTTTTTATCCCCTTAAAGGAGGAAGCTTTAAACCACAATTTTTCGGTAATTAGATAAAGAGAGTGGGGAGTGGGGGGAGTGGGGGAGAAACTGAAAGACATCCTTACTACTCCTTTACAACCAAAATTTATTGTAAAACACCAAAAAACATACTGCTATAAAGCTAATTTGAAATAGAAGAAATAGGAAAATAACTATTTACCTACTTTACTAACTAATAATTTGTTCTCTCACCCAATTCCGAAAGGTTTTCATAGTTTGATTTCTACCCATATTTTGACAGCGAATACTATATTCTGGAATTATTTCAGTTAAGGGCAAATCTGGAAAATGAGGGCTAAATTCTGATTCTACATATTTATTATTTTCTAACACATAGATTTGTAATTTTTCTTTTTCAAATCGCCAAAGTTCCCCTACTCCTAAATTGGCATAAATACTCAGATGAGTACGAGAAGTTATATCTATTTCTAAAGCTAAATCTGGTGGTGGATCGATAGTTAAATCTAGGCGTTCTTTCCCACGAACTTTAGCTTCATTTTCAATATAAAAACAATTGTCTGGTTCTATTCCTTTTGCCATTTGTTCATTTTTGAAAGTTGTGGAACCTAGAGTTAAAAATTCTCTGTCTAGTTCTTCTAAGAGTGCTTTTACTAAGTCGCTAATAATTTCTTTGCTAAGTTCGTGTTTTGGTAATGGACTCATAATTTCTAAAGTGTTATTTGCATAAGCTATTCGAGAAGCACGATTTTCTCCTAAGTCTGTGAGAATTTCTTCAAATTCTTGCCAGCTTACATCTTTTAACAACACTTTTTGCCCTGGTGGTACGGTTAATCTTTTGAGTTCTAGCAGCATTTTTTTCCTTTATTATATGATGATATACTCAAGGATTATATTATATTATTTAGATAAATTGAGTTGTTGATTAATTACTACGAGTGGGAAAAACTTACATAGATTTTCAGAATAGTGGATTATTCTGAAAATTAAGACTTTGCAGTTCTATTTACTTAGGGTTTGCTGATTAAATATAAAAGCATTGACATATAAAGGTTTTAGCATTTTTTAGTTAAAAAAAGTCCAAGATTTTAGGTCGTAATGGTTCAAAAAATTAGCATTTTAGGCTCATAGTTACGCAGAATAATCCCTTGATTATTCTTCCTCCTACCTCCTCTATAATTCCCCGTTCCTCCTGTCTCCCCCTCCCCTCCTGGGAGGGGCTAGGGGTGGGTTGTCTCCTACCCTTACCCATAAGACTTTTGAGCGCAAACCCTACTTAGGACTTGCTGATTAAATATCGCGCGCATTGACTGATATTGGTTTTCGGCAAATTATGTCTATTAAAAGTATGAGCTTTTCAGTTGCTGTGGTGAAAAAAGTGGCGAACTGCCTTCACTGTTGTCAATGATTCTATTATCATAGCGTGATGCTATATCTACTGAAGCGCTTTAATCAAATTTGAGTGTTTTGACGAGATTAAAAGTAGCACAAGATACAGATAGGGTGCGCACTGCACACCCCATTCAGCAATATGGAAATTTATCGTCGCTAAACTTCTAGTTAGGGCTTGCTGATTAAATATAAAAGTCTTGATATATAAAGGTTTTGGCCTTTTTAGGTAGTGAAAAAGTACCAGGTTTTTGCCGTCCATTGCTCAAAAAGTGAGTATTGGGGTAAGATAGAGGCAGAATCACTATTGGGATAGTTTTTCCGAATAGGTCCTCTACAACTCCTGATTCCTCTTGAGTTTTCACTACTCCCTACTCCCTACTCCCTACTCCCTGCCGAGCGCAAAAAGACTTTTTCAGCAAACCCTAGTTAGGTATAGGGTATTAAGTTTGAGGAAGCAGATGTTTCAACAGCAGTATTGCAAAGCAACTCTTGTTGAAAACCTCACCGTCACCTACAGTGAAAATAAGCTTCTTAGGGTTTAATCCCGATCAAATTGACATACTCCCGACGTTGCCCTTACGGGACAATGCGGGATTCTGAGCGCCAGGGAAACCCTGACCGCTGTTTTAACAGAGGTGATGTCCTCCCCCTGTGTTGATAATAATCCAACCCACCCCCATCCCCTCCTGGGAGGGGAGCTAGAGGGGTGGCTGAGTTATAGTCTCTATCTAATTCTTGACCACATCTAGAGCAAGAATGCCAGCGCTCTGATAAGCTTTTAGAGACTTTATTCAAGCATTCCCAACAATGCAGAATCTACCAAGATTTCTAAGTTAGTTAGAATAATGGCTGTGCATATAATTGTCAATAGCTATAGCAAACAGAACTATAGGAAAACCGCAATACTTTAACTTATAACCCAGCTCCTAGTAGGCGTTATGGATTAAGTAGATTGAGAGAAGATGTTTGGAACAATATACCATATGACACCAT
>NZ_JAAHHG010000264.1 GCF_010692555.1 Okeania sp. SIO3B5 | reverse complement strand
TCAACTAAAAAGTCGCCCGCTTATGGGCGAGGCTTGAAACCCATTTTTCTGGTCAGTAAAATATTCAGATCCTCTTCCTCCCCTGAATCTTGGGCGATTTTGGCGATCGCTCCTACTACAGCGGACCTAACTGCCACCTTTTCAGAATTAATCTCCCGATAGAAATGCTCTTTTGCTTCAGAGCCAATAAATGCTAAAGCCCAAGCTGCATGACCTTTGGTACTTTCTGGATATTCTGTAGACCCTAAAATATCTAACAGCACAGGGGCAGCAGATTCCCCTATCCGAGCGAGAGCGCCAACTGACGATCCTTTAACCACTGTATCTTCATCATTAAGTAGGGCATGGACTAGGGGAGAAACTGTATCTGGATCGGCAATTAAGGTCAAAGTTTTGGCACTAGCTCGTCGCACAACAGGATTAGAGTGATTCAGGAGAGCTTCAGTTAAGAAAGGAGTAGCTGGTTTGCCAATTTGTCCAAGAGTCTCAGCCAACCCTAAGCGCACCATTCCCCGTGAATCGCCCAAGCATTCTACCATGAGTTGTAACCGTTGGCGATCATTAGTGTCAAAAGTTTTTTGGATTGCTTCTTGTCTAGTTTCTGCTAAAAAAGTATCTATTTGTTCTGGAGACAAAGTTTTTTGGACTGCTTCTTGTTTAGGCTCTGCTAAAAAAGTATCTGTTTGTTCTGGAGACATGGAAAAACTATAATAATTTTTCTTATAGAACCCATTTGAGATCTATATAATTGTGGTAGTCAAGTCTTTTCGCGCATCAATGAGTGAGAAAAAATCATCTGAAGAAGTGTTGAATTTTTTGTATTATCTCTCCCCACATCTTCTCTCTTCCCTCTTACCTCCTGTCTCCTGTCTCCTGTCTCCTGTCTCCTGACTCCTAGCTAAAAAAAACTTGATATTTATGAAGATACGGTTAGGGGTTCTATACCGCACCTGCTGCCCTAAGAATTTGCTCCATTTCTTTTAAGTTGAGTTTTTGAGTATATTTCAAGGGTGTATAATCCCAATCATTTTTGGCATTAACGTCAGCACCTTTTTCGATCAAGAGTTTGACAATATCAATATAATTTCGAGATACTGCCCTCATCAAAGAGGTAGCATTTTCTTTGTCTTTAACATTAACATCAGCACCCTGTTCAATCAGGGATTGGACTGATTCTAGATTTCCTTCTTTACTAGCTTGTAAGAGGGCTTCATTCAGCTCGTAAGTAGCACTCATTAAATCCTATCTTCAAAAAAACTCTTCAATTAAGATTAATGAAGGAATCTGAGTCCATTACTTAACTGTTCTAGCCAAGTAACAGGCCACAGAATCCTTCACCCATAAAGACTCGTTATTTTATTGTCATTTGAGACCAACCTATTACTAGGACATGGCATTAATAACGTAATCTAGGTATGCTGTTAATTCAGTTGCTGCTTGACCAGACATATCACGACCAGGACAAACGCGATCGCGGATTTTAGCTAAACCAGTCACATAAGTATCAGTACTAATTCCTAATGATTTATAAACTTCACGAGCACCTGCAATACCCCATTCGTCAACAGGACCTGTACCACCAACTACTAAACAATAGTTGATTAAACGTAAATAGTGAATGATGTCACGTTTACACTTGGATTTTTGTACATCTGCACCAATGTCTTTACCACTTCCATTGGGGTACTTAGCATAAATTGCGTCAACAGCTTCTTGAGCAACAGCATCATAGTTAGCAGCTAATTTTTCTGCTGCTTCCAAACGAGCGGCTCCACGTTGTAAACTACCTTGAACTGATTCCAAGTCAGAACTACTAGGATAACGACCACCTAAATCAGCAGATGCAATAGCTGTGGTTACAACTGATTTCATTATTGAGATTCTCCTTAAAATTGATAAAGCAAAAAAAAATGAATTAAATGTATGAACGAAAAATTATTTAGTTCTAGCTAATAGCTGCAACAACAGCATCAAAGTAACCAGACACTTCAGAAACTAAAGAAGCACAAGCTCCATCTTGTTCAGTTACATTCATTTTGCGTTGAGAAGCTGTATTGCTAACAAAAGCTACTGCTGCTGCTTTCATAATTCCTACTGCACGAGCTGCACTTCCTGCTGGTACACCTAAAGCAGAATAAGTTTCTTTCAAACCATTTAAACAACGGTCATTGAGTACGGAAGCATCACCTGCTAAAAGAGCATAGCAGATATAGCGAAGAATGATATCACCGTCACGCAAGCAAGCTGCCATTTTGCGGGTAGTATAAACACCGCCACCTGGTTCAGTTAAACCAGGACTTTCACAACAGATACCTGAAACAGCATCACTCACGATACAGCTTGAATTACTAGCAATAAAGTTTACTGCATCAAGACGTTTGTTGCCATCTGCGATAAAAGATTTGAGTGCTTCTAAGTCAGAACCACCAATGAAACCATCCTTCTTGCTGTTTGCTTCAACTACAGCTTTGGAAAATGCATCAAGCATCTTTAAAATCTCCTGATTTTGAATATTTTTTTCTTAGCCCCTTATTTTTAAGGGATTAATTAGGTTCGATTAATTTAACCGTTCGGAAACAATAGTAAAGGATAAAGTTCCATTTTGTCTTTGATTATGATAAACTAATTAATGTTTTGTAACAAAATTAACTATTATGACAATTTGTTTCTCATAAACCATCCATCATAGTATGATGCGATCCAAACTCTGAATTAGTAATTACAGCAATTTTCAGCTCATAGACCATATAGTATTGAATAGCTGAAGTAATGTAGGCTTCTAGTCACCAAAGGTTCTAGCTGGGACAATGCAGAATGGGGACTTAAGAAATGCGGTAGGCTTGACCGTCAATGCCTGTGGATGAGTAACTGCCGACGGCCTCAGTTGTTTGCGTAGTATTCTGTAGGAAAGCAGGAAGTAAACATTAAAATGTCGCGTTTTTTGACGTTTTATATCGGTTTTATGAAGCAGTCTTACAGAAGTTGGGACCTTTGTGGTTCACCCAAATTGAAAACTGCTGTAGATCCTCAAGCTTGAGGGAACTGAGGACCTCTAGTTTCTTTAAATTTTCAAAAAACCATAATCATAATTAAGGAGAAAAATATGGGCAATTTAGCCTTATCAGCAACTCTAGGATTAGATGCTTTTGAAGTTGATCCATTAGAGTTGCGTTCTAATTATACAGAAGACGACTTGCAAACTGTGATTCGAGCAGTTTATAAACAGGTACTAGGGAACGAACATATAATGGAAAGCCAACGTCTGGACAGTCCAGAAGCTCTTTTAAGAGATGGCTCTATTAGTGTACGTGAGTTTGTCAGGGTTGTGGCCAAATCACCTTTATACCAGTCTCTATTCTTTCATAGTTCTTCCCAAAACCGATTTATTGAACTTAACTTTAAACACCTTTTAGGTCGTCCTCCTCTAGATCAATCGGAAATTGATGAACACGTTTTAATATATTGTGAGCAAGGGTATGATGCAGAGATAGATTCTTACCTTGATAGTAATGAGTATATTGAAAGTTTTGGGGAAAATATTGTTCCTTATCCTCGTCACATTATTACCCAAACTGGGATGAAGACAGAAAGCTTCAATCGGATGTTTTCTCTATTACGAGGATCTGCTACAAGCGATCGCGATAACAGTGCCAAGTTAATTTCCTCTTTAGCAGCTAATTTAGCAACTCCCATTAAACCACCTAGTATGGGTAATGGTGCAGCTTATGATAATACATCTAAATCTTTCCTCATTGAGTTTGACTCCCGTACTGCTGATGCAAGAGTAAATCGTCGTGGGAAAAGACAAAGGGTTGTCACCTATTCTCAAATGAACCAAGAAGTTCGCAATATTCATAAAAGTGGTGGCAAAATTATTAAGATCACTGAGGTAGCTTAAAATCAAAGATATAGCAGTTCTTTAACATAAGAGGTACAGTTTTATATCCCCCCCTGCCTCACCTTTGTAAGGGGAAGCCAACAAAAAGTCCCCCTGACAAAGGGCAGGTCTGTTTCATTCTTGATAGACACGGGGATGCGGTGACATGGAGACATGGGGATGGAGGCTTTTAATTTATGATTATAAAGTTGACTTTTCACCATTTTAGTCAGAGCAAAAGGGACGCTTATTTGCCGATTTTTCCGCAAATTAATGTACTTCATAACTGTGGGAATTGCTGCTATAGTAGTCAGTAACAAGCAAAATAATTGCTGTTCTGGCTATTATAGTTTTTTGATATTTGCCGATCAATTTTTCATTTTTTCATTGTACTTAAATTTCTGTGAGAGGTATTTAAAATGACACAAATGACAACTATTGGAACTCCCCAAATTAGTAATTATGATGACCGCATTGTTGAAATTGAGGTTACAGGAGTCTGTCGTCAAAATGTTAAACGGGTGAGTTCTTACAAAAAGAAAGTCGCTCATAGCCGCATGAATGAAGCAATGCGAGAGATTTATTCTTTAGGAGGAAAAGTTGTAGCCGTTACAGTGTTAGGCGAATCATAAGCAAATAACGAGGAATAAGTACAAGTGTCAATGGTACGGTTCTGAAGCTATGGGTAGTTGATAGATTTTTTCCATCATCAAAAACTTGCTTTGACTATGGTCATGTCCAAGATATGCCTTTAAGCCTGAGAACTTATGATTGCCCTGACTGTGGCTTGTTAATAGATCGAGATTTAAACGCAAGTATAAATTTGAGAGAGCGAGTGCGTAATTCTGAGCTTTCCATTTCCTCCGGAAAGGCTTTGCCAACAGAATGCAAGACGCACTCAAGAAATGCGGTCGGCTCGACCGTCAATGCCTGTGGATGAGTAACCGCCGATGGCCGTAGGGACGTTGCATGCAACGTCCGTACAGCAGGAAGTAAACGTCAATTTGTCACGTTATGTGAAGCTTTGTATCAGTTTTATAGAGCAGGAAAGGTTATTGGCGTTACATTGTTAGGCGAATCATAAGCAAATAATCAACCAGTTGAAACTGACGCCTAAAGTTAAGACGACGGAAGAAAAAAGAGCCTTAAAAATAGGTCAATTGACTTCTGAAAACCTAAGACGCATTTAAAATGCGTCTTAGCTTAATTAACCCCAACTTATGAAGATATATGATCAACAATACTTTATTTCGCCCTTCTGTAATCAGAGCTGCTCGACAAAAATTCAATCCTGAAGGTTTTGACTTAGCAAAAGCTATAAAAAGAAGAAAAATTGCTTTAAATGCTCCTCCGCCTCCTGAAAAGAAAGAACCTGGTGAAAGTCATATCAATGCTTTTTCAGATTGTCAACCAATAGAATTAATCGAACCCAGTTCTGAAGCAGAACGAGAACTTGTCATTGAAGCAACTTATAAACAGGTGTTTGGTAATGCTCATCTGATGGAGAGTGAGAGATTCCCCCAAATTGAATCTCAATTCCGACGTGGTCAAATCACTGTGCTGGAATTTGTACGTCAGTTAGCTAAATCTGATAGATATCGTGTCTTATTCTTTGAGAGATGCACTAATTTAAGAGCAATTGAATTAAACTTTAAACATTTGCTCGGTCGTGCTCCGGAGAATTATGCGGAAATCTCTGAGCATATTAAGATTTTGGCAGAAGGTGGTTTTGCAGCAGAAATTGATTCCTACCTAGATAGTGATGAATATTGTCAAAGTTTTGGGGAAAATATAGTTCCTTACTATAGAGGATATCAAACTAAAACTGGCAAAAATTTAGCTGGATTTACTCATTCCTTCCAATTATTGCGCGGTGCTTCTAGTAGCGATAAATCAATTTTGAGCAGCTCTTCGCCTCAACTACAAGAAGCGCTTCTTGATGACAAACCTACTAAAATTGAACCTCTTTCCAGAGGTCTAACCCCAGTACCAAAAAAATCTCCTGTAAAATCAGTAGAATATAAATTCACAGACCTCGAAATTAGTGGCTATAAATATAAATCACCAGAGTATTTAGCGACTCCTGTTTCACCCAATACTTGGTTGCAACAGTATAAAGCTCGTGAAGCTGCTGCTACTTTTCCTGCTGCTAGAGAAAGTCAACCAGTTAAATTATTTGATGGTGCTTTTGGCGAAGAACTGGAGATAGTTATTCGAGCAGCTTATAAGCAAGTTTTTGGTAATGTTCATCTGATGGAAAGTCAGAGATTACTGACTGCTGAATCAAAGTTAAAAGATGGACAATTTACTGTTAAAGATTTTATTCGGGAGTTGGCACAATCAGATTTATATCGCTCTTTATTTTTTGAGACTTGCGCTAATGTCAGAGCGATAGAATTAAACTTTAAGCATTTGCTTGGTCGCGCTCCAGATAGTTTCCAAGAGGTATCCGAACATATTGCTATATTAGCTGAGAAGGGTTTGGCTGGTGAAATTGATTCTTATCTTGATAGCGAAGAATACGAGGAGAATTTTGGTAAGGATACTGTTCCTTATTATGTCAGCTACGAGACACAAACTGGCAAAAATGTAGCTGGATATAATCGTATTTTCCAATTAATTAAAGGTCAAAGTAGCAGCGATCGTTCTATTGCTTCTTCTATTGAATCTAGTAAGTCTTCTCAACTAGAGCAGTCTTTACTGAAAAAACCTGAAACTAAGAAGGAGCCAATAGTTTTCAATCCCAAAGGGTTTAACTTAGCAAAAGAATTAGGTGTTGGTACTTACAAACAAGAACCTCGAATACAGGAGCCTACAATCAGCGACCCCTATATCAAGGCTTTTGCTGATAGTAAACCAATAGAATTATTTACTGGAGATTCCTTTGAAAAGCAACAGCTTGTGATTGAAGCAGCTTATAAGCAAGTTTTTGGTAATGCTCATCTGATGGAGAGCGAGAGATTGCCAGAAATTGAATCTCAACTGTGCAGTGGTCGAATTACTGTGATGGAATTTGTCCGTCAATTAGCTAAATCAGAACGATATCGCGCCTTATTCTGGGAAAAATACCCTAATTTAAGAGTGATTGAATTAAACTTTAAACATTTGCTAGGTCGCGCTCCCGAAAATTACACGGAAATCTCTCAGCATATTAGTATTTTGGCAGAAGGTGGTTTTGAAGCAGAAATAGATTCCTACCTAAATAGTGATGAATATTGTCAAACTTTTGGGGAAAATATTGTTCCTTACTATCGGGGATATGAAACTCAAACAGGTAAAAATCTGACTGGATTTACCCATTCCTTCCAATTGTTGCGTGGTGCTTCTAGTAGCGATAAATCAATTTCTAGAAATACTTATGCTGAATTAGATCGAACTCTACTCAGCGATATACCTAATCAAATTACGGACTTTTCTGAAGATTCCAATGCTAAGGATCTAACTAGCCAAAGTGTTGAGTCTCAAGTAACAGAATCTCAAGAAATACCACCTAGTGAGTATCCTGTTTATAATGGAACATCTGTAAGTCAAAGAGCTATTATCTGCCAAAACGAATATAAAGCTGTAGTAGATAGTCCAATTAAGTTTAAGTTTGTTCCTAATAGTTCATTTGAAGATGTAGAATTAGTCATTCGAGCTTTGTACAAACAGGTTTTGGGTAACGCTCATGTGATGGAAAGTGAACGATTAACTGTTGCTGAATCTCAATTAAAACATGGTCATATTACTGTGCGGGAATTTGTACGTTGTTTGGCAAAATCAGAATTGTATAAATCTCGATTCATTGATAATTGTCCCCGCTATCGTTGCCATGAATTAAACTTCAAGCATCTTCTAGGTCGCGCTCCCGACAGTTATCAAGAAACTGTCTATCACAGTCAGATTCTAGATAGTCAAGGTTATGAAGCAGATATTGATTCCTACATTGATAGTCAAGAGTATGAAGAAGCTTTTGGGGAAAATATAGTTCCTTACTATCGAGGGTATAAAACTCAAACAGGTAAGAGCGTAGTGGGATATACCTATATGTTCGAGATGTTTGAAAGTCTCTCTACCAGCGATCAGGCTAGTTTTAGCGGAAATCAATCAAGATTACAAAATCAGCTAATGTCTAACAATCCTGTTAATGCTAGTCAACCTATTACTGATACCGTTGAGTTAGTTAGAAAAGTCCTTAAGGCTAGTAGCGGAAATCAATCAAGATTACAAAATCAGCTAATGTCTAACAATCCTAATACTTTTCAACCTGTTAATGATACCGTTCAGTTAGTTAGAAAAGTCCTGAACCTTGTTTAATAATTATGAGGTTTAAAGATTAGTATCTGTGATAGAACACAGATTAAACTTAACTAAAAATAAGGAGATTAATTAAAATGTCTGAAGCTGGAGGAGTCTTTTTTGTAAATGCTCTTTTTATGTTTCTTCTACTCTTAGGACTTTTCCTGATTAAAACTCCGGAGGAAAGAGCGAAGTAACTCTGTGAATCCCTAAAAAAAGAGCTTGTCTAACGATTTTTTTGACTAATCTATGTTGGATATAGTCTAGTAGTCGTAGGGAAACTCATTTTGGCCATGAATCCCTACTGACTTAATTAGGGTTTGCTGAAAAAGTCTTATGGGTAAGGGTAGGAGACAACCCACCCCTAGCCCCTCCCAGGAGGGGAGGGGGAGACAGGAGGAACGGGGAATTATAGAGGAGGTAGGAGGAAGAATAATCAAGGGTAATTGCTGCGCAACTCTCGCCTAAAATGCTAATTTTTTGAACAATTACGACCTAAAAGCTTGGAATTTTTTTTACTAAAAAATGCGCTCAACCTTTATATGTCAGTGCTTTTAGATTTATTCAGCAAGCCCTAATTAGACTTAGGAATTAGAGCAAAATAAAATCGGATAAAATTAATTACGCTCCAGAGGTTTGAATGGCAGAAACCAGAATTTCCCGGTCTTATCAAAATGTTGGCATTTATACCCGCGCTCTCCCTACGGGAGAGCGGAGGGATGGGAATGCCAATCAATGTTGCGGTTTTACAGATAATCTGTTAACATACAAATATTGCTTAACCAAAAACCAAGGTTAAGATTACTGTAACTGTTCAATCAAGTCACCGAGGGGCACGCCTCCTCCGGAGGAGCTGCGCTAACGGAGAAGTTAAACGGACACAGAGGAAGTGTTAGACTGGCTTTGCCAGCATTTTCCAGTGAGGTGTCAACCCGCCCTGAGTCATTTGTGAGCGCGAGCGTCTGTTCGAGTGATGGATGGGAATCCCGCGCTGTACCGTCAGGTTAGGGTCGGGAGGATGTCAATGATATGGCTTGTAATACACCTTATCATCTTCGAGAGAAGTAATAGCTGAGGAATCATTTCAGTTATCAGTTATCAGTTAGCCTCCAGAAGAGGAACTGCATTTATCAATAGTCAGGAGTCATATCATGTCCGGTTGAATAGTTAGACTTTGGCGGTCCGAAGGCAGGAGGCAGGAGGCAGGAGGCAGAAGGTTTTCTCAAGAGTGTCACCTTAATTTTATACACGCTCCGATGCTACCGGACATGATATCAGGAGTCAGGAGGGAATAGAGAAGAAAGCAAAGTATAAAAAAATCTCCTTTCTAGCCTTTTCTTTCCTTCTGCCTTCTGCCTTCTACTCTCTGCCTTCCTTCAGCCCTATTTAATTTGAGAAATAGCAATTTTGGCAACTTGCGAAATTCCAGGTCGATTATCCTCTAATTTAGCTTCTAAATAAGGTAAAGCCTCTTTTTCCCCTAATTTTCCTAATGCGAGAAAGGCTGCTTTTGATAATTCTAAATTAGACTCATCTAACAGAGGAATAAGTTTGGCTAATGCCAACGCTGGTGGTATTCTACTTAAAGCTGCGATCGCTTCCAGACGGACTTCAACATCTCGATCCTCAAGAGCAGAAAAGATAACTTGCTCTAAACTTTTATCCCATCTACTTTCTGCTATCCTCCCTAAAGCTCCTACTACACAAATGCGAACATCTCTGTTATCTGATTGGTATGCTAACAATAATTCTTCAATCCCTTCTGCTCCAATAAATCCTAATGCCCAACTAGCTTGCCCCTTAGATGTACCGGGATAATCTCCTTCTATGATTTCTAATAAAGGTTTAACGGCGAGGACACCCATTTTGGCTAATGCTCCAGCAGATGAACTTTTGACTACTGTATCCTCATCATTTAATAGTGCATTAATTAAAGTGGGAATAGAATCTGGTTCTTGGATTTTAGCTAATCCTTTTCCTGCCGATCGCCTCACAACCGGATTCGGATGGTTAGCTAGTGCTTCTAATAAAAAAGGAGTTATTGGTTTACCAATTTGCCCAAAAGCCTCCACAAAACCTAATCGAACCATACCTCGCTGATCTGCCAATGCTTCTACCATTTTTTGCAATAGTTCAGAGTCTTGTGAGTCAAATGTTTTTTGAGCGAGTTGTTCGTTAATTTGTTCTAATAATTGTTCAATTTCTATAGGATCTGGTAATTTTTCAGAAATATTGACCATGGAAAATTAATAATAAATAAATCAAGAATCTAGTAATTTTACCATATCAGAATAATTGTGTTTTTGAGCCATGATCAATGCCGTCAAACCATTTTTTTCCTGAATATCTTTTCGGGCTTTATTTTCTAGCAACACTTGCACTGTGTCAGGATGATTATGGGCTATAGCCATCATTAAAGCAGTCCACCCTTGACCATCTTGGGCATTAATATTTGCTCCATATTTAAGAATAGTGTTAACTGTTGCAGTATGACCAAAAGAGGCGGATGCTTGTAGAGCTGTAACACCATATTTATCCGCAGCATTAATATCTGCTCCTTGCTCAAGCAGAATTTTAACGGTTGCAGTTTCCCCTTGTCGAGCAGCCCACATCAAAGCTGTCCTACCAAAGAGGTTGTCTCTGGTATTGATATCATCAACTTGGACAAGCAAAGTTTGTACTAGATCAACTTGACCGTTTTTAGCTGCTTCTATCAATTTATCACCAGAAGTGAGTAGGAAGCCCATGACTTTAGTTGTCGTGAAAAGTATATTGGTATTCATCTTTCCGTTCTACTAAACTTACCCAAACTTACCCATGAGGGTTTTGGAGCTAGCTTCCTGTTTCACTGAAGACCACCGACCGCAGTCTGTAACTTATCTTCTCCACAGGCTTAAAATCCCTTGGAACTCAAGCTACTTGTTCACAAGGATAATTTAAATGTATGATAGCAGATAATCAGCAGTTCTTCAAGATTTCTTAACATTTGTCCAACTTTTTTCAATTATTTGGCTTCAGTAGTTAGCCCTGTATAAGCTATTAGTATTTGTAGTTAATTCAAGGGATTAACTTAGTTTTTGGTTAATATATTATATTAGACAAACTTGATGCTCTAGTAGCAACCCGTCCAACATAAGTACCAATCTTTTTGCCTTTAGCTATATATAGCTTTATGGATGGTTTGTGAGAAACAATGAGAAACAAATTAATAAAACTTCACTAATTAATACTGAGAACTTAAAAGTTAATTTTTATTACTTTTACAACTTAATTAGTTGACAAACTTACAGAAAATATTAAATTAATAGGCAATTCCTGTTGTTTCGACTAGGAGAATCAAATAATCAAGATATTTGACAAAAATACAATATCCTCAAAAAAATGACTTGGAGGGTTTTATGAAAACACAGCCTGTGAATACGAGCTTGATGGAAATTAATCCAACACAGGATTATTCAGATCGTCCGTCTTGTTTAAAAGCAATCTATCGACAACTATTTAAAGAAAACCGTAATTTCGATTTCTTTCACAATTCTACATTAGATTCATTGTTTTTAGCAGGTGAATTAACAACTCGCGACATGATTTGTGAGTTGCTTTGTTCAGAAATGTATAGAGACTATATTTTGGAAGTTAACAGTAACTATCATTTTATTAGTCTTTGTTTTGAACGAGTTCTTGGTCGTCCGCCAGAAGATCAAGAAAAATATCAATGGAGTTCTTTTTTGGCAACAGAAGGACTCAGAGCTTTTGCCGAAAAATTGACAGGAAGTGATGAATATATAGCAGCTTTTGGGGACAATATTGTGCCAAGTCGTCGCTCTTTAAAGCTTTTTTCCAGCGATCAAAATCTTCCTGCTTTACCTAAAGAGCAAAGTATTCAACGCTATGGCGGAGAGGGGAATACTAATCAGTATAGACCTCATTACTATGGGAGTATTCTCCGTTGGGAAAATGGGCAACCCCCTCGTCTTGTGCGTCAAATCTTTGCTGTTATAGCTGTTGCATCCGCAATTGAAGTTATTAGAATCTTTCTGACGGTTGCTATTGCTGCCTTCAAGACAGGTTCTTTTTAATATACCTGTGCTAAAAATATGTAAAATCTGCATAAGATTTCAGTTTGTCCTAATTTCAATTATTGTTTTAATCCAGAGAGAAAAATAACATGATTCATTTAATGACACTTGCTACTGCTGTTCCCCATACCCCTGAGTGGAGTCCTATAGTTGGAATAGTAATGATTATTTGCAATATATTAGCGATCGCTATAGGTAAGTTCACTATGGCTACCCCTACTGCTGGACCCGCATTACCTATGCCACAAATGTTTGGTGGAATGGGATATCCTGCTCTGTTAGCAACTACGAGTTTAGGCCATGTGATCGGATTTGGTGTTATTCTAGGATTGGCGAATATAGGGATTCTCTAATCTACTGAAACGCGATTAGGGTCTTCTACCAAGACTAATAAAAAAATATATCAGGTGAAAAAGTAATGTAGAGATTTTCCACGGAATGTCTCTACAAAACTTTGGAATCGATCAAATTTTAGCTTATATCATGTCCGGATAATCAGTGATAAAAAACCTTTTCCCTTCTAACCTTTTCTTTCCTCACAGGAGTGCGCATTCCCTTGCGTCTGACGCCGACGCGGGGTCGCACCGCTTCTGCCTCCTGCCTCCAGCTCCCGCTGCCTTACCTCCTCCAAAGTGTAAGTATTCAACCGGACATGATATTATATGTTAGATTCTCCAGAACTTCAACAACCTGCTTTTGGATTTGTGACAAATGGTTGTGATTTTAGATTTGTTAAACTCTATATAAAGAGGTAGTCCTCAATATGGATTGTCTCGTTTGTTTTCTATAGATAGCGAACAAGATTTCTATACTGTTGTAAGTATTTTTAAGAGTTTGGCTCAATTAATTAGGGTTTGCGTATGGAAAGTTTTTTTGCTCTTTGTAGGGAGTAGGCAGTAGGAGCAGACGTAGAATAAATGGGAATTACAGAGTCAGTGGCCAAAACAATAGTCAGAGTGATTCTTCGGCTTTTGCTACCCGAAAATGCTCACTTTTGTAACCTGAGCAGCTGAAAAGCTCATACTTTTTCCAGACATAAATTGCCTAAAACCGATATCAGTCAATGCACGATATTTAATCAGCAAGTCCTAATTAGTCAGCGATGAGTTAAGACTAGGAAAAAAAGTAAAAAACAGGTCTTTTTAAGGTAAGTAGTTGTAGTGGATAAATTCTATTCCTCTTGACATCCTCTCCGGCCTAAAGGCGCGGAGATTCCTACCGAGCCGAAGCTCCTCGGCGGGTTGACACTTCATTGCCTGCTGCTACTTTTGCAGTAGTCTTACGCTTGCCTCCGCGTCCGTTTAATGTCTCAGACTGCCCGCCCGCGACTAATATATTTATTGCTGCATTCTCATCTCTATCGTGTTTTGCACCACAGTTGAGACACTCCCATTCTCGCACCTTCAGGTCTAACTTACCACCTTTAAACCCACAATCTG
>NZ_JAAHHG010000263.1 GCF_010692555.1 Okeania sp. SIO3B5 | reverse complement strand
GGAGTGAGTTTAGGAGATGTAGATGGGGACGGTGATTTAGATGCTGTCTTTGCTAATAGTGATGAACCCAACCGAGTGTATTTCAATCAGGGCAATTGTAATTTCATCGACAGCGAGCAATCTTTAGGCTCAAACACTAGCCATGAAGTGAGTTTAGGAGATGTGGATGGGGACGGTGATTTAGATGCTGTCTTTGCTAATTTCGCTGATGACAACACCGTGTATCTCAATGATGGCAATGGGAAGTTCACCGACACCCTTCAATCTTTAGACTTAAACAATAGCGATGGAGTGAGTTTAGGAGATGTGGATGGGGACGGTGATTTAGATGCTGTCTTTTCTAATTATAATGGAGACAACAGGGTGTATCTCAATGATGGCAATGGGAAGTTCACCGACGCCTTTCAATCTTTAGGCTCAGACTATAGCAGGGGAGTGAGTTTAGGAGATGTGGACTCAGATGGGGATTTAGATGCTGTCTTCGCTAATAACGGAAGCAACAGCGTGTATCTCAATGAACGAAGAGGTGAATTACAAGAACCAACAAGTGAATTACAAGCAACTAATCCGAAACCCAACAGTAACGATAGTGCCGTTAATAGCGATATTACCCTTACCTTTGACCGTACTTTAAACACTACTACAGCTACCAAGGAAAATGTAGTTTTACATACCAGTCAGACTTCCCCAAGTAATGACACCGTAGTAACAGCAAGTGGTTCCAATGTTACCATAAATCCTCAAGCTGACTTTAAGCCCGGTGAATTAGTAGAAGTAACCGTTACTGATGGCTTAGCAAGTAATGAAGGGCTAGCAGCTAAACCTTATGTGTTCCAATACCGGACTGAAGTAGCAACAGGTTCTGCTAAATTCAGAAACATCACCACTAACTCTTTCGGCAATTTCAATAGCATTGGGGTGAGTTTGGGAGATTTAGACTCAGATGGTTATTTAGATGCTGTCTTTGCTAATGATTTTGGTCAAGCCAACCAAGTGTATCTCGGTAATGGCAGTGGGAATTTCCCCGACACCCCTCAATCTTTAGGTTCAAACAATAGCAGGGGAGTGAGTTTAGGAGATGTAGATGGGGATGGTTATTTAGATGCTGTATTCGCTAATCGTGATGGTGCCAACAGGGTGTATCTCAATGATGGCAGTGGAAATTTCCCTAACACCACCTCTAAATCTTTAGGCTCAAATAATTCTGTACGCAGTTAATGTATCTGTTACATGAAGATCCCTGTCTGCATCTAAGTTCATTGAGGCAATCTTTTCATCTCTTACGAAAAATTTAACTGATGATAGATCGCCAGTATCATCTACATCAGAACGGAATATCAAAGGACCAGCATTCTTAATTACAGCTCTATTGCCAATACGCACTTCCCGTCTAATTAAAGTTTCACTGTCAACAGTCACTTCCTTATCAGATAAAGTCAAAGGACCCTTCTCAATTTGACAGGTAAACTTCCCATCCTTGTAATCTTTAACCCTTTTATAGTATAAGTAGAGGTTAGCTTGGCCTGTGGGGTGATTCGTAACAATGTTGCTTAAATTAATTAATATTGTTTCTTGGGCAGATAAAATCACATCAACATTATTAGGGATAAAACTCCACTGTAATGCTTTGACAGTATCTCCTAATTTGACTTCTTTCACAGTACCGTTCTGTTTCCATTGACCCCCTTCAATATTTATACTAATACTATTAACTTCATCTATTTTTCCTAATGCCCAAGGAGTATCGGTCTCAGTTCCCACATCTAACATAATGATTAATTGAGAGGAAAGAGTAATATCACGATCATATTGGAATTCAACATCAGGATTTGCATCCTCAGGCAAATTAGTATTAGTAATCCGCAGTTGCAAATTACTCAATTCATTGTTAGTATTGAGAACCTGATTACAGTTCACAAAACCAACAAAGAGGGGGATATTAGATTTTCCAGTTGCTTGTACCATGTCTAGTGTTAATGTAGTAGATTTTTCATATTCGTCATCTTGTCCAGGGAGTCTCCTAGTTGTATCGATAATATTTTTAATATCGATAATTCCTTCTTCCAACTGCCAACTGATGGTGACATCAGTCGTCGCTGTGTCTGCTGCCTTTGTGCTTGCTAGCGATGGAGTTGTGACATCTGTAAATAGACCTCTCCAGAAATTAAAATTTAACAACCTTTTTACCGGGGTTGCCAGTGAATTATCGGAGATATCTAATGTTTGATTTGTGAAGAGACTTCTCCAGAAATTAAAATTTAACAACCTTTTTAAAGGGGTTGCCGGTGAATTTTGGGAAGTATCTAATGTCTGAGCAGCTAGGCCAGTTAAAATAATTTCTGTAGCCTCATCATGTTTGAGGACAATAGGTTCATTACCTGTCCAGAGTAGATAAAGACTATCGGCATTAGCATCACCCTCGTAACTAATTGACCAATTATCACTTTCAAGGCTAATACTTTGTGGCTCAACTAAGATACCAGGATTAAAAGCCAATTTAAAGTGATAATTGCTTGAGCTAGCTGCAGTTATGCCATCAAGGGGATCAACAGAGATTTTTTTCCCTTCAAGGTCATTGGCAATATCAAGATGAAGAGGTGGAACAGTGTCAGATTGATCCAAGAGTAAAACCTGACATATTTCCCCTTCTTCCTCATCTTCATAGCACCAACGAAACCGAAAAGGCATTTCTTTTTCTTCTTCTTCTGCCATTGGAGTTTGCTCCTATTGAAAACAATTATACTTGTTTAACCTTATGTGGCACAGGCTTCTAGCCTGTGTTTTTTTTGTGTTTTTTTTGTGTTTTTTTGTGTTTTTTTGTGTTTTTTTGTGTTTTTTGTATTTTTTTAAGGGAATAGTTTTTGTTTCATTCTCATATCTTGATGTGATTGTGATTGTGATTGTGGCTTCCAGCCTGTGTTTCTTTGAACAGGTGTTTCTTTGAACAGGCTTCTAGCCTGTTCCACGGGGCAAAAACAAAACCATCAGCGATCGCTTCACTATCCTCTATATCCACTTCACTCAAATCAGATCCTCAAGATTGCAAAATACTATGGCTTTGACAATTATTTGCTCAAGTTTCCTCAAGTGGAACAGGCTTCCATGCTGTGTTTTTTTGAACAGGCTAGAAGCCTGTTCCACGGGGCTATTTCACAATGAATAGTTTTTGATGGACTTTTATGTAACCAGAGGCGCAAAAACAAAACCATCAGCGATCGCCTCACTGTCCTCTATATCCACTTCAGTTAAATCATATCCTAAAGATTGCAAAATACTATCCCTTTGAGAATTATTGGCTAAAGTTTGCTCAATACGTTGCAGTTTTTCTTCATCCGTATTATAAGCAGAATTAGGCACAAATGGCTCTACATTTTCCCAAATATAGCGATCGTCAATCAATACAGTATCATACAGTAAATGTTCGACCCCTATCTCATGGGTTTTACCCGGTTTAGGAGGCTCTGCTGGCGTAATACGGAAACCATAGAAAACATTCTCAATGAATTGAGCTGCATTAACTTCTGGAGGTTTTACATGACCGCCGGACATACGGGGTATTCCCCAAGTAGCTGTTGAGGCTAGTTTAGGAATGGCTTCAAATGTAAATTTGTATTCCACATTTTCCTGATTATCCCCTGCTAGGTCTTTAACAATAGTGACTTTATGAGTAGTCTTTAACCCATCTTTGGTAATACCCATAGAGTTAATCCCGAATGCGGTATTAGTACCAAAATCTTTGGGATCATCCCCTGCCCAAACCTGTTTTGAAGGAACTAAGCTATCTGTTGACATTTCAAAAGATTTCGGATTAATTACCCAAACCTCTTTTTCATTTGCTCCTTCCCCTACCACAATTTGTTTGAGCAAACCATTAATATTAGTAATACTGCAAACATTTTCCGGTTCTGGCAAAAATGTCTCCTCAAATTCTTTCCAAGAAATAGGAAGGGGATAAATAGAACTTTGATCGCCAATTTTGATAGTAATAGGAACTACTAGAATTCTGATCTTAAACTTACAACCAAAATCAGGACCCCAAAAATGAATGCCGATCCCTAAACCAACACTAACAGTGCCAATTCCTGCACAAACATGAGTATGGAGGTCAATATCATAATGATAAGGTGCCCAACCGAGTAAAAAATCAGCCCCCGCATCAAAACTAGCCCACACAGAACCAGCTTTATAGGCAATAGCAAATAACCCTCCTGCCATTATACCATGACCACAGAGACTATAATAAATTTGGGCAGTAGTAAAAGCATGATGATCAATTTGCCAAGTCATGCCAATGTGTGGCACATCAGGATAGTGAGGAGGACGTTGAAATCGGGGATGATAGCCTCCTTGGCTAAAGATAAAATCACCAGCACGCTCTCCGGAGAACCATAAACCATAAGCAAAACCCCCTGTTAAAACGCAATTGCGACTAAAGATATAAGAATTGGGAGTGAGTTGTCCGCGAACCATCAACACTCCATCCATAGGAGCAAAACGTGCTTCTAGAGCTACTTCCGCTTGAGCAATAGGCTCAAAGCGACCAAGAGTGGTAGGAAGTTGTAAAAGTCCAATACCAATTAAACACAGTTCAAAATCACTCTGACTAATAGCAAAAGTCACTAAACCAAAGCAATCAATAATTTTGAAACAGGTAAAGTCAAGACCCACAGCACCCCAACCAGTTCCTTTGAGAGGTGGTATATATTTGTCTAAAAGCTCTAATTGTTCGGTAACGATCGCCTCGGTGTTACTGGGGTCTATGGGATCAGGTCCCTCCATTGCTTGATACACAAAAGGAAATTCATCCAAGTCTTCTAGAGGAGGCACAATTAAATCATAGTTGTAGCCTAATCCTCCAGAAAGACCAGTAACAAAGAAGAAAGGAGGTCCACCAAGAGGAAAATCACCTGCCAAGTAGATGAACAGAGCAAATTCTCCACTATCAGTATAATTAGCATAACCGCCAATAGCAGAGAGAGATAAGGCAGATTTACCCCCTTTACCCTTGGTAAATCCTACCGTAGCCGTGCCTAAATATTCATCGTAGTCGCTGCCTTCCTTAGCCAGGAATGCTCCTGAAATTTCTAACCCCCGACAAATTACCTGTAAACCAAAGCCATCAAGATTAAACTCAGGATTAAAGTCAGTTAAAGGAGAACTAATAGAAAGAGCATTGAGAGAAAGCAACAAGGAAGAATCTTGAATGATAAATTGAGGGGTGAGGTGCATTTGTCCTTTTTTGTAAACCAAGCCCACTTTTTCAAAGCGAATTGGCCCAAAGGACTTCTGAATTTCTAACCAGACACCATTATCAGCTAGGGTAATGAGATTGTCATCACTGGAGGTAGGTGTGGTAGTTGTGGAAGAAGTAACAAGTGAGGATTTTTCCGTTTGTGCTGTTATGTTTGCACTTTTACTAGCTGTACCGCTGTCACTATCAGTACTACCGCTACCTTGACTGATATTACGTTTTAAGTTTAATAACCATGCTTTTATGCAACCCCAAATCTTAAAAATATTAAAGTAAGCAATAATACTTGAGCCTCTATCAAGTTTGTTAGAGGATTTTTCAGTTTGCACTGTTATATTGGCACTGCGACCTCCTGTACCACTACCACTACCACTACTACCGCCACCTGTACTGCCACTACCACTACTTTTAGTACGTTTTAAGTTTAATAACCATGCTTTTATGTAACCCAGAATATCAAAATAAGCAATAATACTTGCTCCCCTATCCAATTCATTAATAGTGGTAGAAGGAGGTTTGATTTTTAATGGGGTATTGAGTTCTTCTAGCAAGCCATTGAGAATTCTTAGTTCTTTTTGAGTGTATTTTTGCAATGACACTAAAAATTCAAAAGCAAACTGGCTGGAGTACATTTCTTGGGGTAAGAAGTCTCCAACTAAAGGAATTCGACTGAACTGAATATTGGCATTAAAACCAATGCTAAACAGCATTTTCTTCCTGAGAATTCCCTGATTATTTATGGTGCTATAAATTCCCAACAGGACATTTTCTTGAAGATTAAATGCGTCTACAAGTTCTTCAGGAAATAATGATTCTAAACCCGGACAAATTTCCCCAACTAAATTGGCTAAATTAACATTGCCTATATCTTGTTCTTCTTGAATATTTAGTTGTCCAACAACTAATTTAACATCATCCCCCGATGGTTCATTTTTGGTTTGATAATATAAATCAAAGATGAGATTAGTACCATCTGAAAGAGGAATAGATAAAGAACCACCATATTCGCCAGTGTATTTATCAATACCTGTGTATTTCATGTCGATCTTGAGGCTACCACTTAATTCTTTAGTGGCATTTCCCTCATCATCTTGATTAATATCTATGGTAACTCCTACAGTAAAGTCATAATTACCTTTCTGTTGGTCGATTTCTACAGTAGCTTCTGTAAGAGTAAATATATCAATAGCAGTTAAATTTACATCATCTTCTGAGATGCCAAATGCGTCAATGATTAAGTTAATAAAGTCTTCCATTGTTGTAAGACCTGCCACTACCTCGACAGTAACATCATCAGGATTAGTAATATCAGAAATGCTCATTTTTTAAACTCCAAAGAAATTGTTTATTAATTAGTTAACTTGTTAACTTTGTCTTGTGGCACAGGCAATCACAGGCAATCACAGGCAATCACAGGCAATCACAGGCTTCCAGCCTGTGCCACAAGAATTGTCTGTAATTAATGTAATTACTATAATCCCTCTCAAATTTGTAACTCTGTATCTTGCCAAAAAAAGGGATAATCTTCTGGGGAATCTGACAATCCTGCTTTAACAGGATTTTGGCGAATATATTCCCACACATTTGTTAATTCTAAGTCATTTCTGACAATGCGATCGTATCTTTCTGACTGCCAAACTTTACCAATATTGGTCATAATTTTCAAAATTTGTTTGGCACTGTAGCTTTTGATGCTGTGCATAATACTACTAACAGACCAATATTCCTCCTGTGATTCCTCTTTAACTAGAGGATGTATTAACATATGAACATGATCTGGCATAACAACTAAAACAAAAATATCATATCGCTTTCCATGAAAGAATAGACAAGCATCTAAAACAATTTGTCTAGCTGCCGGAGTCAATTCAAGTCTGTTCCTGGTTTTGAAAGTAATGAAATATACAGCTCCATTAAATTCCCAGTGAGGTAAATCTCTTTGTGTAATCTTGAGTTCTTCTTGTGGCATAGGCTTCCAGCCTGTGTGTGTGTCTGTGTGTGTGTGTGTCTGTGATTATATCTGTGTTTGTGCTTGTTTGTCTATCTATTGTTTGTTGCTTGTGGCTTGTGGCACAGGCTTCCAGCCTGTGTCTATGATTGTCTGTGATTGTCTGTGTTTTGATCTCAAATAGGGACTATCTCACAAAAGCTAATTGACAAAAGCTAATTCACAAGAGTTAACTGACAAAAGCTAATTGACAAAAGCTAATTCACAAGAGTTAACAAGATTCTTAGACTTCAATTGTTATCTATAGGAATGGACAGCCCAGAGGGCTATCCCACAAGAGCTATCCCACAAGAGCTATCACACAAGAGCTATCACACAAGAGCTATCACACAAGAGCTATCACACAAGAGCTATCCACAAGGGCTATCTCACAAGAGTTAAGAATCTTCTTGGTCATAAATTTGACTCAATTGTAACCAACCTTCAGAAGCCTCCTGCGATCGATAAAAAGTGGCCTTGAAATTAACTGGTTTAATCTTTTCTTTCTCTGACCATTTTTCCTCCTGTAAAGTCAACCAAGACCAAGTACTACCAGGTTCCTCAGGTAAAGGAATAGCAATTTGATTAAAGATGCCTAGTCGATCGTTATTAGCAATAGTCTTATCCCTCCGATCGGACAAAACAGGAGTAGATAAGAAATTTACCTCCATCTTTTGTAAAGCATGATTATAATTTTCCCCAGGTAAACGTAATTCCTGATTAGGTAAAACTCCAGAAGTAGCATGAACTACCCCCCTCGGATCAATTAACATTGTCACCCCTTGAGGAGGTGCATCTACTGTTTGCTCAAAATATACTAACCCTTCTTTTTCAGTTTGAATCAGGGGATGATTGACAAGACGACTTTGGGGTGCATAAAACATATTGCCCTCATATTCATAATCTCCCTCATTACCTACAGGTTTTTCTCGCCAATATCCCACTAAACCATCATTGAGTTGTTGATAGTCTCCTAAACGGATCGGAATTTTAACCTCTGTAAACCCATAATTAGCTGGTGCTTGTTCTGTACTTTCAATTTTAACTGTAGGATCGATCGCGGGTAAACCTTTAACTTCTAAACTAAAAGTGGCCCTCACCACAGCAATAGGTCGCCCTACCAACAAAGCTAAAGTCGTATGTTCGGCAAAGCTTTCCGGATCGATAGTAGCTAAGGAATTATCCAAAGTAGAAAGAAACTGTTGTTGAAATTCCTCCCTTTGTTCTAAAAGATAGTGAACCAGCTTGCGTAAATGATAATTTGACAGCAGAGGACGCTCATTGTTATCCCGCTCGATAGTTACCTCGGGAGCATCACGCCACTTGCCATCCACATCAATAGATCCTAAACTCAAACCTTGATGGTCATAAATTGCTAGGTTACTATCAAGATTATTAGGAAGAATCCAACCACAAACAGGCGTTCTCGCTGGTGCTTTAGTCATTTCGACTTCATTGAGAGCATCTGCCGCTAACCAGTGGAAATTGAGACGAGCAGGTTGAGCCAAACGAGGCGATAATAAAAATTTGTTATTAGCACCAGTATCAGAAGGCTCCATGCGGTAAGTAGTGACAACCTCAGTAGTTACAGAATTTGCTTCTACTACTTCTTTGTGTTGTCCAAAACTATCAACTAACCACAGCCTGCCAATAGACATCGCCCCACTACGGATGGGATTGAAAATATCTCCAGTAAGGAATTTGTATTGTAAACTATTACCCAAAGTCCAACGTACTTGTTCATGGAAGATTTTTGCTACTGGATCGTTAGTCAGAGGATCGTCCACTTCTAGTTGTAGGGTTGGTTGAGCTAGCAGGAGAGTATCATTTACACCACCTATACACTGAGCCATACATTGTAGGTCTTCCATTTCCTCGTATGCCCATAAGGCTACGAAGATAGGGTCTTGAACTTGCTCTTCTTCAGGCTTATCTCCTATACCTGTTTCTGCATAATACCAATCCCTAATCTCCTGAAAATGGTCAGTCAAGTAATCTGAAGTTTTATCTGCTTCAGGAATGCTATTACCAAAATAGTAGTTAGGAAGTAGTTCTTCGTTCAGATAATAGATGATTCGTTCCTTCAAGTCACTACCCACAGAAGGACTTAAAAGACTAAAACCGCTATAAGTATTGCCACTTTCAATAAAACTGCTTTCCTTTCCTGCCTTAAGCTGTAAGTCTATGGCATTGGGTTCTAAACTATAGTTATCGAGAATTTGATTGGGGTGATAATCTTGGACTTCTCCGCTTACGGCATCACGACAAGGATAAAAGAAAACTGACCAATGGAAAGCAAAAGGATTCCAGGGTTGTTCATTCCAAGTGATAAAGTTAATTGATTCTCGATTTCCTTCAGGTTGGAGGTTATCAATTTGCCCTTGGAGTTGCTTTAAATTATCGATAATTGTCTCAACATCAAAATCTAAAGGCTGACATTCTAAGTAATCATTCTCATTTAACCGTCCATCTTGTCCAAAGCGAAGAGGGGCTTTGGCTGCATCTCCCGTTAATAAAATTGCTGGTTCGTTGGCACGCCAGTAATTTTGACTGACAAATGGTCTGAGGTTATATTTAGTAGTTAGTTTTTGGCTGTTGTTAGTGGCGATCGCTTCACTTAAATTATGAATAGCATTGGTGACTTGAACAGCTATTTGAGAGTCAGTGGGAGGAATATAAATGTTAAAAATACCCCCTTCTACTTTAACGTCATAAATTTGACCTGAATCTTCTATTTGCCAAGCTTCACCTTCAACAATAGTTGTAACAGGAGGGCGTTCAGATAATGTTACTCCACAGTTGGCAAATTCAACCTTTATATCATCCCAGTCATCATATCTACCATCGGCAGCTTCTTGAATAGTACTAACATAAGAACTGAAAAATTTTTTAGAATAGGCATCATTTAACTGAGATAGAATACCAAAAGGCAAAGCCTTTGACGTTACTGTGGCACTTCCATCTCCATTTTTGCTAAACTCTAATTCTCCTACTTGGGCGATCGCTGTTCGTAAGGGGATCAGACTGGTTCTATTGATAGTGTTGTAGAAATTTCCACCATCTTCATCAATATTCTTCATAAAGTAATACCACTGGCTATACAACTGCCTACGCATAGATTCTATGTCTAGCCAAGCCTGATGATATTGCTCTTGGAGACTATTGAGTTCATTGAGTGCTTGAGCCAGTTGTGTTGGTATTCTCTGTTGACCTGGTTTCTTGGCAATCAATTTCCTTTCTGGAGAAACTTCAGGGAGAAGAGTCCACAGATAGCCATCGTTTTGAGTACTAAACCCTAGTTGATGTTGCCCTTCTAAAAATTTAGGAGTAATATCATGTCCGGTTGAACAGTGATAAATAAATAACTACGGAGGAGTCAGTCCTCAGGAGTCAGGAGTCAGGAGGAAAGAGGGAAGAAAGAAGAAGAACTGGAGTTGAAGGAGAAAGTTTTTTTATAACTAATTATCCGGACATGATATAACATCAAGTTTGCGTGACTGCAACTTTTCTAATAGTTGCAAGGCTTCTATCTTGTCTTCAACTTCTTTGCGAATTGTCTTGCCGTCAGGATTGTTCTGAGAGTTGAAGGAGTGAGGCAAATAAGCAGCAAGAGCTTCGGGAGCAGAATCAGCTACAGCAATGGTTGGATTGGATAAACTGTTCACTCCATCTGTTCCCGAATTACCTGAACCACTAAAAGTAACTCTAGAATGATACAGCGTTCTTTCAGGAAAACCTTGCTCTAGTTGCTCTAAATCTAAAGTCCAATTAAACTCCTCTTGCAATAATTCCAGTAATTCTGCATTAGTTTTATCATCATTTTCTGCCAGAAATAATTTCAAAAAATCCTGTTGTTCATCACTGTAATAACCAATTATGTCATATTGCAATCCAGAGGGAGGAGTATTAGTGGTATATTCAGAATCCACCAACCCGAAAACGCTGTGGCAATTGGGATAAAATGCGGCAAAGGTAGCTTTAACTTCATCAAATATGGGGATGGTTGCTTTATTCCCAATAGCAGTCAATGCAGGAGCATATTCCTTAGTTCCTCCTTCTGACTCCCATTCTCCCAATTCCCAACTACGTCCCATATAGCGATAACGCTGGTATTGGTAAGTGCTAGGGTCTTCAGGATTAATATTGGTCAAATCTGGCGGTTCCATGAGAATATTAATGGCATCAGGTGGTGAACTACGATCACCTGGTTCAAGTTCTGGATAGAGATAGTCACTTTCAATCATCCATTGCTTTTCTCCTTTATCACCTCCTTGGCGTAAAATTAACCAACGGTTGGGTACACGAGGAAAAGTAGTTCCTGTTTCATCATGTTGTCCATTGGTTAGGGCATCTGGTAAAGACCAATGGATATGGATTCCTGCTTTCAGTATAAAATTTTGGTTAAATAAAGGGGCTAGTAACTGTTCACTGAGATTATCTTGTCCCGAACCATGGGTATCATCTTGATACTTATAGGGTAATAGTCTATAATCAGCCATTGTTGTGAGAGCAGGTCGATCGCTGTCTAGACATAGGGCATCAACATGGATGGGGACAAGTAGGGTTTTAGTCATATTTGCTTTGGTTTTCTTGTTGAGTAATTAATAAATAATCAGTACAAATTTGATTCGGCTTTTCTTGAGCCGAGTATCATAGTTTTTTGGCTTTTTTGATTTCTTTTCTTTGAGGTATGCGTTATAGATGCTTTTCTTACTTTTAGTTTCTTTGTAGAAATTTAATGATTTTTTAATATTTTTTTAACAATTTTAGGAATGGGGAATATATTTTAAGATATCTGTAAAATAACTAGGATAATGGGGCCAAAATTTATTTGTTAGCCCCTCTAAAATTTGACCTTAATAATCTGATACTGCCATTTCCAAATAATTATAAATTTCCCGACAATATTCATTACATAATTGCGACATTCGGAAATCTTCATTACGAGGATAATCCACATCTATTTTAACATCTGCTAATACCCTACCAGGGCGGGCAGCCAGAACAATTACTCGTTGAGATAAATACACCGCTTCATAAATATTGTGAGTGACAAAAACTACAGTCCAATTTCGTTCTTGCCATATCCTTAATAGATCGCTATTAAGTTTACTGCGAGTCATTTCATCTAAAGCTCCAAAAGGTTCATCCATCAAAACAATTCTTGGCTTAGTTACTAATGCTCTTGCAATAGAAACTCGCATCTTCATACCACCTGATAATTGTCGTGGATAAGAACTTTCAAAGCCATCTAATCCTACTAAGTTAATTGCTTCTTGTAATATTGTTCGAGATTCTCTGAGAGATTTTCCTGTTAATTTTAGAGGTAAATGTACGTTATCAATAACGTTCGACCAAGGCATTAAAGCTGGTTCTTGAAATACAAAGGCTAATTCATTTTTATTCTGGTTTATATTTGATTCAATTTTTCCTGAACTAACTTCACTTAATTGTGATATTAATCGCAATACTGTACTTTTTCCACAGCCAGAGGGACCAACAAAAGTTACAAATTTACCATTATTAATGGTAAAACTTATGTCTTGCAAAGCAATAGTTTTATTAGGATAAATCTTATTTACATGATGAAAAGAAATAGCAGGATTATTAGTATTATTCATATCTAACCCTAATATGATTATGGTTTATTAATTGTAAGCTATCAGCTATCAGCTAGCCTCCTCCGGAGGAACTGCGTTAACAGCTATTGCTTTTAGTTTAGAATCAAAGCTTTATTAATTGTCTTATATCATGTCCGGTTGAATACTTACACTTTGGAGGAGGTAAGGCAGCGGGAGCTGGAGGCAGGAGGCAGAAGCGGTGCGACCCCGCGGGGCGCGTCAGACGCAAGGGAATGCGCACCAAGAGAGGAAAGAAAAGGTTAGAAGGGAAAAGGTTTTTTATCACTGATTATCCGGACATGATATTACTACAAAAGTTGTCTCCCTTGCCCTTAAAGCTCTATTTTAATTTAAATACTGCCCTTAAGAAGAGAGTATTGTTGCTGAAGTCCGCAGTTCTGATCCAGGAGGCTAGCTGCTGACAGCTAATAGCTGTTTGCGCAGCATTCCGCAGCTTTTATCTTTCTTCCCTTTCCCTCTTGCCTAAAGCTTAGAATTTTGTACATCACCAGTACTGAGAATTGCTATACCTTGTTCTATATTTTAGCCAACTGATTTCATCTGAAATTCATATTTAAGTGGCAATATCAATATATTAGAGAATACAAAAATATTAGAGAATACAAAAATATTAGAAAACATAGAAATTGCTCTAAAAAAATCATTGAAGAATGCCAAAAATTATGGCAAATATCACCCTCGGAAAAAACAGAAAATGATGAGTATTTTTTATTCAAGAGGTAAACTAAGTAGGGTTTGCTGATTAAATCTGAAAGTATTGACTGATATTTGTTTGAGCAATTTTATGTCTGGAAAAAGTACTAGCTTTTCGGTGGCAAGAGCTGCATAAAGCTAGTATTTTGGGATGATTATGACA
>NZ_JAAHHG010000262.1 GCF_010692555.1 Okeania sp. SIO3B5 | reverse complement strand
TTACTGCCAATAAAAAAGTAGGTAATATCATGTTTGGTTAAATACTTATACTTTGGAGAAAGGAAGGCAGAGGGCAGAAGGCAGAAGGGAATATTGGTTCAAAGATATAAGGTTTTTTATAACTGATTATCCGAACATGATATAAACCTATAATCAAGATAGGTAAATATATATCAGTAATAATTTTAAAAGTTTCCCCGAGCAAGTTTCCATAACTAATATTTCTGTCTTCCATAACCTTATAGAATTAACAGTTAAATTTCAGGAAAGTATGTGTCTATCCTGCCTCAAATTCATAACTAAATAAAACAGGAATTAGTATTCAAAATTTCAACTAAAGTTCACAGTAAAACTTAAAAAAAATTAGCCAAATTTACCGAATAATTCAGGTTTAAAAATTTTCCTTTACAGGAGAAGCAAAAAAAATCTTTTTAGTCAATCCTCTTCCTTTTAGGGCTATGCTTTATAAGCAAAATTATTTACAAAAGTGGATAATGCCTATTATCAAAAGCTTACGAGCATTTTGTTTGTTTTACAAGCTTTGAGAAATTGACTAATTTGTGAACTTCTAAAAGTTGTTTTTTGTCGTTGCGATCGCAACGACACTAGGAGCTTTCAGAATGTAATACATCAGATGATATTTTTGTCAATTTTTATGTTTATAAAGATGTTTATAAAGCATAGCTTTTAGGCAGAGGTAATTAGGGGTTGCTGATTAATTCTCAAAGTATTGATAAATAGAGGTATTAGCCTTTTTGGAGTTCAAAAAAGTGCCAGCTTTTCTGTACCTAGAGCTGCATAAAGCTAGTATTTTGAGCTGACTATGGTAGAACAATATTGGGACAATTCTTACTCCTAACTCCTCTAAATTCCCACTTCTCCTGACTCCTGACTCCTGACTCCTACCCCTACTAAAAGACTTTTTCAGCAAACCCTAATTATCAATTATTCATTATCAATTATTCATTATTGAACTATCCAACTAATGTAGACTTGAATTCAAAAAACAAGCTGAATACTGACATAAATAGGAAACAAAATAGTTGAGTTTTCAGTCAAAAGTAACTTGTAAGGATAGGGGAGACATTCATCGCCAAAATCCAAGATAAAATATGAAAAAAAATCAAACCATAACTATAGGAGTATCTAAATAATATGGCTAATATATCAGGAGATAACAATGATAACCTCTTAATAGGCTCTCAAGAACCTGACGTAATGGAAGGGTTTGGTGGAAATGACACTATCTTCGGTGAAGCAGGAGATGATATTCAAGATGGTGGAGAAGGAGAAGATGAAATTATTGGTGGTATTGGATCGGATATTTTAGGTGGTGGTGAAGGTAATGATTTATTACAAGGAGAAGATGGCCGTGACTCAGCATTAGGGGGTCTTGGAGATGATAGTATTGAAGGTGGTCCGGGAAATGATTTTCTCGCAGGAGAAGAAGGCAACGACTCGTTATTTGGACAGACTGGAGATGACGAAGTCATTGGTAATGAAGGAATTGATTTAGTTACTGGAGGAGATGGTAACGACACATTAAGAGGTAATGAAGGAAATGATAGTCTCTTTGGGAATATTGACGATGACCTAATATTTGGAGATAGTGGAAATGATATTGGAAATGGCAGTATAGGAAATGATACTCTTTTTGGTGGTGACGGTAATGACTCTCTAGATGGAGGTAGTGGTGATGACACTCTTTTTGGAGAAGCAGGTGATGATACTCTATTTGGAATTAATGGCAGCGATCTGATTAATGGTAATAGAGGTAACGATCAAATTTTTGGTGGAGACAATTTGGACAATCTTCGCGGTGGAAAGGGTAATGATACAATTTTTGGAGAACAAGAAAACGACTCCCTCTTTGGTGACGCGAATAATGACTTAGTTATTGGTGGTATTGGTGACGATACATTATTTGGTGGAAAGGATAATGATACACTTCAAGGTAGTGATGGTAATGACTCTTTGTTAGGCGATCGAGGCAACGATATATTATTTGGAGATGCTGGAGAAGATACCTTAACCGGGGGCGAAGGTTCCGATATATTTGTTTTACCTGGAGAATTGGGTAATATTGATGTGATTAATGATTTTAGTCCTTTGGAAGATTTCTTGGCCTTAGATGGTGACTTAACTTTTGGCGACTTAACTTTTGAACAAGGAACAGGTTTAAATTTCAGAGATACATTAATTACTATTGATAATGGTAGATTATTAGCAGTATTAGTAAATGTTCCCGCTTCAATAATTACAGAAGAAGACTTCATAGATAATATTAGTCAAGCTTTACCTGAATCTACATCAGACCAAGAAATGTTATAAATCTTCAGAAGACCAATTTTCTAAAATAGAGCGTAGTCTTAATCGGGGAATATAAGGCCAACCTCCCTTCGCTTCAATATCTTTAAGTAAATTGTAGAGTGCTTGACGATTATCTGGTAATGCTTGTTGAAATAAACCTTCTCTGAGTTCTTGATGTAAACCTTCGAGAGTTCGTAGCATAGCTAACATTGCTATTGGATCGTCGTGATGATTTTTTGCTAAAGCTCTTAGTGAATGTGTCAATGATTGTAAATCATTGTGTAATTGTGTTGACTGATTGTCTGTATTTGTATCCATAATTCATTAATTAACATCAAATTTATATAAACTATCAAGCTCTCAATTAATTTGTCCTCGTATGGGTAATTCAAAAATATCTTGCTTGTTTTAGATATTAATTTTATTTGAAATTAGTTACAGCAATATTTTACCTTAAGCATATTTACTTATGCAATTTTAATTTATATGACTGACTTAGGAATAAAGTAACAAGCAATGTAAAATACTATTTTGGATTAATACAAAGATAAATATGCTTTGAATTACTGTCCTTTTTTTAGGAAATAGGGTTATGTACATGAGTTTAAACACCTATCAATGCTAACAGAGTATGGAAAATTTGCTCTGACAAAAGCCACTTGGGAAGATGGAGTACAACTATAGATTCTATTGCCCTAACTTCCTTCCGATAAAATCAAAAATCAAAAATCGGATTATTTATACTGTGTAAACACAAAACGCAGTAGCAATGTTAATTGTTGAATATTAAATCTTGAGGTTAACAATGAGGTATCGCACTATAATTGCAGCACTATTAGCTGTGTGTTTGAGTTTTTTGACCGCTTGCTCAGAAGGTCCAGATAGCAGTCAAACACTTACTTACGAAGATATTGTAAATACTGGTTTGGCTAACAACTGTCCTGAGTTACCAGAAACAGCTCGTGGTTCCATTGCCCTTGACCGCGATAGCTCTTATATTTTGACAGATTTGTGCATACAGCCAACTGAATATTTTGTCAAGGAAGAACCTACTAATAAACGCCAGAAAGCAGAATTTGTAGAAGGAAGAAAATTGACACGTTATACTTCTAGCTTAGACCAAGTAACAGGAGATCTGATCTTCGATGCAGATAACGCATTGACATTTAAAGAGCAGTATGGTATTGATTTTCAGCCTATAACTGTTCTCTTACCCGGTGGTGAGGAAGTACCTTTTCTATTTACCGTCAAAGGACTTGTAGCTAAAAGTCAGCCTGGTGTTTCTGCTATCAATACTTCTATCGATTTTGAGGGTATATATAACGTTCCTTCCTATCGAGGTTCTAGCTTCCTAGATCCAAAAGGTCGTGGTGTTACTTCAGGATATGATAATGCAGTAGCTTTACCAGCTAGTGCAGATGATACAGAGTTTGTTAAAGCTAATGTTAAGTTTGCAGATACCAGTCTCAAAGCTGGTGAAATTTCCCTGAGAATTTCTAAAGTAGACAGCGAAACTGGTGAAGTTGCTGGTATCTTTGAAGCAATTCAGCCTTCTGATACAGACTTGGGCGCAAAAGAGGCTGTAGAAGTTAAAATTGGTGGTACTTTTTACGGTAGAATAGACACAGCTTCTTAAGCTAGATATTGGGTCTGAAATTAAATTGCTTGTGCAACTTAATATGATTAAAGACCCTACCCATCAAAATTGAAAGTTTGTGAAGATAACCAACTGTTTCTTTTCATCTAAAAATGTCTTTTCATTGGAGGTTGTAAGCGGTAGGTTTTAGGTTCAATCTTATTGGAAATTAAATCCAAAAGGCTAATTTTACTCCTGGTGACTGTGAAGTTTTCAACAGTAATTGGTCTGTAATAGTGCAGTTAAAAAATCTGCTTCCTAAAACCTAAAACTAAACACGCAATAGAAGGGTAACGACCATAAAAAAGGAATATGTATAGAGGGGCTAAACACTCCTCTATTGTTATTAGATTTAGATTTTACTAGAAAAATATTTAAACAACTAATAAATATTATTATTAAAAATTATTATTGATCCTATAGCAACTTCTAGCAATTTCCAAGAATCGTGAGGTACAAAATTCGTTTATTTTAGGGAGTAGGGAGTAGAGAAAAAAACTGAAACTCTTATCGGTTCCCTATTCCCTCTCTTGGTCAGCATTCCGCCAGTGAGCTGACGGCGACGCAGCGTCGCACCGCTGTTCCCTAAAAACAGTAAGATTTTTATACACAAATGAAATAGGATTGCTATTTTACCGAAATAACATGGGATCATGAAAGCCATCGTCTTTTAAGCGATGGATGAAAGGCGAGGAGTCGGATTTTAATCCGATGTATTTTATTTTACCGAAAAGCTACGTTGAAGGCCCCGTGTTTTAACCGGGGGATGAAAACAACCGAGTCGTTTAGACTAGACAACTAAAGTAGTCCTGTGTTATTATTACTCGCAATAAAGACATCCAACCACCATTTCAAATGTACTCTTGTCAGCAAGTGTTAGTAGGTAAAAATCCCGAATTAATTCCTATTTTAACGTTCTTGTGTGAACAGTCTCACAAGCTTACTAACATGGGAATATATTATGGTCGGCAATTATTTTTTAAGTATCACAAAACTCTGGGCAAGTTTGACGCAGGAATTGGTCTACAAAAAGAACAATCACTATAAAGTTTTATATTCGCTCTTCAGCACAACAAATATTGAGAACTGTAGGTGAATCATTTAGGTCTTATTATGGTCTAATAAAAGCCTATAGTTCAGGAAAAATCTTAGAAAGACCAAGGATTCCTAACTACAGAAAAAAAGGGGGAATGGCTACAGTTAGTTACCCAACTCATGCATTAAAACTTAAAGGTAATCAAATTAGAGTGCCACGCTTGTAATACTTGTAAGCGCTGGTTTGGTCTAGATTGCTTTTATATTCCTATGCCGAGTAATCTCAACTTTGCTTGTATTAAAGAACTGAGAATATTACCGAGAAATAGATGCTTTACCCAAGAATTTGTCTATGAAAAAGAAGAATTAGTTAAACCTTTATTAAATCAAGACAATGTATTAGGGATAGACCATGGTGTAAATAATTGGTTGACCTGTGTATCTAATGTCGGTACTAGCGCGGGTTGTAGATGGGAAACAGATTAAATCAATGAATCGTTGGTACAACAAACAAGTATCAACCATTAAAGAAAATCTACCTTTAGGATTTTGGTCAAATAGACTAGCTTCTATTACTGAAAAACGTAACCGCCAAATCCGATTTGGGTATAAATAAAGCAGCCAGAATAGTAATTAATCATTGCTTAAAAAATTCTATTGGTACAATTGTTTTTGGTTGGAATCAAGGTCAGAAAAATCAAATAGAATTAGGAAAAAAAAGTAATTCAGAATTTGTACCAATTCCCACAGGTAGACTCAAAGAAAGAATAGCTCAGTTGTGCGATGAATATGGAATAATATTGATTGAAACCGAAGAAAGTTATACAAGTATTGCTTCATTTTTAGATGGTGACGATCTGCCTATTTATGGTGAGAAACCCAATGATTGGAAACCATCACCGAAAAGAATAAAGCGTGGTTTGTATAGAAGTAGTAATAATTGGTTAATTAATGCAGACTGTAACGGGGCTGCAAATATCATCACAAAAGTAAGCCGCAAAGCTGTAGGGGCGATTCGCGAATCGCCCCTACTTAAGCCGACTGTGTAGGGGCGCCGCGGAAATTGTCCCCAGAGAATATATCTTTGGTCAGCGCTCGAAAAAACGAAGCAACATGGATTTATCCTGTTGCGTAGTATCAACTTAGAATCCCCGTGACTTAAGTCCGGGGAGCAGTCAATAATAAAAAGGCTTAGAATATAACTCAAACTATTATGAATAAATTGTGTCTAATATCACAATCCAAGATTCCAATAGTCACAGCAATAATTTTATAAACAGACAATTCCTAGTAGAAGACGTCTAATAATATAGTGCGTATTTGATTTACCATCACTAGGTTTTTATCAGAATTATTTTGAAAATTAGGTAAGTCGGAAACCACCGTCTTTTAAGCGATGGATTGAAACGACTTGGGCAGGTTTTAACCCGTAGTCAAAAAAATGTGTTATGATTTACTACTAAAGACACATTGACCTCTGAATCATGGTGAAAGCCCGATATCTAATGGACGATACACGTTAAATGGTAGTTAACCGAAAAGGTGGCTCGGTGCTTGCCAGCACTCTGTTTCCAGCCGTTAGACAGCACGTTGTACCTCAGAGCGAGTGAATCAACTAACAACCAAAAAAAGTAGCCTCAATGCTCGCCACACCGGAGATAGTAGTGGCAATTGACACCGCCTAGTGAGCTGCTGCTGTATGCGTACTACGGTACGGTACTGGCAATGTGGTCGTTCCGAGCAATGTGGAAATCGTGGTTTTAAACCTATAGAAAGCTCCTCTGAAGAATTCACACGACTTTAGTCCGTGGAGAGTCAAAATATACCTATGTCTACCACTATCACTCAAAAACTAAAAAGTGAAAACCTGGAACTGTTGCGCCAATATCAACAGTCCCCTTCTCATCATCTCCGCAACCAATTAGTAAAACTGAATGTTGGACTTGTAAGAAAGGAAGTTTATCATTGGTTGAATAGGTGTACTGAAACCTACGATGATTTACTCCAAGTAGGCTGTATTGGATTAATTAGAGCAATTGAGCGATTTGATATATCGAAGGGACGAGCCTTTAGTTCTTTTGCTAGTCCTTATATCCGGGGTGAAATTCAGCATTATCTCAGAGATAAAAGTCCTTCTTTACGCATTCCCAGAAATTGGCTAGCTATGGATCGGCAGGCCACAAAAGTTATCCAAGACCTCCGAGTGAAGTTAAAACGGAAACCTACAGATTTAGAGGTGGCCTCTGCATTGGATATTTCTTTGGAACAGTGGCAGGAAATTCAATTAGCTTGTCGTAACCGTGCTCCTCTGAGTTTAGATGCTCCAGTTCAAGATGAAATAAATGGAACCACTTGTTTAGGAGAATTAGTTCCAGATAGTCAGTATCGTAGTTTTCAGTTAGCTCAAGAAGACCAAATTCGTTTACAGCAAGCGCTGGCCAAACTAGAAGAGGGTACTCGTAAGGTTCTGGAGTTTGTTTTTCTCTGTGACTTGACTCAGAAGGAAACCGCCGAGCGGATGGGGATCAGTGCTGTTACTGTTTCTCGAAGAATGAAGAAAGGATTAAAGTCTTTGCAAAAGATCATGCAGTAGAAGAAGGAAGAAGGAAAAAGGAAAGAGGAAGAAGTTTTTAGTTATCTAGAAGAAAAGGTTAATTATTAGATATATCCACATATTAAATATTCCTATGTTTTTGTTTGTAGTTGGGCTTGAGCCTCTGCAATACTTATGTGATTGATTGAGCAAAACTACGATATCTACTATTAGAACGGTTCTACCGAACATGATATTGAAAGTATAAACCCCGCCCATATCTACAGATGGGTGGGGTTAGTTATTAATTACCGATATATTCTTGTCTTTATTGAGAAACATCGGTTAAATTTTGCCCTTCATCCAGTTTTTAAACAAATTCTCCTTAACCATAGTCTGTCGCAACACTTCAACTAAATATTCTTGAGCTTCTTCCCGACTTAAACCTTTCACTTGCTCCCGTAGAACTTGTAATTTGAACTGTTGCTCCATAGTTAAGCTATTAGACATTTCCATAGTTTACTCCTTAATTATCTAGATCATAGATATTGGCCAATATATTAAGGCCACAGTTAAGTTGATGTATTTACTCTTATGTAAATTATCGTAACATTAGCTTGACATTCTGTCCATGATGTACATTTCAAAACTAATTTATTCGACAAAAGTTAACATTAGATTAATAAAAGCCAGAAGTATTATGATGATTAGGCTAGAACTAATATCCTAAAAATTTAAAGATGGAGAAGGGCAAATGGATGCAATGGAATTTTTTCAAAAGAGTGCTGGTAAATGGCGATCGCAACGAACAACCCATCATCTAGCCTTCAGACAAGCAGAAATGGGCAGCTCAGATATTCAAGTAATCAGCTTGAGTCCTGGAGATCCGAAAGTAGTAGAAATCTGTAAAATGCACGAAATTGACCCAAGTTTGGCTGCAGGAGGCGCTTTTGTTACTTGGGATGGCTCCATGGCCTGGGATAAAGATGATGAAAATCACAAAGGATCAACTGTATTTGCGATTGTTCCAGATCCAGAAAATCCTAGAAAAGGGAGAATGTTGCGAGAACGAGGCTATGCAGAAATTGTGCCAGTTGTGGGACGCTTTGAGATGGATGATGAAGATGGACTAAATCTCATTACGGAATATGAAACTATGAGTTCTATTGAAAGATTCTGGTTTGCAAACCCTAATCTCAGGATGCGGACTAGCGCAGTGAAACGGTTTGGAGGATTTAATACTTCTACATTTTGTACAGAAGTTCGAGCCGAGGAAAGCAACTCAGATTCAGAAGCAGAAACCTCACAGAATACTACACAGTTTTATTCTGCTTTTGGCTGGTAGATATAGCGCTATGCTTAAGTCAAAAGTCAAAAGTCAAAAGTTAGAAGTTAGAAGTTAGAAGTTAGAAGTCAAAAGTTAAAAGTTAAAAGTTAAAAGTTAAAAGTTAAAAGTTAGAAGTTAGAAGTAATGCTTGACTAACTTTGAGCTGCTTGGTGCGCTAGTAGATGCGACTGTCGTCGTCGCGGACTCGCATCCGTATTTATAAATTTCCGTGCCCTATTTGCGTAGTACTTTAGTACTTAGGGCTTGCTGATTAAATCTCAAAGCATTGACATATCAAGACAAGTGCCTTTTTGGGGCCTTTAAAAAGTGCGCCTGTTTCAGCTCTTAATGCTCAAAAAGGAGCGTATTTTAGGCGCATAGTTGGGGAGAAAATTATTCTGACAATTCTTACTCCTACTTCCTCTAAGTATCCCGTTCCTCCTGTCTTCCCCTCCCCTCCACCGGAGGGGCGAGGGGTGGGTTGTCTCCTACCCTCACCCATAAGACTTTTGAGCGCAAACCCTACTTATAGATAAAATTATCCTCAAAGTCAGTAAATATCTATCAAAATGTTACAGATTGTTGCGTAAGTTAATAAAAGTGAGACTTGGATTGCCTAAATCCCTTAATCTAAAGATTGGCTATCAAAAATGGAGCGAGAAGACTCCCGGTATAATCTCCGATTTACCCGGAGATGAATCGCGACTAAACAAATAATAAGCACTCCATCATTGAGGTGTGACTGCGGCCTTTGCAGATAGTAGAATAAATTGACTGTGTAGACGTACTGTCAGGGACTGGCAACAGTCTAGATAAGTGCCATTCAAGCAGTAAACCTAAATCGTGAGGTTTAGGAATCTCCCATTATAATCTTTAGATTTAACGGGAGAAGATGTCAATGATGCAATTTTTTGAATCGCAGCAAGGTTTAGTGTGCTTTGGCCACACTTGATAAATCAAATTTAATAATTTTAAGGAGATTCTCACGTGGTGATTCCATTATTAGAATACCAACCTATTACTCAAAACTCACGAGTTGCGGGTTATGAGGTCCCTGGTGATGACCAACCAATGATTTATACCGCCGAATCTTTACCTTCAGGGTCAGGGTGGGATGAGTTAATTTGGGCAGCTTATCGCCAAATTTATAGCGAACATCAAATTCTCAAGAGCGATCGCCAAATCTTCCTAGAATCTCAACTCAAAAATGGTCAAATTACAGTTAGAGATTTTATTCGTGGTTTGGTAGTTTCTGATCCATTCCGTCGTAACAACTACGATACAAATAGCAACTATCGCTTTGTTGAGTTATGTGTTCAACGGGTTTTAGGTCGTGATGTTTACAGCGAAAGGGAAAAAATTGCTTGGTCTATCGTTATAGCGACCAAGGGTATCGAAGGTTTCATTGATGAGTTGCTTAATAGCGAGGAATACCTCGACAACTTTGGTTTTGAGACTGTACCTTACCAACGTCGTCGGGTTATACCCCAAAGGGAAGGAGGAGAAACTCCTTTCAACCTAAAGACACCTCGTTATGGTTTTTACCATCGGACTATTCTTGGTTTCCCTCAAGTCATTTACCAAAATCAATTACGTCGCTTTACTCCCCAAGAAAAGAAAGCTCAAGCAGGCGATCCTTCCCTTTATTTAGATTTAGCACGGGGTCTTAATGTTCAAGGTGCAGCAACACGAGTTAATCTAGGCAGTATCAATCTGGGTATGGTACCTTATCGTAAGGTATAACTTGGATTATTACCTTAGCATCTCTGTTGAGTAGAATTAAATTTTGTAGGGGTGGGATATTTGTGCAAAGTATTTGGTTAACTTGCCAAAACTAGGAGCATGAGTATTCTATCCCTACAAATTTTTATATAACAGGACTTACGCACGAGGTACGAAAAAGTACTGAATTTTTCTGCTGAAATTCAAGAAAATTTCTTCACATAAAATGGCGAAACCATTGTCTGTTCCCCCATCTCCGCGTCTCCGCGTCTCCGCGTCTCCGTATCCTACCCCCACCAACCAATTTTTTCAGCAGACCCTAACTACTCCCCTACTCCTGAAAAAGACTTTTTCAGCAAATCCTAGATATTTTGCTCTTCTGCCCATTGCTTCAACTCCTCTAAAAAAGAAAGTGTTGTTTTCCCAAAATTAGTTGTCTCGTAAGTGACAACAAAAGGTCTTGTACTAACGACCTCACGCTTAACCAAACCATCATTCTCCATCTCTCTTAGCCTTTGAGTTACTATCTTTTTACTCGCTCCACCGAGTTGACGAACTAAATCGCCAACTTTGATGTCGGCAAGGGGTCTCCCGTTATACGAATGTTAACGGGAGGGGAATTGCCGAACAACAAATAAACCGCGTAGCGTCCACTTAGTTTCTTGCATTGTGTACTTCTTTGTGTTATTTTGACTATATTAGGAGTAGCGGTAATACGCACCTGATAACAGCACATAGAAAACGACATAGAGTATGGGGTTCAATTCAGAAGTTAAGCGTCAACCCGTGAAAAGGTAAAACTCTTGAGGGAACTAGATGAGTACAGAATTGTCTAGTACAAAAAGGCGGTGGGTCTCATCGTCTGGTGTCTGTGGAGGGTTAAGTGGTTGCACTCCCTGTGTTTCGCTCCGCGACATGTAACGCGTAGCGTTGCGCCAGCAAAACAGAAAGCCCACGTCCGTGAGGTTGGGAAGCCTACATCATAATCTTTGATTTGATGTAGGAGAACGTCACAGCGTACAGGTTTATCCTTGAGATGCCACAGAATAGATCCTTTCCATTTTCCACCGATAAGCCTCATTCCGCGTTCGATTGGACAAGGTTCAAGACAGGGTTCAATTGCCCGCTTGCGACCTAGATCGTCGGTTTCAATTTCAATCTTAGAACTCATTTCCCACCTGGTTACTAAAAGTATACTGGTTGACTATAGTAACTTAATTTTATATCTTTTAATTAAGGCAGTGACGGTGTTGGTAAAGCGCGTGTATGATATTAATCTTAATTACTAAGGAGTCAGGAGTCAGGAGTCAGGAGTCAACCCACCCCTCGCCCCTCCCAGGAGGGGAAGAAAGAAGAAGAAACCCCGAGTAGAAGGAGAAAGTTTTTCGGGGAGCGTAAAGGTTATGGAGTTCTATGGCGCTCTTATCCGGACATGATATCATACCTCAAGTTACCAACGCAGGCAGTGACAAATACCAAATAAATCAAAGCAAACTAATGAAAACTCTGCTCTTAATTTTAGGTAAAGAAACTAATGAATTTGCTAAAGGTAATTATAATCAAAGTCTTTTTGCGATCGCAGTAGAAACTTTAAAAGCTCATTATAATATTTTAACTACTATTGTTGAAGAAGGCTACGATGTTCCAGAAGAAATCGCCAAGTTTAAACAAGCTGACGCAGTAATCTTTCAATACCCAGTTTACTGGTTTATGATGCCATCAACCTTAAAACGATATCTAGATAATGTTTATGCTTATGGTGAATTTTTTGCGTTTAGTGGTGGTGAATATGGATCGGGTGGACTGATGAAGGGTAAAAAGTTTATGCTCTCTACTACCTGGAATGCACCCATCGAAGTCTTCAATAATCAGAATAAGTATTTATGCTTAATATTTAACTGAGAACTTGACTCTCGATTGAGGTAAACGAAGATAATTTATATAGTATAATATCATGTCCGTTGGTATCGTTTGTGTAAAAGTTAGCGTGGATATCTACAGGAAATTTAGGTTTTTTTCTTGCCTGTTGCCTGTTGCCTGTTGCCTGTTGCCTGTTGCCTATTTACTATACAAGACCGATGCTACCGGACATGATATAATATCATGTCCGGTTGAACAGTTATAAATAAACACTCAGAATTCAGAATTCAGAATTCAGAATTCAGGAGGGAAGAAAGAAGAAAAGAAGGAGAAAGTTTTTTATCACTAATTATCCGGACATGATATAAATACTTAAGCAAGCTACGGATTTTATACTAAACTGAAAAAACCATCCTGAGTTAAAACCCGGTAATTTGAACTTTATCTCCATACTTCAAATTAAGCTGAGATTGAGCGCTACTCCCATTAGCAGCGATTTCAACAAAATCGTGAGAACCAACAATTGCAATTAGTTCCCCTGGTTTACAGTCACTATAAGTATTGCCACTGACTATAGTTTTATCGGATGAAAGATTGTCATTTTTTTGAATCACGACTGACCAGGTTTTACCCTCAACATTACTTCTGGGAATATTAGTAATTATATTGCCAAAATAGTCAATATATTGAACTGAACCTTCAATACCTGAGTCTGTGAGAGTAATTTTATTTAAGGGTAATTTTATTAAACTTTCTGGGTTAATTTTTTCTCCCAAATTTTCTAATGAAACACCACTAGCAATATGAGCGCCAACAGGAGCAAATATGTCTCTACCGTGGAAGGTTGTACTAGGTGAATTTGTGCGCCAATAGTCAGAATTTGTTAATTCGACAACTGTTATTTCTTGTGTATCTAAGTTTTCTAGCACTCCACTAAAAATACCGTTATCGGGGCCGACGAAAAAACCTGTTGATAATTGAATAGCGATCGCTCTTCTGACACTTCCTACACCTGGATCGACAACAGCAACATGAACTGTTCCTGGGGGAAAATAGGGATAAGCATTTTTTAAACAAAATCTGGCTGCAAATAAATTTTGAGCAGGAATTTCATGGGTGAGGTCTATGATCGTTAGTGTGGGATGAATTTGATAAATTACACCTTTCATCACACCGACATAAACATCTTTTAATCCAAAATCAGTTAAAAGTGTAACTATTTTTCTATCAGACATAATTAATAAAGAGGGAATAGGGAATAGGGAATAGGGAATAGGGAATAGGGAATAGGCAACAGGCAACAGGCAACAGGCAACAGGCAACAGGCAACAGGCAACAGG
>NZ_JAAHHG010000261.1 GCF_010692555.1 Okeania sp. SIO3B5 | reverse complement strand
TAATACCATTTTGAAAAAAGAATGTTACGAATAATAAGTGCAATAAAAAAAATTTGCAGGAAATGTCCCTTTGATAAAAAAGATAATTTATGACCTAAAAACTGGTATTAAATCTATTCCCATACGACTCCTGACTCCTGAGGACTGACTCCTAAAAAGTACCCTACCTATTTGTAGCAAACATTTATAAAATTGGTGTTAGGTGGTAGGTGTTAGGTCTTAGATGTTATACAAATTTTATGTGAGGTGGTACAAAATTATGAAAAGGGTGCATCTCATAGCAAGCAAAAATACTTTTTTCCTATTCCCTAAGATTTTTATACACAAATAAAATAGGATTGCTATAATTAATAATTACTTATTAATTGTTGAATCCCTATTTTCTATTCCCTCTTTCCTGGAAATGTCTAATTATGTAAAATCAATCGAGCTTCAGATGAGATATAATTGAACTAATGTCGAAAATATAAAATATCTACAATCTTCCTTCTTCCTTCTTCCTTCTTCCTTCTTCCTTCTTCTTCTTCCTTCTTCCTTCTTCCTTCTTCCTTCTTACTTCTTCCTTCTGCTAAAAAAATAATTCAAAAATCAGTAGAATGGCGGATGTATAATCAGTAAAAAATGTGCTAAAGAAAAAATAGTTTGAGTCAATATTGAATTAGTTAGTACAAGAAGTAATAATGAATTGAATACTAGGAAACATTTTGCCCACTGTTGACTTTTTCCTGCTACAAGTAAATCAAAAAACTTACGAGAAAACCCCGATCGATAAGTACAATTATTCAAAAAACTCAGTATAACAAGCGATGACATGATGAAGGAAATATGAAACAATAAATACTATGTCTATATGATGCTGCTCTATTGCTTAATACTGCAAAATTAAATATTATTATTTGAAAGGTTCAATCATTATGTCAGCTCCCACTATTGGTTATATTAAGCTAGCAAATACCCTGAGTATAGTCAGCAAAAAGCAAGTTACTGGAAAGTTGAGTGTCGCTCATGGAAATCAAGAATGGCAACTTTATTTTCTATTTGGTCATCTTCTATATGCAAGTGGTGGATTACATCCTACCAGACGTTGGTATAGAGCTGTCAAGAAACATTGTCCTAACTTTAAATTTGAAGTTAATCAGTTAACAAATAGTCAACTATGGGAATATAAATTGTTGCAAACAGCTATTAGTGATAATCAGATAACTTTAAGTGAAGCTAAGGCAATTTTGCGTACTATTGCGGAAGAAGTTTTCTTTGCTATTATTAATCAACCAGGTTTAACAAGAAGATGGCATCCACAGAAACATTCAACTTCTCACACAACTTTGAGTTTACTTCTATCAAGGCGAGAAATTAAAGAAGTTCTTGCTTCAGCAAAAATACTTTCAAAGTCTTTACAAAATGAAGGTTTATCCCATATTGATCCCGATGTTGTTCCAATTGTCAAAAATAAAGATAAGTTATTAAATCAAGAAAAATCCGAATCCGTTTTGAAGATCAATAAGTTACTCAATGGTAAACGAACAATTTGGGATATTACATTAGAAATGAAAATTTCATTACAGGCAGTTACCCGTAACTTATATAGCTTTAAAAAACTAGGCTTAATTGATCTTATCAAAGTAGAAGATTGGCTTCCACCTTCAGAAAAATTCCACTTGCCAGCCATAGAAAAGAGTGTTAAGAAAGTAAAAATTGCTTGTATTGATGATAGTTATAGTACTGGTTTATTACTGGATAAAATTATCAAGCCACTGGGATATGAAATTTTGCATATTCAAGATCCAATTAAAGGATTAGCTGTTTTGGAAGAATGTCAACCTGATTTGATTTTTTTGGATTTAATTATGCCTAAAGTTAGTGGTTATACAATATGTGAATTTTTACGAAAAACTACTACATTTCAAGATATACCAATTGTATTTTTTTCAACTCAAGATAGTATTATCGACCGGACTAGAGCTAGAATTGTAGGTGCTGATGATTACCTGTTTAAATCTTACGATCCAGAAAAAATTCTAGAAGTTGTAGAAAAATACGTCAATCCTAAACGTTCTATAAATCAGTCAAAAAGTACTTTAGAGGAAGCATATAATTTGAGTTTTATAGCTGTAGGAAGCTAAAACTAAATTGCGATCAATTATCAGTTGATTATCCATTGATGGTGATTTTGATATAAGATTTTGCACTTCCTACAATCTAGTACTTCTATATAAACTACATCACGACTACCCACCTAAGATCCAGTAAATATTATATCTAGTCAAAAAGTAATAGTAATAAAATTATTAAATCAACATTATCAACCTCCATTTTCCTAGTAGAATTTTCAGACAAATTGATTTTTTAATAACTAATCCTGAATAAAATAGTCCGTAGAGGGTTAAACCCTATAGAGCAAGTTTGATTTTATGATTAAACTAGAGATAAAATTATATAGCAAATATCAAATATAATAATTATGTTAATAACTAATATAGGATGTAACAAAGTATGGAATGCTTTAACTGCACTAAGTCAGAAACAAGCAACAGGTAAACTAATATTAGACAATGGCGAACAAAAGTGGCAGATTTACTTTTGCCGAGGACAAATGTTATATGCCACAGGGGGACTACATAAAACTAGACGTTGGTACAGAACAATTAATCAACATTGTCAGTATCTAAAATTTAACGCTAGTTTACTATCTAGTGAAGAATTATGGGAATATAAGCTTCTTCAACAAGGTCTTACTGAAGAACAAATAACTTTAAAACAAGCTAAAGCAATTATCCGTAGTAGTAGCTATGAAGTTTTCTTTGCTTTAGCAAGTCAGTCAATTTTAAATCTCAATTGGCAATCAGACCGGGAATTAACATCAGAACTTTATCCTAACTTAGTATTATCTCCATTAGAATTAAAAGAAGTTATAGAGGCAGCACAAAAACTTTGGGAACGCTGGCAAAAAATAGGTATTAATGATATTTTCCCAGAACAAGCTCCGGCAGTTAAAAAATCTATAAAATCACTAAATCGTCTCAGTGAAGAATCTATACAGGTTCTTACTAATAAGTTTAATGGTGAAAATACTTTGTGGGATATTACAGTTAAAAAAAGGCAATGTTTAGCCTTAACAACTCGTACTATGTATCATTTTTTTAAACAAGGTTTAATAGAAGTTCGAGCTGTACCAGATTTACCTTCACCATTAGAACAATTACGCCTAGCTTACTGTTCAACAAGTCTTTATAGACCTCTAATAGCTTGTATAAATTCTACACCAGCAACAGGTAAATTTTTAGAGCAAATATTGATGCCTAAAGGTTATAAAATTGAGAAAATTACTGATCCAATGCAAGGGGTAGGATTAATGGCTAAAAAAAATCCTGAATTAATATTTATAGATTTAATTATGCCCGAAGTTGATGGTTATGCACTCTGTAATTTTTTGCGGAAAGCTTCAATTTATAAACAAACTCCTATTATTATTTATACTGGACAAGATAATTATATAAATCGGGCTAGGGGATTATTAGCAGGTGCTACAGATTTTTTAAGAAAGCCAGCAACTGCAACAAAAATATTAGATACAGTAGAAAAGTATTTAAAGTTGAAAAAACAGGAATATCAAATTAAAAATAACCTTTCCCAATCTTTAGCTTTGGCACCTGAATTCTGAAGAGACTAATGCCGCTACGCGGAATTTATAAAGTCAAAAGTCAAAAGTCAAAAGTTAAAAGTTAAAAGTTAAAAGTATTGATTTGTAATTGCTTTAGGATTTTGTAACCAGTTATTTCCGCCATCCTGCACTAATACCAAATTCAAAAAAGTTCGTTACATCTTACAGCAGTTTCCGAAGCTATGAGGTACAGTTGTTTTTATTCTTTTATTTTCCCTGTTCCCAGATCCGGTGTTCCCAGATCCGGTGTTCCCTCAAACCTAAAATTTTTTATCTCATAACAACGGGAAACGCTGTAATTTGTGAATTATAGCGCTGTGCGCAGGCAACAGCTCCAGAAGGCAACAGCTCATCTGGGGGAATAAAAAACCGATAATATAAGGCTGTTATATCATGTCCGGTTGAATACTTATAATTAAGATAGTAGGGGAGTAGGGGAGTAGGGGAGCGGGGGAGTAGGGGAGTAGGGAAAATAGAAAGATTTACTGTTGAAGCACTCATGATAAGTTTTTCATCACTGATTATCCGGACATGATATTAGCTATTAGACATCTCCAAAAATCAAAAATAAAATCAATTATCGTACAGAAATTATCATTTATTCCCCTCCTGGGAGCAAGGCTGTTTCAAAGTATCGCAAGTTAACGATGAGCGGGAGAATGGGAGATTAGGAGATCAAAGAATAGCAAAATTTACCAAAATTTGCTGATTTTTCAGCCAATAAGCGTCCCTTTTGCTCTGACTAAAATGGTGAAAAGTCAATTTAATCATAAATTAAAAGCCTCAATCCCCGTGTCTCCGTGTCTCCGTGTCCCCGTGTCTATTGAGAATGAAACAGCCCTGCCTCCTGGGAGGGGGAGGGGCGAGGGGTGGGTTCCCTATTCCCTATTCCCTATTCCCTATTCCCTCTTTTCTGGAGATGTCTATTGGACAGTTCTTGTAATTTGTAAATATGCCAGCGCACATTGCTATATTTGAAATAATTTAGGTGAAATTACTGTAGCGTCAAAGTTTTGAGACTGTAATATCATGTCCGGTTGAATACTTATTATTAAGGTAGTAGGGGAGTAGGGGAGTAGAGGAGTAGGGAACCCACCCCTCGCCCCTCCCAGGAGGGGAAAATAGAAAGATTTACTGTTTAAGCACTCATGATAAGTTTTTTCCAGATCGCTCTTATCCGGACATGATATAAAATATAACTTTTGACTTTTGACTTTTGACTTTTGACTTCTAATTACTTTTGACTTCTAATTACTTTTGACTTTTGACTTCCGTGAAACGGTATAAGTAAATAGAAAGATACACCAGATCATAAAAATACTAATGACAGAATTCATGTTGCCCACAATGCGCATTGAAAGCGATAGTATGGGAAAAATAGAAGTACCAGCAAATCGTTATTGGGGCGCTCAAACTCAGCGATCGCTCATATACTTCTCTATTGGGCAAGACTATATCCCACCAGAAGTCATCAAAGCATTCGCTATTCTCAAAAAGGCAGTCGCTCAAACCAACCACGAACTCGGCAAACTTCCAGAAGACAAAACAAAATTAATTTCTCAAGCAGCAGAAGAAATAATTGTAGGGAAACTAGATGGTAACTTTCCGTTGCGAGTCTGGATGACAGGAAGCGGCACCCAGTGCAATATGAATGTCAACGAAGTCATCTCCAACCGGGCGATCGAAATTGCTGGTGGAGAAATGGGAAGCAAAATACCAATACATCCCAACGATCACGTTAATATGTCGCAGTCATCTAACGATACTTTTCCTACTGCCATGCACATTGCCTCAGCAATAGCATTACGGGAAAAGTTGTTGCCGAAAGTCAAGAAAATGCGCGATGCACTCCAGGAAAAATCAGAAGTATTTTCCGACATTGTTAAAATAGGACGTACTCACTTGCAAGATGCTGTACCGTTGACATTGGGGCAGGAATTTTCTGGATATGTGGCGCAACTGGATGCAAATATGCAACACATCACCAATGTCTTGCCAAGTTTGCATGAACTCGCTCTAGGTGGCACTGCAGTGGGAACGGGGTTAAATACAGTTAGTGGTTTTGCCGAACTTGCTGCAAAATATATTCGTGAAATAACCGGGTTGCCATTTGTGTCTGCACCTAATAAGTTTGCTGCTTTAGCTGCTCACGATCCAATAGTTATGGCGAGTGGCACTCTGAAGACTTTAGCTTGTTCGTTGCTGAAAATTGCTAATGATATTCGGTGGTTGGGAAGTGGCCCCCGGTGTGGGTTTGGAGAGTTGATTTTACCTGCAAACGAACCGGGATCTTCAATTATGCCAGGAAAAGTTAATCCCACTCAGTGTGAGGCGATGACAATGGTGGCAACTCAGGTAATGGGGTATGATGCAGCGATCGCTTTTGCTGGCGCTCAGGGAAGTTTTGAGTTAAATACTTATAAACCGATGATGATTTTTAATTTGATTCAGTCGATTAATTTGATTGCTGATAGTTGTAATAATTTTACTGATTTTCTATTAGTTGATTTACAGGCAAATCAGAAAAAAATTGAATTTTATTTGGAACAGTCTTTGATGTTAGTGACAGCTTTGAGTCCGAAAATTGGGTATGATAATGCGGCGAAAGTTGCTCATTTTGCTCATGAGAAAGAGTTAACTTTGAAGGAAGCTTGTTTGGAGTTGGGTTATGTTTCTGCGGAGGAATTTGACGAGATTGTAATTCCTAAAAATATGACTCATCCTGGGAATTAGGAAGATTTGTAGGTTGGGTAGAACGGAGTGAAACCCAACACATATTTTATTAATAGATACAGACTTTTGTTGGGTTGCGCTGCCGCTTAACCCAACCTACCAATAGCTAGGGTATTTATTAGAATTTCCTACGGAATGCTCCGCAAACAGCAATTCTGCAATCCAGAATTCGTATGGGGATAGATTTAATAGCATTTTTGATGTTTTGGATTATCTTTATTCGTCAAATAGACTTTATTTGAAAGTCTATTTATGATTCTTATTATTCGTAACATTCTTTTTTCAAATTGGTATTACTGTTTTCCTTCCATCAAAGAATAAGTATTCAAGCGGACATGATATGACCGTTTATTTATAATATCAAGTAACATTAATTAACTGCAATGTAGGGACGTTCCATGCAACGTCCCTACCAGATTGGATAAAGATTGTTTATGACAGTTATTTAATGAAACATGATATAAAATGGCAATTGAGTATAATTATACAGTAACTTAATTTAATTCAAAAATAAATAATATGACACTTAATGAACTACTCCCTGTTGTTCGGATGCTTTCTTCTAGCGATAAACTCAAGCTAATTCGGATTTTAGCTGAAGAGCTAGAAGCATCTGAACATATTGCACCTTTAGAACCTTTCAAAACTTATAACTTGCCAACTCCATACAATTCTTTTGGTGCTGGTGAAACTCTTATGAAAGCACTTACTGAAGATAATATAAATTGAAAAATATGCGATTCAAATACTCGCCTCATAAATAACTGGAATATAGCATTTCTCTGTTTAATAAGGTAAATTTACGATCCCCCTAAATCCCCCTTTTTAAGGGGGACTTTGAAGACTCCCCCCTTGGGGTATCTAAAATTGTGCCTTATAGATTAAAGAACTGCTATAAATTTGAATACTCCCCCCTTTTTAAGCTATGCGTTATAAACATCTTTTTTAAGATAAAACGTAGACATTATAGACAAATTATGTTTGATACTTTAAAAGCCTTTTTCTAGAGAGAAAATGTATTTAAAAGTACATTTATTTTGATAAATTCAATAATTTTACTTAGATGCTATGACTATTTTTCCCTTCTCTCCTGCTCCCCTTCTCCCCTGCTCTCCGTGTCCCCGTGTCTGGTGCGTCTCCGTGTCCCGGTGTCTGAGGAGTTCCTTATAAGGGATAGCTTTTTAAGGGGGGCAGGGGGGGATCTAATGTTGTTCTGGAAATATATTTAGGAATTGGTTCGTTGGTGACAATAGAATACAAAACATCTGGATCTAAATCTGCGCCATTTTCCCAGTAAATTGTTCCCCATTCAGGATTAAGTTTGACATTTTTAAAATAATTGATATCTTGCTAATTTGGCAAAAATTCCCGTAAATTCTATTAGACATCTCCAATAATAAAAAATCAAATCAATTATCCCAAAGAAATTATCAATTCTTTACCCCTACTCCCTACTCCCTACTCCCTCTTTTCTGGAGATGTCTATTAACTGACTAATATCTACAATTCCCTCTTTCCCATATTCAAATTTCAGATAAAATAGATAGTTTTCTTGATGATTAACTTCGATAATGTCTTTTAACATGATTTACTTTATTTGTCATTGCGAGGGGGAGATGGCAAAAATTGTTTCAGTAGTCCTTAAGTATCTCCCCGAAGCAATCTCAGTAGCTAAAATTTCCCGGAATAAATTGCTTCTATTTTGTCATTGCGAGGGGGAGATAGCAAAAATTGTTTCAGTACTCCTCAAGTATCCCCCCGAAGCAATCTCAGTAGCTAAAACTTAAACGAAGAGATTGCTTCGGCTAATTTAATATTTTTCTTGTAAGTTTAACTCATTTATCACCGCCTCGCAATGAAAATATTAATGTTATGATATTTACCAATAAATAGCCGAGAATTTAAACAGACGCGATAGAACGAACAGACAAAATTTCATCTTGTTTTAAAGGTTCAACAGCAGACATAGGAACAATAATCACATTTATAGATTCTCCTATGGCATTAAATACTTCCAATACATAACCATTTTCTCCTCCTTCCGGGTGAGTTGCTGTATCAATTAACATGGCAATATCGCCTTTTTTCAAGTTATATTCTGGGAAGTCTTGGGTTAGAGAAATACGTTGGTATAGTTCAAGCATTGGTAGTTTTATCTTTTAAGTGGTATCAAAGTAATAAATTGAGTTTGATTCTCTGCTTTTCGTTGTAACCAGATGGTAATAACTGCTATGTTTCTGTTATTAACTCCAGTTATTGTACCTTCAACTCTGTAAAATGTACCGTATTCATTGCTTCTATCTACTATTGCTTCTGTGGTAAAAACTAATTGCAGAATACTATTTTTGAGTTGTTCAGAATTGTTGATATTAAAACCAGCTTGTAAAAGAAATTTTGATTTGTCATCTTGTTCTCGATATACTAATAAATATTTAGTCAGTTTTTCATCAGGAATAATTACAGGTTGGGGTAGTTTCATTATTTGAGGAGTAGAAACAATAAATTTTTGATATGACTACTGGGGTTATTTGGTTAATTTTATTCATAACAATAAACTTTAAACCTCTTGCTGATAACTGATAACTGATAACTGATAACTGACTAAGGCGGCTGAAACGCTTATATGTTAAAGTCTACAAGTCTCTGCGCGAGAGAATAGTACACACCTTATCTACACCCAAAAATAAACCCAACCCCCACCTAACCCCCAAGATGAAGCCTCGAAACACTAAGGGGAGGTACCCCGTGGAATGCGATGATGAGTTTTGTTTCCAAGTTAATTTACTGTAACTCAACCATTCGTCTCCTTTTTTCCATCCTACTTTCTCTCCAAACTTTTCCCATACCTCCCGATTATACTCTTTTGTTCCACCTAAACTCTGATAAATTTTCTTCTGCACAGAAAAGCCAAATTTACCATCGCTATATTTTACCCAAAGCTGGTCTATTGTGCGGAGGTCTGTAGAAGGGAAATTTTCTATATCTTCTACCTCTAGATATCCTTGCTCCTCTTGCTGTGCAACTTTCAACATACAATGAGCCGTTTCGATATCTGCCTCTGTCCACTCCCTATTTTTTAGAAAGTCACGGAGCTTTGTATAGTCTACATTTTTGTCAGAAAGTAATTCTATTTCATCATTTTGAAGGCTAGTTTTAATAGCTTGAAAAAACTGCTCTAAAACTTCAGATGGTGAAATATTCATAACATAATCATTTCTCAATCTTGAAAGTGATTGAATTGGCCGTTTTAAAAGTGATTGAATTGGCCGTTCAGAAGGTAATTCTATTTCATCATTTTGAGAGCTAGTTTGAATTTCACGTAAAAATCGTTCCTCAATATTTGCAACATCCTCATCTCTAAATCCCAAAAGTGATTGAATTTCCCGCAAAGTTTCACGAGTATTTTTTGTAAAAGGATAATATTTTTCAACAGCTTGACTAAAGATTTCCTCATAACGCTTTAACTTTTTATGAAACAGAATATAAGGTTCCATTTCCTCAGTTTCAATTGCCTTTACTTCCTCAGAGGATATACCATATCTCTTACATAATTCCTCCAATAAACAACGATTCAAAAAATCTATATTGCCATTATTTCTCTGCAATATTTCCTGCACTTTGCGACGATATTGCAACTTCGGGTCGTCTTGGGGAGAACTTGCTAAATAAATTCGATAACCCTCCTTCACAGGTGCAAATTGAGGAGTCATTGCCGGAGATTCTTCATGTACCTTTTCACTCACATATTGATGCAATTCATCCGCTGAAATTTTGCCATTATTATCAGTATCTGCTGCTCCAGTTTTAATTCCTTCTACTAGATATTTTGTATAAATAGATAATTCTGAACCTTCCGACTCAAAAGAACTTTGAACAGCACTAGAAGACATCAAAATTGCCCTACCTTTACCCCCTAATTCCGCTTGAATATCTATATTTTCATCCCCTTTAGCAGTCATTCCTTTAGTAAATGCGCCACTATAACAACAGTCAAGAATCACAACCAGACGTTGGGAAAAACTATCATTCATTTGACCTTGTAGAACACTAGCAGCTACAGCAGTAGGCGTAACAATTCCCCGTTTATCTTTGCGAGTTTTAGGAGTAGCTAAAAATAAATTACCCTGTTGACTTTTAACTCCATGACCAGAAAAATAAAAAAGTAAAACATCATCCTTATTTCGGTCAGCAAACAAATCATAAATTGCCTCTTCTATCTGTTGACGATTGGAATTTTGCAACACCTTAATATCATCAAAACCTCCCATTTCCGAATTACCTAAAACTTCCTTCATTGCCTCAACATCTTTCACCGCACTAGGCAAAGCAGGAAACTCTGGGAGGTATTCACTAACTCCAATTAATAGAGCTATTTTTGCCATGAAAAAATCTCCTTAAGCCTTCAAAAAATCATCTACTTCTGTCAAAGTTTTGTTCAAATATTAGGATAGAATCTTATTTAGAATATATGGAAGAGTTAAATTCAGATAGTAAGTTACATAAGTTCTAATAATAAAAAATAAGCATTTCGTAGGTTGGGTAGAACGAAGTGTTAGCGGAGCTTATCCGTTAGGATAAACCCAACATATATTTTATTTCAATAGATATAGATTTTTGTTGGGTTGCGCTGGCGCTTAACCCAACCTACTAGACTAAGTGAAACCCAACACTTATTTATTGATTTAGATGCAGATTTTTGTTGGGTTGCGCTGTCGCTTAACCTAACCTACTAGACTGATAACTGAAAAGCTGATAACTAAGCTTATTATGTTAAAGCTTATAAGTCGCTGCGCCAGAGAATCTTGATTAAATGCCCGTAGACAACACAAATAATGCGCCCACGCCAGTACCGCCCTAAATGCACTTCCTCAATTGTACTCAGGCCAACGTCCAGGCCACCACCTATAGGGAGATACCCAGTATAATGGGTGTTAATATCGAATGTTAAGTCCTTGTAGTCACACCATTCTTTACCGATACCTAATATTCCTCCTTTGCGCCATCCTACTTTATCTCCAAACTTTTTCCAAATCTTGACATTGAACTGTTTTGTTCCCCTAAAATTCTGATAAATTTTCTTCTGCACAGAAAAGCCAAATTTACCACCACTATATTTTACCCAAAGCCGATCAATTGTGCAGAGGTCTATGAAAGGAAAATTTTCTATATCTTCTATTTCTAGATATCCTTGTTTTTCTCGCTCCGCAACTTTCAACATACAACGAGCAGTTTCCATATCTGCCTCTTTCCACTCCTCATTTGCTAGAAAGTCACGGAGTTTTGTATAGTCTACATTTTTGTCAGAAAGTAATTCTATTTCATCACTTTGAGGGCTAGTTTCAGATTCTGATTCTGATGACTCAGGTAAAAATCGTTTCTTAATATCTGCAATATCCTCATCTCTCAATCCTAAAATCAACTGAATTTCCCGCAAAGTTTCCCATTCTTTTTTTGTAAAAGGATAAGATTTTTCAACTACTTGACTAAACATTATTTCATAACGTTTTAACTTTTTATGAAATTGAATATAAGGTTCTTTTTCCTCAGTTTCAATTTCTTTTGCTTCCTCATAAGATATACCATACCTATTGCATAATTCCTCCAATAAAAAACGATTCATAAAATCTATATCGCCATTATTTTTACCCAGTATTTCTTGCACTTTACGACGATATTTCAATTTCGGATCGTCTTGGGGAGAACTTGCTAAATAAATTCGATAACCTTCCTGCACAGGTTCAAATTGAGGAGTCATTGCTGGAGATTCTTGCCGTACCTTTTCACTCACATATTGATGCAATTCATCTACTGAAATTTTGCCATTATTATCAGTATCCGCCACCCCAGTTTTAATCCCTTAAACTAAGTATTTTGTATAAATAGATAATTCCAAAACTTCCGACTCAAAAGAACTTTGAACAGCACTAGAAGACATCAAAATCGCCCTACCTTTACCTCCTAATTCTGCTTGAATATCTAATTTTTTCATACCCTTTAGCAATCATTCCTTTCGTAAATGCGCCACTATAACAACAATCCAGAATAACAACAAGACGTTCGGAAAAACTATCATTCATTTCACTTTGTAGAAAACTAGCACCCACAGCAGTCGGCGTAACAATTCCCCGTTGACCTTTGCGAGTTTGAGGAGTAGCTAAAAATAAATTACCTTTTCTACTTAAAACTCCATGACCAGAAAAATAAAAAACTAAAACATCATCCTTATTCCAGTCAGCAAACAAATCATAAATAGCCTCTTCTATCTTTTGACGATTGGAATTTTTCAACACCTTAATCTCATCAAAACCTCCCATTTTAGAATTACCTAAAACTTCCTTCATTGCCTCAACATCTTTCACCGCACTAGGCAAAACTGGAAATTCTGGGAGATATTCACTAACTCCAACTAATAGAGCTATTTTTGCCATAAAAAATTCTCCTTAAACATTCAAAAAATTGTCTACTTCTGCCAAAGCTTTTTTCAAATCTTCCAGATTACCAACTTCAATATCTATCTTTCGACCATTACCTTCAGCCTTAATTTTAAGAGTCTTACCATAGAGGCGATCGCCCAAATATCCAACTAAAGCTTTAAGATTTTTAGCATTAATTTCTGTGGTGAGAATTCCGACTAAAAAACCGCCAATACTTTTAGCATTAGGTTCGGCTTTTTCTATTGATATTAAATCTGCTTTTTGAACGCCATCAAATACTTGAATTTCCGACAGAATATTCCGGGTATCTTCTTGAAGTCGCTCCTCTTCTAATTTTAGATCAGATAGAGTAATTGTTAGTTGAATATTTTCAAACGACATAATGTTTAATTGTTAGTTTTCAGGAATAAAATTACTAATTCAAAGGAGAAATAAATTAGGACAGCAGTTTTCAGGTCAATGAACCACATTACAAAAATGATAATCCAGGACGTTGCATGGAACGTCCCTAGTGTGTTCTACCCAAAATGAAAACCGCTGTAAATAGATAATCAGGATGATTATAACCTTAAATTAGTTCTTTAAGCAAAAATCGTAAATTGTAGGGGTTCTCCAAACCCCCACGATAAAATATTACCGAATAATTAATAATTAATCATTATTAATTAAATAATTCAGCTAATTCTGGCTCCCCTTTACAAGAGGAAAATAAAGAAATAATATTTCCTTATGTTTAATCCTCTCGGTTTTAACCAGAGGTAATTATCCATTATTCATTATCCATTAATGAAAACCTAATTTAGGGTAAGCATTCAACTATTAGCTGTCAGCTATCAGAAAAAAAAAGGGGGTTTTAATGAATATATACTGTTTCAGCCAGCTTTTATAGTAAGTATAAATTATGACTCAATTAGTAAAGCTTTTATCTAAAATTAAAAGCAATAGCTGATTGCTG
>NZ_JAAHHG010000260.1 GCF_010692555.1 Okeania sp. SIO3B5 | reverse complement strand
AAAAAAACTTTCTCCTTCAACTCCAGTTCTTCTTCTTTCTTCCCTCTTTACTCCTGACTCCTGAGGACTGACTCCTGACTCCTCCGTAGTTATTTATTTATCACTGTTCAACCGGACATGATATTAGTTTGGCATTACGAATATTTTCTCGTCATGATGTCGATGCCAAAACGAAATTTAATCTTCATCAAGGAATTGATAGTACCTTATTAATTTTAAAATATCGTCTCAAAGCTAATGAAAAACGCCCTGAAATTAAAATCATTAAAGATTATGGCAATATTCCTGAAATTGAATGTTATCCGGGACAGATTAATCAAGTCTTTATGAATATATTAGCTAACGCGATCGATGCACTAGATGAAGCTAATCAAGACAAACATTATACAGAATTACAAAAAAATCCTAATCGAATTATTATTAAAACACAGTTAAAAGAAAAAGAAGTTTTTGTTAGTATTACTGATAATGGCAAAGGCATGAGCGAAGAAATAAAAGCAAAAATATTCAACCAAGGATTTACAACTAAAAAAGTGACTCAAGGAACAGGGTTGGGCATGGCGATATCTCGTCAAATTATAGAAGAAAAACATGGGGGTGCAATTGCTTGTCAATCAGAATTAGATAAAGGTACACAATTTACTATTTCTCTTCCTTTGTATCCCTTGGAGAACTGATGATCAAATAGCAAAAATTCAGGGTTATATCAAATCCGCTCGGGTTCGGTATAAAAAAATTTTCATCTTCACCTAAAGAGCAAATCTTTCTAAATTCTCTTTTCTCCTGACTCCTGAGTTCTGACTCCTGACTCCTAGATTAACTATCTAATTACACCGATGCTACCGGATTTGATATTAATAGCGATTCCCCATAAATCGGAGATCTCTATCGGATATATTTTCCTGTTGAAGTAAAAACGGAATTTCCGTAGTAATATCATGTCCGGATAATAGCGTGATCAAACACTTTTTCTCATGAGCGCCTTTTCTTCCCTTCTGCCTCCCCCTCCTGGGAGGGGTTAGGGGTGGGTTGCCTCCTGCCTTCGGACCTCCAAAGTGTAAGTATTCAACCGGACATGATATAAGTCTCCTCTTTGAAAGAGACCTTCCATAATATTAGCCATTTCAGTCAGGCTCAACTCTAAGGGCGCACGGTTGATACCGAGGTCTCCGTTATAGTCGGGAACTATGTCATTGAAACCTATTGCCATTGTTACAGCATTATCAAGAAACCAATACTCGAATTTGTTTGTTACTTTCAATGAGTCCATTTGGCGTTGAATTTATCTACAGATTGAGTATTAATTCTTCATATTTATTTACATTGCACTGTTTTATATCAGATTATCCAATTGTAATGGTGCAAATTGCTGACAATGGAATGGGAATGCCAGAAGAGGTGAAAGCAAGACTATTCGAGCAAGGACTTACCACCAAAGGAGTGGGCAAAGGAACAGGTTTGGGGATGGCGATCGCCAATCAAATCGTGACAGAAAAACACTGTGGCAAGATTACCTGTAATTCAATATTTGGGGAAAGTACAATTTTTACAATTGTAATTCCTAGATAAAATATGACCTTCCTTTTGGAAGTAAATATATTTAGAGTTTTAGGGAATAGGGAGTAGGGAAGATGGAGAGATAAGTATATAGAGTATAAGGAACAGTTCATTAATTGATAATTGATAATGGATAATTGATTATTACCTCTGGTTAAAACCGAGAGAATTGAACATAAGGAAATATTATTTCTTCTAACTTATACTACATTTTCCACCCATAAATTGGGTGCATCTCATATTTGCAAAAATACTTTTTTTCCTATATATTCCCAGCTCCGGTGTTCCCTAAAAGCGATAATTTTTTGGCTTTATTCACGCATTGAGATGCACCCCATAAATTGAAGCACAAGAAAGACTTTTTTTGAGCTTTTAACCCATACAAATCAAGCTAATGAAGCTGATAGCTGATGGCTGATATTATGTCCGGTAGCATCGGAGCGTGTATAGGATTAAGCTGACAATGAGAGAACACCTTCTGCCTCCTGCCTCCTGCCTTCCTTCCACCAAAGTCTAATTATTCAACCGGACATGATATGACGGCTGAATGCTTACCAATCAATTAACAATCAAATCAAGGAATTATTATCACTATGAATGAACTAAAAATCACACTTCTAGGTCCTAGTGCTGTTGGTAAAACTAGCCTATTAACTTCTATGTACGAACAATTTAAAAGAATAAGTTTTCAGGCTAACCTCCAACTAATTCCAGAAGCAGAAAGTCAGGCTATTCTCAAAAAACGCCTCAAAGAATTAAAAAGTCTCACAGAAACTTTTAAAGTACAACCAGGAGCAGGTATTTCAGGTTCTTCAGAAGTTCGCTCTTTTATCTTTGACTTAGCAGAACCAGAGAAAAAGCCATTTTTAAGATTGAATTTTTATGACTATCCAGGAGGTTATATTTCTGATAAAGCTAGCCCTAACGAGAGAAAATTTGTTAGGGAATTAATGAATGATGCTGCTGCGGTTGTAATTGCTATTGATACGCCAGCATTGATGATGTCTAAGGGAAAATTTAATGAATATGTAAATAAACCAAAGCAAATAACAGCCATGTTCAAAGAAGCTTATAAAGATATTCGAGAACCCCGGTTAGTAATATTTGCTCCAGTAAAATGTGAGATGGAAATGACTAAAGGAGATAGAGCAGCCAAACAATTATTAGAAAGAATCAAAAAAGAATATGCTGACTTACTTAATTTCTTATCCTCTCCACTATTAAATTCTCAAGTTGCCATTGCTATTACTCCAGTACAAACTTTGGGTTGTGTAATTTGTACAACCATTGAACAGCCAAGAAATAATTATTTACCTACTTTTGGATTTAGAAAAATTAGTCGCAATGCTGAATATAATCCCGTGGATAATGACCAACCTTTACGTTACTTATTACGATTTTTGTTGAAAATGAACCATGAAGGGCGTACCCCTAAATTTTTACAAGCTGTTGTTAGTTGGATGGGTTTGGATACTCATATTAAAAATGCTCTGACTCAGTTTTCTAAGGGTTGTAAAAATACTGGAGGTTTTGCTGTACTTCAGGGTAGAGATTTATTGTGATTTATGAAGATTGGCACTGATAAACAGTAAAATTTTTCACAGCAATTCTAGGCCAGCAAAAAATATCAAATACCTAATACCATTTTCATAAAATATTGCTACAGTGGTTGATTTATAGGTGTTAGGTGTTAGGTGTTAGGTGTTAGTTATGAGAGAAAACAAGTACCAATTTTCCAATCCTTTGACCCCCGGATTTGACTGTAACAATCTTTCTTGAATTTGGTATAAAAAAATCTACACGGGCAAATCATTTCTACTATTGTAAGCATTCAGCTATCAGCTCTTTCTTTGGAATGCTACACATTCATGTCGCGCAGCAAAACAGCTTTTTAATGAATGAAGCAAGCATTCGTTTAACTTCACGCTTTTTCGGAATTGTTACAGCAGTTTCCGCGCGTTATGAGGTACAGTTGTTTTTATTCTTTTCTGTTCCCTGTTCCCTCAAACCTAAAATTTTCTACCTTATAACAACGGGAAACGCTGTATATTGACTATATTAGTTTGTTTGCTGTAAAGTTGAAGCCTACTTACAACCTAGTTTAGAAAAAATCCCAGGAGGTAAAGTGCGTCCAATTCTTCTATCTCAGAACGAAATACAAGCAGCGTCGGAACAATACGGAACACCTTTGTATCTGTACAATCTCGATAAAATTGGCCGTCAATATGCCAAACTTCGAGAATACCTGCCCCCAAATTTCAGCATTCTGTATACTCTGAAAGCTAATAGCAATTTAACCATCTGCCATACATTAGCTCAATTAGGGTGTGGAGCAGATATCAGTTCAACGGGAGAATTGAAGGCAGCACTCAAAACAGGATTTTCAGCCCCACAAATTGTGTTTACTGGGCCAGGGAAAACTAACTCAGAACTAGCAGCAGCCATAGAAGCAGGAATTGGCATCATTGTACTAGAATCAGTAAATGAAGCTCGTCGCTTAAATAATTTGGCTCAAAAGTATGGTAAAAACCAAGATGTTCTGATTCGGATTAACCCCTTATATAGAACAAATCAGAGTTGCGAAATTCGGGAACGAGCAAGTAGTTGTGGCACTGATGATACTAATGGTGGACAAGCTAGTCTAAAAAGTCAAACGATCGCCAGTAGCTCCAGCAAATTCGGTGTAGATGAAGAAAGAGCGATCGAAGAAATTGCAGCGATCGACTCTTTGGACAATCTTAACCTCAAAGGTATTCACATTTTTACCGAAAGTAATGTCCTGGACTACAATCAATTACTAGCTTCTTGGACAAATACCATCAGTATAGCCAACAGAATTAATGACCAAGGTTATCATATTTCTCTGTTAGATTTTGGTGGTGGAGTTGGTATACCCTACAATTCTATTGATAGTGAATTTGACATGGAGTCTTTTGGTAAGGAGTTGCAAATAATTTTTGAGAATAATCCTTATCCCTATAATTGTATTGTTGAGATTGGACGTTATATGGTAGGAGAAGCTGGATGTTATCTAACGGAGGTTGTTGACATCAAGGAATCTCTCGGCCAAAAATTTATCATTTTGGATGGGGGTGTCCATCAACTCTTAAGACTGTCCATGAAACCAGCAAGCAAATATATGGAAGTCTTGGGCAGAGATGGTAACTATACTCAGAAAGCAACCTTGGGAGGAAAACTGCCAACACCTTTAGATATTATGGTAGAGGATGTAATGGTTCCAGAAGATCTAGAAATAGGCGATCGCCTGGTAATCTATAATTGTGGAGCTTATGGATTTAATCATAGTTTGACCAATTTTGCTCTACACAATTATCCAGCAGAAGTAGCTTATAGTGATGGAAAAATGGAACTCATTCGCGAACCGGGAAACATTGAAGATTTTTTCTTGAATCAAAAATTACCCCTGCCGAAAAGAAGAGACAAAAAATTAGTCAACTTGATGTAGAATATTAAACCTAGCACAATTGAAAAAATGAGATTAACACACTTAACTCATGACCATCCTCCAGCCAGTGTTGCTAACGTAATTGCAGCATCCACAGAAAATTTGATAAGTAACCTAAATGAACACGGGCGTCTTGAAATCAGAATAGATCGGCCAGTGAATGAGGATAAAATTATTGAACTGATGGGAACGGAAAATCTGATGTCCTACAAATATGGGAATTAAAGATAGTCCTTTATTATCAAATAGGACTTACGCATGAGCACTATTAGTAGTGGATTGTTTCAACTAAAATGATGCAATAGGAAATCTACTAGAGATTGCTTTCCTAAGGTCATGCTCCGCAAACACTGTCGTTTGCTATCGCAAAGCTGCGCTAACGCTTCGGACAATTCTAACGCACTATTTAAGATGAAACAGTCTAGTAGGGTGTGTTAGCGCACTTTGTAACGCACAATGCCCCATATATAGTGCCTTTGCGTAAGTCCTGTCAAAAAAGTAGTAACACAGCTAAGTATTTATTTAGCCAAGGTTGCTAGAGGAGTTTTGATGCTCCCGCAGCGATATAAGTTAGATTGTCTAACCAAAAAATATCGTAAGCATTGTGTTGCGTGGCTTTAGCCCGCATAAGCATATCCGCTTAGAATCCAGGGTGTTTTAACCCCTGGAGACATAAAATTGAGTAAATATCTATCAAAAAAAAGGAGTTATCTAGAGATGACAGTAGCAGCAGAGCGAGTCAAAACAACTCGTCCCTTGACACCAGAGCAGATCGCCGAATATCACGAAAATGGATTTGTGATTATTAGAGGGTTCTTTGAACCACAAGAAATTGAACCTGTAAGAATTGCCTGTGAAAACGATCCAGGAATACGCGGACAAGAAACAGAATTTGCCGATGCTCAAGGGAATATTAGCAGGATAGCTCACTGGACTGAGTTAGGAGATTCCTTGCTAGGAGTGATTCCTCGTTTAGCAAGAGTTGTTGATGCTTCGGAGACCCTATTAGGAGGAGAATGCTATCATTGGCATTCAAAACTGGTACAAAAACGTCCACACGATCAAGGCAATATCGGATGGCATCAACTTTTTGGAGGAGTATATACTGCAGGATGTTTGTTTCCCGATCTATCAGTTGGTTTTATTGCGGTCACTACCAATACGAGGGAAAATGGTTGCGTTAAAGTGGTAAAAAAGTCACACTTAATGGGTCGAGTAGATACTGCTTATGTTGGGGAGGCTCGTCTATGCAAACCAGAAAGAATGGAAAAAATTTTAGAACGTTTAGAAGTAGTATATTGTGAATTGAATCCGGGGGATGCTGTCTGGGCTCATGCAAATACTATCCATGCTTCAGAAGGTAACTATACAAATCAAGCGCGAATCACTTTATCTGTTCACCACAATGCAGTTTGGAATGAACCCTACAAAATAGAAGGTTTAGAACACCGTAAATACATTCCGTTGCAAAAGTTGCCTGACTCCACAATTTTAGAAAATAAATATCAAATTTATCCTACTGTAGTCCAGAAGATGAACGCAGATTTGAACAAGGTTATGGGGAAAGTTTAGACATTCCAGATGCAACTTATGAAGAAGGTGGTGGTTATTCTAGGGAAAGTTTATTTGCTTGGGCAGATGTAATTTATTGCATTAAAGTTCCACAACCACAAGATTATCAATACTTTAGAGAAAATCAAACTCTTGTAGGTTGGATTCATCCCTTTGGTGCATCAGGAAGACATTTTAGAGAATACTGTGCTGAACCAAAAAATATCCGACTATTTGATATTACAAATCGCATCTCTATTCGTGTTACTCAAGGAAAAACAGAAACTTTGAATATTCCCAGAGATATTACCCACAAAAACAGTATATTGGCAGGTTACGCCTCAATGATGCAAGCAATTATGTTGCGAGGTGGAATTACTCAGAACGATCGCGTAGCAGTATTTGGCTCAGGAAATGTAGCTTATGGAGTCTTGAAATATTTAGCTAGTAAAGGAATTGAGCCTTTATTACGTCGTCGCAGCAATATCTATCTAATGCAGCAAGAATTTAAAGATTATGATATTTTTATCAATACAGTAGAAATTGCTCAAGGAGATGCACCCATTGTTACTTTGAAAATGCTCAATTCCATGAAATCTACAGGTTGGATTATTGATGCAGCAGCAGATACTGGTAGAGCAATTCAAGGTACTCGTGCAACTAAAATAGAAAATCCGGTCTATCAAGATGAACAAGGTCATACATTTTATGTGGTTGACAATTCCCCTTCTCTGCTGTATCGAGAAAGTAGTGTGGCAGTGAGTGAAGGTTATGCCAAACATTTTTGGATGAAACCTATAAGTTATTGGCACAGTGATTTCTGTATTGCTAGTTAGGGTTTGCGCTCAAAAGTCTTTTAGTAGGGGTAGGAGACAGCTATACTGGAGACAGGAGACAGGAGAAATGGGAATGAACAAGGAGGTAGGAGTAACAATTGTAAGAATGATTTTTTTGCCCAACTATGAGCCTAAAATACGCTCCATGCCTGAGCATGAAGAGCTGAAAACCAAGGTATTTCAGACCCAAAAAGGCACTTGTCTTTATCTGTCAATGCTTTTAGATTTAATCAGCAAGCCCTAGTTAACTATAAATTATGTCAAAATTAATTCTAATTACTGGTGTCAGCAGAGGTCTTGGTCGCGTAATGACCGAAGCTTTTATTCAATTGGGTCATACTGTTATTGGTTGTTCTTTGAATCTAGAAGCGATCGCCTCCTTGCAACAAAAATTTGGCGAACCCCATAATTTTACAGCGGTCGATATTGCTGATGAAATGCAAGTAAAAAATTGGAGTCAAATAATCAGCTCAAAATACGATGCTCCAGACTTAATTATTAATAATGCTGGTATTGTCCATGAACTTGCACCCTTGTGGGAAATAGAAGGACAAATTTTCGACCGCGTAATCGATATTAATATCAAAGGAGTGGCTAATGTTCTTCGGCATTTTCTACCACAAATGGTTGCTAAAAGTCAAGGAGTAATTGTTAATTTTAGTGCAGGTTGGGGACGTTATACCGCTGCTAATGCTGCACCTTACTGTGCTAGTAAATGGGCGATCGAAGGGTTGACCAAAGCTTTAGCTCAAGAGTTACCTCCTGGTATGGCAGCAGTTTCTTTGTGGCCGGGAACCATTCATACCGATACCCTAGAAACAATTTATGGGGACGAAAAAGCTGCTAAGTATATTCAACCTCAAGATTGGGTGAAAATTGCTGTTCCTTTTCTGTTACATATTGGAGCGAGCGATAACGGTAAAGCCTTGGCAATTCCAACAGGTTAACGAAGTCAGAAGTTCTAATAGAAAAGTGGTAGTTCTGCTAGCGTAATGGTAGATATTGCTCAAGCCCTACTACAAACAAAAAGTTTTTGTTTGCTGATTATCCGGACATAATATTACTCAATAAAATTATTAACAAAATGTCAACTAACTTTCAAATTCGCTTACCCGATAACATCGAAAATTTACCAATTAATGAAGAATATTTTTTCATTACAGAAAATGGGCGAGAGCGTAGTTTAAAACTCCATGATTATGCAGAAGTTTATCGCATCCCTGGACTCTATAACTATCTAGCTTTAGAGAAACTCCAGTATCGATCGCCTGAAGTTATGGCTACTCTACTAACTGAATATTTACAAAATAGTGGTGAATCTGTTAAAGATTTGAAACTATTAGAGTTAGGAGCGGGGAGCGGGTTATTTGGTAAAGCTATTACTAAATTCGGAGTAACATCTATTATTGGTATTGATATTGTTCCGGAAGCTGCTGAAGCTACTCGCAGAGATTTTCCAGGAGTGTATGAAAATTATTTTGTGGAAGACCTTACTCAATTATCAAAATCAACTCGCGATTTTCTGAACGAGAAAAAGTTTAATGGTTTTGTTTGTTGTTCTGCATTGAGTGAGGGACATATTCCGATAAAAGCTTTTGCTACAGGAGTGAATTTAATTAAAAATCAAGGTTGGGTGTTATTCAATATTGCGAAAACTAGCTATGAATGTGAGGATAATTGTCCGGAATTTGTAAATTTTAACCGTCAGGCAGTGGAAAAAAATTACTTGAAAATACATTGTACAAAATCTTATCTCCATCGTCGTTTTTTTAACGGTCAACCTTTAGAATATGTGGCAATTTTAGCCAAAAAGCAAACAGATATTCCTGTAATTTAAAATATAAAATCAATAGACATCTCCAGAAAAGAGGGAGTAGGGAGTAGGGAGTAGGGAGTAGGGAGTAGGGAGTAGGGAAAAAAGATTACCCTTAAAAGCGTACCTCAACTGCTTTATAGAGTTCACAAGCATCTTTCAAAATATCAGGATAATATTCTCCTGTAGCTAAAGTAATCCAGTTATGACCTTGGGATTTGTAATCAGCGAAAACTTTAGGCATATTAATAGTTAGATTGATATTTTTTATAGTAGTAGAGGGTTCAATAAACCCTCTAAAATTCTAATCTATTTTATGAAGTCAGAAGTTAAAAGCCTGATTTTACTAATTTTCCTCTGAGGAATTGTCTGGAATTAACTTCTCAAATTCTGCCATAGAATTAACCCTGATTGTTTCTATATGTAACTGTTTTAAACGAGTTAAATCTTCAATATTATTCAGAGTTTCTACCAGAGTTTCAGGCACTGATAAAAATCGTACTTGCAGTAGGTCGATAATATCTTGTATCCGAGCTTTTTTGGCTCCTTTTTCCATACCACGTTCTTCCATTGCACTTAATAATTCCACTTTCTGTTCCTCCTCATATTGATTAATTTTTATTTCCAGATTCTGTTGTAATTCCGAGGGCAATGCCATCATTTTATCTATGAATTTAAACAAGTTAATAATATCAAACTTGCTTAATCCTTTTTCATATAAACTTCTGACTAATTGCCATTTCCATTTTTCTCGTTCTGTGAAATCTCTCGTGGTACTCTTAGTCCTTAAGTGTGCCATTACCATCGTCGCAAAAACATTGTTACTTGCTGATAATTCCTCCCACTTATAATCTAAGAGTTTCACGATGTCAAAATCTAATCTCATGCGACTTTTTTTGAACTTATATTTATAAGAACTGGGTCGCCAAGATGGGCTGTCATCTCCAAGTATAGCTAAACTAATTACTTTTTGGTTATACAGGTCGAATGCTCGATAGTTATAGATAAACATTCGTTTAGGAAATTCTCGGTCGTATTGACTTTGAACTTCTATATGAATTAACAACCATTTTTTTCGGTTGTTTAATAACCAAACTTGAAATAATTTGTCAGCATAACGTTTTTCTGTTGTGGCTGAGGCTGTGATTTGTTCTAGTTCTTTGTCTAGAGAAATTGGTGTTTTTTCCCAATTTATGGAGTTGTAAATTTCTGGATAGAAAAAGCTGAGGAAAGATGGCAAATATTCTCCAATTGCCGCTTTCCATGGTTCGTCATAGTTGGCGGTTGTTTCTGTCATTATTTTACTAATTTTTCCCAGAATAATTATCTGGAATTAACTCCTCAAATTCTGCCACAGAATTAACACTAAATGTTTCTAATAGCAGTTGTTTTAGGAAAACTAAATCTTCAATATTATTTAGAGTTTCTACCAGAGTTTCTGGAACTGATAAAAATCGCATTTGCAGTAGGTCAATAATATCTTGTATGCGAGCTTTTTGCATACCACCTTCTTCCATTGTACTTAACAATTCCACCTTCTGTTCCTCCTCATATTGATTGATTTTACTTTCAAGATTCTGTTGTAATTCTGGGGGCAATGTCATCATTTTATCTATGAATTTAAACAAATTTATTATCTCAAACTTGCTTAATCCCTTTTCATATAAACTTCTGACTAATTGCCATTTCCATTTTTCTCGTTCTGTGAAGTCTCTTGTGGTACTCTTAGTCCTTAAGTGTGCCATTACCATCGTAGCAAAAACATTGTTACTTGCCGATAATTCCTCCCACTTATAATCTAAGAGTTTCACGACATCAAAATCTAATCTCATGCGACTTTTTTTGAACTTAGCCAAGATTTACTTGTTTCTCCATTTTATGAAGTCAGAAGTCATAATTTAGAAGTTAAAAGCCTGATTTTACTAATTTTCCCAAGAGGAATTGTCTGGAATTAACTCCCTATGCTAAATTAAAAATTATCTAATATTAAAGATATTATAATTTATCTAATATCTATTATCTAAAAACCCCAACGTTGTAGTTATGACTCTCTCTTTTGCTACTACTACACAAGCAGCATTTTTGCTCAATATTTCCACTGGTAGATTGCGGGATCTACTGAATCAAGGCCGAGTTGTCAATGCTCAAAAAGTCGGAAGACTTTGGATGATTCCCCTTAACCATCGGGGAATGCCAGAAATTAAACCAGGTCGTCGTGGTCCCGAAGGTACTTGGAACAAGAATCGACGCTCCGGCAATACTTTTGTTCATGTTCTGCGAAAGACTATTGACTATAACCGAGATTATGAAACTTCTCATCCAGTAGTTGCTGTGAAAGTGGGAGATAAAAAGAAATATTGCCATGCTCTGAAAATTCACGGACCTTGCCAAATCGTCTATCAACCCCATGACCCGAATAAAAGTCAAGCCGGGGGGGCTCGTCTGTGGATAGAAGTAGAACCACAATATATAGTAGAGCGAGTATATTTCAGTGATGGAGATTATGGTCCGCCACCAGAGGTGACTGAGCAGAGGGCGAAACTTCAAAAGAAAAAGTTACAGAAGAAAAAGTCAAAACAGAGAAAGTCAAAAATTAAAGGAAAAAGAAAATAACAGAGTCAGTGAGATAAATTATTAGTTGACAAAAGATAATTTATGAGCAGTGGATGTCTTCTGTTCTGTTTTTTGGTGTCTTTAAACAAATCGAATTATCTTGTCTAACTAATTCTACAGATATTGAATAATGGAAAGACTCAGTTGATGATTAATTCAAAATATTCCATTAATTCAGGTCACACATTATAATGTCGGAAGGTTTCTCTAAATTTTTTACTAATGATGAATAACTTTTTGAATTACCTAAATAATCTGCCAGGTGCTGCCAAATTTTTGGGCATTTTCATCGTTGCGGTTCTATTAACCATAGCTGTTTTTTTAGGAGTTGATTTACCAAACTCAGAACCTGAACTAACTCAAGTTAACATAATTGTTCAAACAGATTCTAACGAAGCAATACCAGGTGTTAATATTCAAGTCATAAGTAAAGGCGCACCAGTAAATTTATACACGGATAGCAATGGTTATGCAAGAGTTGAAATTCCTAGCCGTGGTGATGTAGATGTAGTATTGAGCAAAGATGGCTATGAAAGAAAGAAGGAAACTATAGACTTGGCCGTAGACCCAAATAGAAATCGAATATTTCGCCTCAATAAAAAGAAAGGAGGAGAGGGAAACACCTCAGAAAAGAAAATAAAATACCAGCATTTAACTACGCAAAATGATTTTGGGCCTTTAGCTATTTCTATTCTTAAACCAGACTTGAATATACCAATGATTGAAAAAGCTTTTTCAGATGCTTTAGGGATTAAATCACTTCCATTTGTTTATAAAAATCCGGTTGAAAAAACTGTTGAGAAGTTTCAACGTGAGACAGGAAATAAAGATGCAATTAATGACTATGTAAAACAAGGAATTGTATATGGAAAAAGAAATATTACAGGAGGAAGAATAATTCCTGAAGGAGAAATAGTTCCTGATAAAGAGGATAAAAATAAAGTTATTTCATCACGACAAACAAGAAATAATCTCACAGCAACAGGTGAAGAAGTTGATGGCGGTTCTTTTTTCTTTGCTCCTATTATTGCTCCTATTCAAACAGATGAATCTAACGCTCAGTATACATCTTTCGTTAAACCAAAAAGAATTTTTCAATATCCTAAACTAGGAGAATTGAAAGAATTAGTTATTAAGGATGAGGTTTCTAAAAGCCCCATTAATGACTTATGGATTAAAAAAATCATGGCAAGTAATCCAAATAATCGTGGTTTTTTAGCATTTTTCTATCCATATTTTCAGGATGATTCAAAGGTGCGTTTTGATTGTAACAATGGTAATGGACGTGCTAGTATATATCATTGGTCTATTTTCAGACATACTCCTTCTCCTTATTTGAAATTTATTGATGTTGAAAATGATACAAAATCCGTTTTAACTATTGAATCAGTTAAGTTTAAACTTTTTGATTCAGGTGAGTATAAATTGACGGTAGCAGATGAAAGAAGTTCTTTGTTTAGAAGCATTTCAGACAAAGAGTACGAAACTAATCTAGTATTAAAACCAGAAAGACACCTTTTGATTCCTATTGAATTTGGATTTAGTACAGAACCTTACAAAAATCTAGGTATGATAGATGTTGAAGATTTTGAAAAAGAAAGCATTTCTGGATTCAATAAGCTTTACATCGCTAAGTCGTTGTCTGTAAAAGATACTTGTTCAGTTCTAGCTAAAAATACAAGTACTCAACAGAAAACTGAAGTTTTAATGGAAAGCAAGTCTTTTTCTAATTCTTTTATACAACAGTCAAAATCAATAGGAGATTTACTTGAATCTATACCTGAAAGATTTGCTGTTGGTCCTATTATTGAAGTTACCGCCATTAAAATTGATGGTGATTTTGTTGCCTTAAGACCACCAGGCGATAAACCCAGTATATATATATCCAAGTATTTCCAGGGTGGCAGGTGTCCGTATCTAAAAATTTATGACTATACCAAAAACACCTGGTTTGATTTAGGAACAGTTTTG
>NZ_JAAHHG010000026.1 GCF_010692555.1 Okeania sp. SIO3B5 | reverse complement strand
TGTTGGATAATGCCCTTTATTAAGAAGTAATAGAATCTACATTCTACAGTTCAATTTGTGATTGTTGTCAGGGAGGTGAGATAGTTCTGCAAACTGTTCCGGAACAGATAATTGAGCAAAACGTTATTCTTGGATAATGCGCTTTATTAAGAAGTAATAGAATCTACATTCTGCAGTTCAATTTGTGATTGTTGTCAGGGAGGTGAGATAGTTCTGCAAACTGTTCCGGAACAGATAATTGAGCAAAACGTTATTCTTGGATAATGCGCTTTATTAAGGAGTAGGGGAAAATTTGAGAGTCTCAAGAGAATTAAGAAGAGCATTAATATTTACCGAAAAATTCAGGTATAAAGCCTCTTCATTCATGGAGAAAAAAGAAAAAAATCCTTTGATCAAATCCTCTTAATTTATAAGAAGAGGTAATTCTAAATTCTAAATTCTAAATTCTAAATTCTAAATTAACTATTCTCTGACAACTTTTTAGCCTTGCGCAACTGCACCCAATGTTTCCAACCCATATATAAACCAAACAATAATATCGCCCAAACAAAACTAGGTTCTGGAATACCCACCATCCCATCAGGAGTCTGTTTTTTCACTTTCTCCCGACGACTAGAATTATTAGGATCAACTCGTTGCTCGTCACTCACCGCCACAAAAGCAGTATATTTCGACATCAACCGATAACCCAAAGCCACATTTGTCACAGCTTCAACTCTTTCTGACATCTCCCCATCAGTCATTTCCAGCATCAATTCCTTAATTTTCGCCCGTCCCCAAAGTTGAGCGATCGCTTCATTCCCACCATCTGAGTCAAAGCGTAAGGGAAAAGTCTTACGATATGGTTTTCCACCAGCAGCAACGGCAGTTATTTGTAAATTTCCACTGAGTCGATCTTGTTTACGTCCGTACAAAATTAAAGGTTCTTGAGCAAATAAGTCCGCAGGTTTGAGTGGGAATATTTCGGGAGCTTCTCCTAAACCCTGCCAAGTTACTTCTATATTAGTCAACACTGGGTTATTAATTTCATTGAAAAACTTTTCTACTACCGCATCCACAGATTCATCGTGACGCACAACATGGACTGTACCCCGCCCCACTTCTGCTAGTCGGTTTAATAAAAATCGATTTACGGAGCTACCAACACCAAAACTGTAGAGACGGTTTCCTGGTTGTAGTTGTTTTTGTATGCGAGAAATGATTTGATTTTCATTGCCAATTAAACCATCTGTTACCAGGACAATACTTCGCAGTCGCCCATTTTTTGCAGGTGAAAAATTCAGTACAGTATCAATTCCATTGAGTAATTCTGTTCCACCATTTGCCTTTAAATTATTAACATAATCTATGGCTTTTTTCTGGTTAGCAGGAGTATTAGCTAAAGGTTGGGTTGATAATGTTTGAGCGCTATTAGCAAAGTCAATAATTGTAAAGGTATCGTCAGGATTTAATCCCTGAAGAAAACGGCGCATTAATACTTTTGATTGTGCTAAAGGTGCACCGTTTTGGGAACCGGATGTATCCATTAAAAATACTACATCTTTGGGTACAATTTCTTTAGTTTGATATTCCAGAGCAGGAATTAAAGAAACTGCAAAATGTCCGCCTTTGTTGTCTGCTTGAGAGAGAACTGTAGATTGAGTTTCTTTGCCAGCTACTTGATAACGAAGAACTAAATCTTTATTGGGAATAGTGTCAGTTTTGTTTAATTGTACTTGAGTAATAGATGGCAATCCTGATGCAGCAACTTTTTGAATTTGGATTTGATGAGAGGTGGAGATAATATTAGAAATTGGTACTCCGGCATCAATTTCAACTGTGACATTAATATCATGGCCTGAACGTTCTTTTGGCGGAGTTTTTGCCGTTTGAGAAAGTAAGTTTGGAAGAGAATTTGTTGTCGGTAAACTGGCTAAATGAATTGGCTTTTCTGGGAAGCTACTTAAATTAGAATTTCCTGGATTATAACGAGGTCCGACAACCATGGGAAAGACAAATTCATAGTCGCCCCCGGCAAATTTTAAAGCATCAGTGTAGCGAATTACTACCTCTATAGTTTCCCCTGGTTGAATATTAGCTAAAGATTGAGTAAAAATATTAGGTCGTTCTTGTTCCAGTAAAGCAGCAGTTTTTCCTTCTTTTTTAGCTTTATTGTAGATTTTTTTTGCTTGTTCCCGTTTTTTAATAACGCCTTTAATCACGCGATCGCCTATGCGAATTTCCATATCATCCACGGCAGATTCATCGGGTAATGGAAATTGATAAACTGCTTCTAAAGGAGTTTTATAAGGATTAGTAAAACGTTGTACTACTTCTACTCTCGATACATTTCCCGCAATTTTAGCAGTAACATCTGTATGTTCTAATGGAAAAGCTTGTACTGTCCCTGTGGGAGATTTTGCATATAATCCGCCAAATTCTGGAGGCGAAATAACTGGTTTTTGAGGTTCTGATTTAAGTTTTTCTGATTGAATAACAACAGGTTTTTGTCGAGGAGAACTTAAAAATATTCCTGCTAAAACTATCCCCGTTAAAAATAAGCAAGTTATGCCTGCAACTCCACCAATAAATAATTTAGGAATATTATTTTTGACTGTAGTTAATTCTGGAGAACTATTCAAATCATGTAAAATTTCCCGTGCTGTTTGATAACGATTTTTAGTCGCAGTTTTCAGCATTTTATCAATAATTTTACTCAACTGAAGAGAAACAGGACTTTTTAAATAATCTCGCCAAACCCAAGTATCCTCACTACTATCAAATAAATCAAAAGGCGCTACTCCAGTAAGTAGATAAATACAAGTTATAGCCAAACTATAAATATCGCTAGCAAAGATAGCTTTACCCCTTACTTGTTCCGGTGCAATATAAGCTGCTGAACCAATTAAAGTTCCAGTTTTTGCCAAAGCAGTTTTAGATGTAAATTTAGCTGCACCGAAATCAACTAAAACTAGAGAAAATTTATGATTTTCACCCCGCTCGGAGTTAGCAATACGAACAATATTTTCTGGTTTAATATCTCGGTGTATTACCTGATGGCTATGAACAAACTCCAAGATAGGTAACATTTCATTCAGAAATTCTCGGATTTTAGTTTCACTGAAAACTCCCTCCGTTGCCAACTCTTCAGCTAAATTTTGACCAGCAATATATTCTTGTACTAAATATTGATGATTATCTTGAACTAAATGAGCAAAAAGTTCTGGTATTTGTGAATGTTTGCCAAGAGTTTCTAAACGTATTGCTTCTTGTTCAAATAATTCTGTAGCCTTCTGAATACTTTGAGCATCTTGAACTGTGGAGAAAAATTGTTTAATTACACATAAAGGTTTTGAAGGTTTGAACTCATCCACAGCTTTAAAAGTTCGGCCAAAACCACCCTCACCAATAATTTCTAAAGCACGATATCGTTCTGCCAATAATAGTTTTGAACCACATTCTTCACACACTTTTGTTTCTGGCAGATTTTGATGTAAACAGTTGGGATTAAGACATTTACTCATGGTATTTCTCCAGTCGATAAAATTACAAGAGACTTCTTGTAGAAGTCAGGGAATAAGGAGTAGGAAATAGGGAGTAGGGGAATGAAAATGAATTAAATACTTAAGCATAGGATATTTACTAAGATTAAAGATAGAGGCTAACTTTAATAAGTAGTAGGTTTGTTCCGTTTAGCTTCAAATTTAGTTTTGAAATTTCCTGAATACTCTGAAAAAAATTTTTTGTTCCAAATGTATAATTTCTGGAGATGTCTATTAGACATCTCCAATAATAAAAAATAAAATCAACTATCGTACAGAAATTATCAATTCTTTCCCCTCCTGGGAGGGGGAGGGGCGAGGGGTGGGTTCCCTACTCCCTACTCCCTACTCCCTACTCCCTACTCCCTACTCCCTACTCCCTCTTTTCTGAAGATGTCTATTGGTTGTGAAGTTATTTAAACGGATTTGATATTCAATCCCGTCGCCAACCCTGTAAACTTACGCATATAGGGCTTGTAACTGTTGGCTAAAATCTGGTATTATCTATAAAAATCTGAGATTATCTGTTTATGCTACTTGGATTCAAAACTGAGTTACATCCTAATAATCGTCAAAAAACGTTACTGGCTAAACACGTTGGTGTAGCCCGTCATGCTTATAATTGGGGACTATGGTTGACTAGGAACATTCTTAACCACAATTTCAATAATCCAGACAGTAAACTTAAGTTTCCTACCGCAATTGACCTGCATAAACTGTTAGTGGCAATGGTAAAACCGAAAAACTGCTGGTACTATGAAGTTTCTAAAACAGCGCCTCAATATGCTTTGAGATATTTGTCAGAAGCTTGGAAGCGTTGCTTTAATAAAGTCGCCTCCAAGGGAGGAGCTTCGCTATCAGGACAACCTAAATTCAAGAAAAAAGGTAGAGATGATAGTTTTACTTTGGATGGCTCAATTACAGTCGGTTTTAATCGTATAAAGTTACCTCGGATTGGTTGGGTTAAAACCTTTGAAATCTTGCCAGATAATGTAACTCCTAAATCTGTAACTATTAGCAGAAAAGCTGATAGATGGTTTATTAGTTTCAAAGTAGAAACCATACCCCAAATTACTGAGAAATCAGTAGATGTAGTTGGTGTAGATTTAGGAGTAAAAACTTTAGCAACATTGTCAACAGGGGAAGTGTTTGATGGTGCTAAACCGAAAAAAAAGTTAGAAGCTAAACTATCTCGACTGCAATACCTAAACAGGCATAAAACTAAGTTCTCTAACAACTGGAAAAAAGCTCAACTTAAGATAGCTAAACTACATAGCAAAATAGCTAATATTAGAAAAGATACATTGCACAAACTAACTACTTATTTGGCTAAAAACCACAGCCAAATAGTAATAGAAGACCTCAATGTATCAGGAATGATGGCAAATCATAAGTTGGCGGCAGCAGTTGCTGATATGGGTTTTTACGAGTTCAGAAGACAGCTTAAATACAAATGTGAGTTATACGGTTCTGAGCTAATCATTATTGATAGATGGTTTCCTAGCTCTAAGACTTGCAGTAGGTGTGGAGCTGTTAAAGAGTCTCTGTTGTTATCAGAGCGCGCAATCAAATTGTGAACACTGCAATTTTAGCTGTGATTGCTCCGCAACGCTAGCGCGAACGAGACTTGAATGCAGCGTTAAATTTAGCTATGGCGGGCAGTTTGCTCCGCAACGCTAGCGCGAACGTCCGTGACAGCCTGTGGACTGGATAACGCCGACGTTGCCAGGTTGAAGCAGGAATAGAACAGATTGTTTAGAGAAAATCATAGATTTATATAGATAATCGTAGGTTTATAAGAACGGCGACCTGTATCCTAGCACGATATCAGACTTAGGCACTCCTGCTACAATTAACTCATTAGCTATTCCTGCTTCAGTTCCATCTCGTTGAATCCAAAATTTCCCCAACCTAATCTCAACATGAATAACACATCCAAACACTCGTCATTATTTATTGCTTGATACAGGATGGGATGAAACAGGGCGAGTTCATGCTGTTGTTTTGCATCTGCGCATTTTGGGAGAAAAAATTTACATTGAGTCAGATGGAACTGAAAGAGGAGTTGCTTTAGAACTTTTAGAATTAGAGATTCCTAAAGAGGATATTGTTTTAGGATTTATTAGACCAAAAAGTAGGCATTTAACTAATTTTTCAGTAGATTTAAGTTAGTATTTCAGATTAAGTATCTAAATTATAGTAGTGGAATGATACATCTAAAATAGTGCCCTGCGACGGATTTTTAAATACCTTTAAAAGTGACTAATGATTTGGGATTGAACAATTTATTTAATAAGTAATAATTTTAGAGATTTATGAGTATTTCTATGGTGTGACTAAAAAGAATTCAGTAATATGTCGTCAACTGTTAGATTGATTTTTGACATATTGTTTAATAACAGGTTCAAGAGTAAAAATAGACCCTTCCTTGCTCACATTTTTTTTGATTAATCCCCGTTTTCTTAAAGACTGTATTGCTCCTAAAAAATCGTTATTTGCAGAAATTTCTGGTGGTTTACTACAAATATTTCCTCCTATTTCCTGATTAGCTAACCACTGCATGACTAACTTTTCAGACTTGGATAAGCGCTGATAATGTTCGTGTAATATTGGTTCTAAATCTCCTAAAAATAGATGGGAATAAGATAAAAATTGAGCCACTTTACCATTGAATAAATCTTGGATAGTAGAAGCTATAATATTTAACCATAAAGGGTTGCCACTGTAAAGATTAATAAATTCTAACCATCTATCTTCATCGGTTAAATTTTTCGCTTTTAATAATTCTGTTGCTAACTTTCCTAAACCTTGAAGTTGTAGAGTTTGGCAGTGACAGTTTTCTGTTTCTAAATTAGCTATTTCTGTAGGTTTTTCCCAACTGAGAAGGAGTAAACAACTGTTGTGAGGAGAACGTGCTATTTCTTTGATGAACTTACCGTAATTTTTGTATTCTGGAATGTAAGTACCGACAAATTCTCCAGTAGTTAATGTTTCTTGGAAGTCGTCGAGAATGATTAGGCAACGATGGAAACACAAGTAATCTAGAATTGACAGATTTTGTTTTGGTTGGGGTGGGGAGAAAAACTCAATTAAGTTAGTTTTGAGAGCGTTGAGAGTAGGGAATTTTCGATGACTTCGCCAGAGGACGCGATCAAAGTTGTCTTGGATATCTGCAACAAGTTGCCTGGTGAGGGTGGTTTTACCTATATCAGATAATCCTGTTATGGTGACAATGCAAGTATTTTCTGTGAGTATCCATTGTTTCAAGGTAGCGAGTTCATTGGTGCGGTTGTGGAAATTACGGAGTTTTGGTGCGTCAGTCAGGTCGTGGCGTTTTTCTGGTTGAATGTTGTCTGAGTTAGTGGGAGTGGTAGGCGATCGCTTTTTTGGAGTTTTTTCTGCTTTAGGATAAGGGCAAATTTTGCTACAGATGTTAATGTAACCAAAAATTTGTGTATCAGAACCAAAATAGGAAATATGGGAAAATTCGATTCGTTCTAACTTAGCTTTAAGATTTGATTTTTTTACCTCTTCTCCCAAAATATCTGATAGTAGTTGCCATAATTCCCATGCTGTTTTTCTGACATGATCTGGAGTGCAGTGGTAATCTTCTGCGATGCTTTTATATGGTTGATTTTGCCATGCACCCTCCAAAATGGAGCGTTGTAGCGAGTCGAGATGCTTTCCTGTAGAGGCAAAAACCAGGTCATCCGTCCACTTTAAAGCTTCTTGAATCTCCATAAATTTCAAACTTTACTGAATTTAACTTATCTTTAGCCCACATTATCACACATTTTCCCATTTTTGGCTCTAAAATCCTACTTTTTCCCATTTATCGAGGGAGTGAAGTGTTTAGGAAATACCCCCCTAAATCCCATTTTTCTTAGGTTGGCAGACTGGAATTTAGATAGGAAAATACTAATTATACGGCAAATCTAATCTTAATAAGAAGGAGAATGTCAATGGTTAAAACATTAGGAACTCAAGAAAAGTGCTCTGATAAGTTACCTTTTGCAATGCTCTTTGCAGTAGAACCTGCTTTTACTAGCATTCCTAAAGAGGTATTACAAGAGAAAATTAGTTATAATCCTGTGTTTCAGGTTAATGATGAAAGTCGATTACATCTGATTGTAGGTGGACAAACAAGCACTTGTCAGAGGGAATCAACTGAGACAGGAATCCTTGGTTGGGACAGCGATTCAGATACTATGCAAGACGAGAGCTACTAGATTTGTATTTACCCTTTAAATTGTACCTCTCCACAAATGAGCTTAAAACCTTTGTTAGATTGGGGATTTAGCTTTAATTTATGGAGAGGTTATTTTCCGTCTATCCATTAAAAAATAATTTGGTATTTAATTACCAGCAAATTTTATGATTAAACCAATTTTAGTAATTACTGATAAATCTGATGTTCACGCAGATTATGTGACGATGGAGCTTAGAAAAATTGGGGGCGACATAGTTCGGATGAACACCGCAGACATGGCAAACAATTCTGATTTTTTTGTGGAAAAGTTAGGTCAACAAGAACCCTGGAAGCTTAAGTTCCACTTTAAAGACTCTGACAAAACAGTAACATCAGACAGTTTTGACACCATTTGGTATCGAAAACCAGAGGAAGTTGAGCCAGATCAAAACATTGCAGAAGAACACGCGCAGACTTTTGTTAAAGAAGAGTATAGCTGGTTTTTACGCTCATTTTACAACCTTTACTCCCACAAGAGATGGATTAATCCTTTTTGGAACTTAAGACACGCTAGCCAAAAACTGCCTAACTTGGAACTAGCAGCCAAATTAGGTTTGAAAGTTCCTAAAACCTTAATTACTAATAACCCTGAAATTGCTAGAGAATTTGGGGAGCATTGCAACTGGAATTTACTGGTTAAAACATTCCATTTTTCTGGTTTTGTGGTGAATAAAACAGAAGCATGGCACTGTTTTGCTAAACGAATTAATAAAGAGCAGTTTCTCCAATTTGCAGAAACAATAAATTTTGCCCCCACATTTTTACAACAATACATAGATAAATCCATAGAATTAAGAGTAACAATTATTGGTGAGGAAGTCTTTACCGCAGCCATTCACTCTCAAGAAATTGAAAAAACTCAGTCCGACTGGCGAGCAATAGACAGTTACCAAATTAAGCACACAGTTTATGATTTGCCCGAAGATATAGCTCAGAAACTTTTAGCTTTTAACCGTCATTATTCTTTGGCATTTTCAACTTTTGATGTGATTCTTACTCCTGAAGGAGAATATTTCTTTTTAGAATGCAACCCCAATGGCCAATGGTATTGGATTGAAGATTTGACAAAAATGCCGATGGCTAAAGCAATGGCTAATTTGTTAATGCAAAACTAAATATTTTTAGGACTTACGCAAAAGATGAAACTATACAGGATTTGTAGGGGTTAACGGCAGTTAACCCCTACTATATATGCTGGCTATGCGTAAGTCCTAATTTTAACTAAAAATCGCTCTTGGGTTAGCTTCATATTAACCCCGTCGCCAACCCTGTAAACTTACGCATATAGGAGGACCTGTATCCTAGCACGACATCAGACTTAGGCACTCCTGCTGCAATTAACTCATTAGCTATTCCTGCTTCAGTTCCATCTCGTTGAATCCAAAATTTCCCCAACCTAATCTCAACATGAATAACACATCCAAACACTCGTCTTTCTCCACACCATCCGACATGAAACATCAAATAGCGATCGCGTTCTAAGTCAAAAGCAATTTGAGTTTCTATTTCTCCATTGTCATTATTGCCCTCAGAATGTTTTTCCACAATCAACTTAATTAGTTTTCTATATTGTTCTATTTCCATGTTACAATATCCTCTTCAATAGGATTAAATAATCGAGACAATGATTGCCCAACTACAAAACCAACCGATGACCTCCCAAGAATATCTTGAATGGGAAGAGCAACAACCCATCAAATATGAATATGTTAATGGAAAAGTCTATGCGATGACTGGGGGAAGTCTTGGACATAACTCAATTGCATTAAACTTAGCTTCTGCACTGAAAAATCACCTCCGGGGTAAGGGGTGTAAAGTTTTCATGGCAGATGCCAAAGCAGGCATTTCTGAAAAAGGTCCTTTTTATTATCCTGATGTCATGGTTACTTGTGACGATCGCGATCTAAGTGCTAGGCAAATAGTCTATCATCCTTGTTTAATTATAGAGGTATTGTCTCCGGGTACAGCAAATTTCGACCAAGGCAGAAAATTTAGGAATTATCGTCGAATTGATACCTTAAAAGAATATGTTCTGATTGAAGCGGAAACTATGAATGTGGAAAGCTATCACCTTAATGACAAAGGAAAATGGGAACTTACGAGTTACTCAACAGAAGAACCAACTACTAATCAAACAGACCAAAACGTTCACTTTACCAGTGTTAATTTCCAATGTTTGCTCTCCTCAATTTATCAAGACGTAATTTTTCCCGAATCAAATTAATTCAGTAGTCGCACTCAAACAAGAAACCGAATTTATTTTGATGATTATTGCTTTACAAATCAGGCAATTTCCTACATAAACCCAGTTTCTGTGTAAGTAATAATTAATATTATTTATTCGTATTATTTTGTTTTGATACCATACCCAATATAAGTACCAAAATTATCTTTATTCAGAATTCTGAATTCTGAATTCTGAATTCTGAATTCTGATTCACTATCTTATTACACCAATGCTACCGGACACGATATAAGTCTTGTAAAATATTAAATAGCAATCTCAAATTATTCATAAACACACCATGATTACTTTAGCTAAATGGTCAATACAAGACTATCATCAAATGATTTCTGCGGGTATTTTGAGCGATCGCCATGTAGAATTATTAGAAGGAGAAATTATTGAAATGTCGCCAGAAAAATCTTTGCATCGGAAAATAACTGATTCTATTGCTGAATATTTGCGAGAAAAGTTTCGAGGTCTGGCAAAAATCTACGAAGCACATCCAGTTACTCTTCCTAATTCAGAACCGGAACCAGATATTGCTGTTGTTAAAATGCCAGCATATTTATATGATTCTCATCATCCCTATCCTGAAGAAATTTATTTGTTAATAGAAGTTTCTGATACAACTTTAGAAAAAGATTTAGAAAAAAAACGATTTGTTTATGCCCGTGCTGGCATTTTAGAATATTGGGTTGTGGATGTAGTAAATGAACAACTTATCGTATTTCAAGAACCATCAAAGGATGATTATCAAGTTCAAAAAAACTACAGTCAAGGAATTATTTTTACACTTGTTTTTCCCGATATTGAAATATTAGTAGAAAAGTTATTGAAATAGGAAGTAGGTAACAGCATATTTCGGACAAATGATGTACAAGCTTGAATAGTAAAATCATTGTAGTGCGGGCATCTTGCCCGCGATAAGTGTACCTTATAACAACAGGAAGCACTGTATTACTACACTAATCAATATTCTGAAGTGCAAAATTTAGATTACAAACGTTTTTTTACTTTTTTTCACGTTTTTTCATAAGATGTAAACGAAAAGCAAAAATTTGAATATACCACACTAAAAATACACCTTCAGGTAATCGGGTATGCTCAAATTTCGTAAACCATTTTTCTGCATCTAAAATTGATTGGGATTGATCTAAATCTGCACCTGTTAAATTAGCATTATTAAGTATAGTATTGCTCAGATTTATATTTCTTAAATCTGCCCACGATAATTGAGCATCTCCTAAGTTAGCTCGGCTGAGATTAGCTCCTTTAAGATTAGTTGAGTCTAAGTTAGCTCCTACCATTTTAGTTTTATGTAATTGTGCTTTTTGTAATGAAGCTCCGCTAAGATTTGCTCTGTTTAAATTAACTCCGCTTAGATTAATCCCATCTAAATTTAATCCTACTAGATCGGGCTTAATTAATCGAGTTCTCCGAAAGTCTTTTCTACCTCTATTTAGCTCTGAATGAAACTCTTCGTTGTATAGAGTTTGTATGCCAAATAGGTTATAGAACTTTGTAATTAAATTCTCAAGAAAATTTTGCTTTTGTTGTTGCATTGGAACTATTTTTGTTACCTCCTGATTAGATTTATCTTCGAGATTTTTTGGTGATTTGTTAGCCATAATTAAATATTTTTGATGGTATAATCATAGTTTTTGCGCATAGTTTGATCCATTCTTTCTACTAAACTAATGCTGGCAGTTAATAACTCCTCAAGATAACCAACTGTACGGCTAGTTAATGGTAAATTTAGACGTGGATATTGTAGGTAAGCTTGAACATATTCAACAGTTTTAATTAGTTCCTTAACCCGGTCACTTTTCGGGTAGTAACGGGAGGCTAAAGCTGTAATAGAATCACAACCTTGATTGATTAAATTCTGCCCTGCTACAATTTCTGGCTCGCTATTACTATTTATAAGCTTATGATAACCATTTTTCACTTGTTCTAAAGCCTTTTCAATTATTTCTACATCTCCTTGTAAATATCGAGTTTTTTCCATTTCTCTTGCGTGTTTCACATACTCGAAAAATGGTGGATAGTCACAATGTCCGGTCTCTTTTAAATCCTTAACAAATAGTGCAAATAAGCGCTCATCTTCAGGACTAACTTGATTTTTACTCAAATCAAAAATAGTTTCATTAATGAAGACTTCTCTGGCTTTAATTACTGCTTCACTTTTCGACATTTGTACATCTTCTCGTCTAGAGTAAGAAATAGCCATAAAAATAGCTATAGTTGAGGTAATGACAGATATAGTCATCACAAACAAACTCTGTCCAAGGTCTACCCACTGCCTATTCAAAAGTTTCTGGACAAATAAAATCGCTGCTACTCGTGTTACTTCAGTCCCGGAACTAATGTTTCCTGCTTCGTTGAAGCTACTTTCATAAATTTCAGGTTCATTATTTTTGAGATAGGCTAAATCGCTACCATAATTTTTCACTTCTGTCAATTTTTCCTGGTATTTGTCCTGAGCTACTTTGAGCTGGCGATCGCTTGCTGCTTCTAGAGCGTTAGCTTTTGGACAAGCAGGCCATTGTTCGATGGGATCGTTTTCATAAGACTTGTACCCACCTTGATTTATCCTATCTGCATATAAACCATAGGCAGCCAAGTGTAGTTCATCCCTTTTTGGATCGTTTGGCGTGAGTGCCTCTAGTTTCCGTTGCAAAGTTGTACACTCTTGGCGAATTTTGGTTGCGTTTTGCTGAATGACTGAAATTTCGTTCTCCAAGGGTTGAAAAACAGATTCTTGAGCTAAGTCTTCTCCCAGTTTACGACTCAAACCAGGTTGATTTAATAGTAGTTCCGAACCTACTCCAGATATAAAAGTTAGCACTATGTTAAGGGTAATGAAACCGCCAGTACCAATTAGAGCAAAACCCGAACTTCCTGGTTGATGAGATGCCACACCCGTAGCTAGAGAGTTACCGAGTTTAATTAAGACTACATTAGATAACATGGCAGCCGGAAAGCTAAATATTCCCATGCTCTCAAACATAAAAAGTAAGAAGGGTAAAGTTGTAAATGCGTTCCACCAGTTAGCGATGGTGGTAACGGAAGCCGTGACTAAAGTGGCTTTATCTAATTCTTTGGACACATAGCTAGTACCGTGCAATTCTTTCGGATCTACACACATCAAATTTACTAGCCACAACCATAATAAAACGGCTATCTTTTCGTACCTTTCTGGAGGAATGTTTTCACGGGAGTTTTTCTGATTAACTATTTGGCTTTGGAATTTCAGCCAGAAGATGGTATCTTTGGAGTCGGGAATTTTGGGTTTTTCTGGTAGCTTCATAGGTTTTATTAGTGGTTTGATTTTTTGTTGTCGTTATGACGGAGGATGGGGTTTGAGTTACAGCGGGTTCCAGTTTGATGAGGTACACCCATGCGAGCAAGATGCTTCCACTGGTAAGATTTAATGATTAATATCTGTACTTCATATACTTGGAATATGCTGTAAATTTTGGGTTCACTCTTATCTCCTACCTTGGCAATCTCCTATTGAGTTGCTAGAAGCTTCAACTTCCTACTTATCTATTGGTAGAAAATCTAGATTTGTTGCAAAAGTTGTTAAGAAAAAATTCTTATTGAGCTTATTGAGGGTTTCTATGCTAAATAGTTTATAGAAACTTGTAATTAAATTCTCAAAAAAGTTTCCCTTTTGGTGTTTCCTTATTGGAATCATTTTTGTTGCCTCTTGATTTAATTTAGATTCGAGATTTATTAGTAATTTGTAGGTCATAATTAGTCATGTCTGATGGTGGAATTGTACTTTTTCTCGATGGCATGACACAGGCGATCGCTTAACGTATCGCTGGCAGACAATACCACCTCTGAATAGAGCGATCGACGGATTGCCACTGGGGATAAGCCAAATTTCTGGTTAGCTGCAGATGCCACTTTCACTTCTTCAATTAAGCCTTGAGCCTGCTTATCGTTAGGCAAATAACGCGATATTAGGTCTTTAATATCATTCCAGTAGTCAGTAATAATAATGTCTTGGGGACTGGCAGTTTCTGGATAAATGCTGCTGTTTTTTAACTGTTCCCAACGATTTATTATCTTTTCTAAAGCAATTTCAAGTTTTTCTAAATCCTCTAGTAAGTATCGAGTCTTTTCCATTTTTCTTGCGTATTTCACATAATCAACAAATGGTTGGTAGTCACAGCGTCCAGTCTCTTTTAGCTCGCCAAGAATTTGTTGACATAGGCTATAGTCTTCAGGACTTAGTTGGTTTTGGTTTTGATACAATTTGTTTCTTATTTCTTCAATGAAGTCTCGTTTTGCTTGATTTACTGCTTTACTGTGTGACATTTGAACATCTTCGTTATAACGTGGAATAAAGGGAAGAATTGAAGTAATTATTAGTATGGAACAAAATAGTCTAAGTTCAGGCGACTGAAAGCTAAATAGTTTTTCTATAAATAAGTTTGAGGCGACTAATGTAGCTCTCATATCATATCGAATTTCTCCAACTTCATTAAACGAATTTTCATACAATTTAGGTTTGACATCTTTGATGTAAGCGAGAACGCTACCGTAGTTTTTCACCTCTGTTCGTTTTTCCTCTACTGCTTTAAGAACGCGATCGTAGTTTGCTTCTAAACGGTTAGCCTTGGGGCAGGCTGGCCATTCCGATATCGGATCTTTTTCATAGGATTTAGAGCTGTTTTGGTTAGCGTAATCTTCCCATAACCCATGAGTTTCCTGGAAAAGTTTATCCCTTTCAGGATAATCTGGATTATTAGAAGGTAGTCGATCTACTTGCTGCTGCAATCCTTTACATTCTTGACGGGCTTCAATAGCAGGCTCCTTTTGCTGTTTTAGCTCTTTTTCCCGAGGTTCAAAAACATACTCTTGAACTATATCTTCGGCTAATTTTTCCTTCAAACCTGGCTGGTTGGAAAATAGTTCAATGCCTACTCCAAATGCAGATAATCGAAATACGTTCAACAAGATCAAACCAACGGTGCTAATGTTAATTCTCCCCCAAAAGGATTGTTTGGCGGTAGCACCTTCAGCGTAAATGTTGACAAGTTTGATAATAATTACTTGAAATAATAAGGCCAAAGACCAGGACATTATGAAACCTGGGCTTTTAACAATTAGGAGTAAAAATAAGGTGCTGAACACATTAATCACATTTACGAAAGGGGCTACTATTGATGAAGCTTGAGCTAGTTTTTGGGAGACATAGCTATTACCATGCAGATCGTTTGGTTCGACTAGGAACAAACTACACAATAAGAAAGCGGGTTTTTTTTGATTTTTTGGGGAGTTTAGAGAGCGGAATTCATCAATGATCTTTTTCCAATCAGGAACTATTGGTTTTTCCCATAGTTCCAATAAGGAACGGATTTTTTTAATATTTTCTACTTGTGTGATTGGCTGGAGTTGACTCCACCTTAATATCCCCACATTTTTATTTACAGAAAGCACTGGCAACAAAGAAGCACCTAGATATTTACCTTCCAAACCTTCTAACTGTTTTTTCGCTTCTTTTACTGCTAAAGGTAGATTATCTATTTCTCTGAAACTTGGTAACAACGTACAGAAAAATTTTTGAGCAACTACATTATCAACCTTTTCCTTCATCACAATAACTGCTGGAATATTTAGTTCTGCCAGACTACTTGCCAATCCCAGTCCATTACAAGAATTAAAAATTGCCAACTGTAAACCCCTCTCAATTGCTTTTTTTACTGCCTCCTTAAGTTCTCCTATCGTCAGACTATTATCTTTTTCGTCGTTATTGATGTAAATACGTCCTTGCTCGCCTTCAGTTTCACTATGTCCAGAGAACAATAAAATATCCCAACCACCCTGATCCCACAATAAGTCAGTCAACTTTTCACGGGATAAGCTGGATGCATATATAGTTTCTACTTCATTTTTAGGTAATGAATCTAATATTTTTTTCTCCTCTTCGTTATCAATATCTTGAGCATCGCTTAAAATAGCGAGAATTCTAATTTTTTTTCTATATACTTTTTGTACAGGTTGATTTTGAGGTTTAGTTAACGCTATTCCTGCCTTTGGATATTGCTCAATCAATTTCCACGTTTCCCACGGTATGCGTCCGAGTTCTTCATAGTTAGTAAATTCCAACATGAATATAGTCTCTTTATTGAAGTTCAAAACGACTTTTAATTTATCTATTATTTCTTTAAAGGAATCATTTTCTAGCCATTCAGAAGTGTCTTTTTTAAGTCTATCGATTAAATCTTGAACGCCTTGCTTACTGTAGTCTTTATTATCAAAAACTGAAGAACTGGAACGGCCTCTCAAAAGCTCTTCGTGAATAGTTTTGAATTTTTGGATTTTTTCAAGAATATTAGGTGCAGCAGGCAAGGAAGTGATACCAAAATCCTGTGGTAGTTTTTGACGATCGTCGCTTAAAATGGGTTTCATATTGGTAAAACCCGTTTTCAAATCACCCTTCCCTAGAGGAATAATTACTGTTTGACTCATTTAGATACTCCCGTTTGTCTTTAGATTGGTAGTGAAGCCAATTCTAGCATTGTTTGTAACTGGCAAATAATTACTATTTAGCCAGTTGCTTGCTAGATTAAATTTCAAAGTCCTCAGTAATCTTAACCTCTCCTAGACTTACTTGAATAGTAAAAGATTGGTTTGGTTTGTAGGTTTCACGCGGAAGGGGAAGATACAAGTTGTCCTCTCCACTTTGCACGACATTTTCAGTTTCTCTGCCTTCTTGGGATAGCCAGCTTAACTTAATATTACTCGGTAAACACCCAGCATCACCAACGGGAGAAAGCCGAGGCTCAACAGAGATTTTTTCATCAACTTCTGGAGTGACAAACATAACTAAATCAACTTTTTGAGGGTTTAGACTCGTTCCCAGATCGATTATTTTGTTGCCTCTAATCTCGTTGCGAACTCTCGAATTCCGTGTAGCATAGGCCGACTTTCGTCCTAGATGGTAGCCATTACTTGATATACCATCTCGCCAACCACTCAATTTCTCCCTTTTGCTTGCGTTGGAAGAAGAACTTTGATATTTTCCGCATAACTTAGAGTACAACTGTTGCCGCAAACTCTCCTTAGACATCAATGCCGCCCACTTAGGAAAAGCCACCTCAGAATCATCAACAGTTTCCGAGTTAGTCACTAACAACCTGGGAGAATAACCACGAGGTTTACCCAAAACCTCGGATATGCGATCAAACTCATCGCCAAATAACTTTGGCAGCGCCGGAACTTCTGCCCTTTCTGTTTCTTCAAACTCACGGGCAACCCACATCACCGTTAAATCCTCAATTAATAACTCCCCTGCCACCGAATAGTTCCGCAAAACCGGATCGAATTCTGCCTTCTGTTTCAGAGTCTTATGAGAAATGAAACCCCATACCCTAAACCAGCCTTGCTCCAAATTCACCTGCACTGCCAAATAATAATCTGCCAACCAATCTGGAATATCCACCCACTCTTGAGGCACAGAAAATTCATCTGTATCCATAGCCTCCTGAGGAATTAAAACTAGGCGGGTATTGCCAATAGTCAAAGCACTTCCGTTGACAAATTCCCAAATACTAGGCAAATCCTCAACACTAGGCCAAACATGACACTCTTCCTCAATAGGTGCTTCAGTTTTCAGCCACTTTGTAAAGCGATTTAACACCAAGCGATTAATTAAGGCATGACGACGAGCCACATCATAAGAATAGTCATCATTGTTGGGAGTTTCTGCCTCTATATCTTCTGGGGTGATTTCCAGAAAAACTTGTTCTGGATATATTGCTGTTAAAGTTTCAATTAAACTAGACATTTTTGTTACCTCTATTGATTAATGTTTTCTTGGTAAATATGAATCAAAAACTCGTTAACTAGATCGCTAATTTTGTGAATCAAAGGTTCGCATGATTTCAGAGAAATTTGTAATTCCTTCTCTAGCCATTGTAAAATTCCGTTGACTAAAACTTGAAAAATATTGGCAATTTTTTCTTCTTCAGCAGGAGTAATACTTAACTTTGGAGCATTATATTTCCAAGGTTTCCGCTTTAGATGGAATTTTAGTATTTCTTGGGAGGATGGTTCAAGTTGCTGCCATATTTTTAAAAAAGTTTGGTAAACCTGGGAGTCAAAATCCGTTTTCTTGTTTTTGCGCACCTCATTAACTAACTGAGATATTTCTGCATTCAGTTTTTTTTGAGTGCGCAACTCCTCTGCTTTTTGAGTCATTCCTTGCTTCTGACATTCTTCTACCAGCCACTTTTGATTGCTCTTGTTAATCTGACGACTAACCTTAGATTTGTTTTTGTATTTGTACAGTTCGGCGATTGCATCCATTGAAATGTCAAAAACATGGTATAAAACCAGTAAACCAAGCTCTTTGCTATCTAATTTAGATATGAATTCCTCACTTTCTTGAAAATTGGCAGAATAAGCTTTGTTATAATTGATAGTGGTAGCATCTGCTTCGTAATTGTATATTTCTTCAGAAGTTTGGTCTAGAAATGTTGTTCCTTCACCATTTTTTAAAGGAGCATCCAAGCTAATTATTTGAACAGAATAGTGTACCTTCAACGCCTGAATGCAATTTTTTAAACATTGCTCAATAAAGTCAGCATCAATCCGTGAATTATCCTGTTTTAATTCAGGCGATCGCTTCCGTTGCCGGAGATATGAATCTGCTATTTTTTCCCGCTGCTCTGGTGTTGGTGGGTCGTATTTTTCCCCTTTTGCAGGAGCGTAAACTGTCTTAAAGGATTTCCAAGCTAAGAGATGACTCTCTAATCCGAAATTAGTATAACCAGAAAATTTTAAGGCTTGCTTAAGTTGATTTTCACTGACATTGCGTAGTCTCCAATGTTTTTTACATTTATCTGAACTTTTCCAACTTAACAATTGAAAAACTCGATCCCTGATTTTGTGTTTGATGTCATTATAAAGATAATCAACTGTCCTTTCATTGCTTGCCAAAAGCTTTGCTAACTTAGAAGCGATTATAAATCCTTCTTGAGAGATATCTTCTAAACTTAAAAATCCTAAACGAGATTCATAGTCAGAATAAAAATCTTTAGCTGCTTTAGCCGCAATTTTATATAAATAGGCTTGCAAATGTTTAGCTGGAAGTCCACAACTACAAGTGCGAGACTGTTGAATAAAAATCATCAAAGTTTCTTCCAAGCTCAAACCTGGTTTAGACTCCAGGACTTTTTCTAAATTGCGCTTGAGAGACGCTTCTGGTATCCACCGTAGTTCCCTATTAGCAATAACAGGCAAACGGCAAAACCACCACATTAAATTTTCGTCCATTACCCTCACTCCTCCAATTAGAATTTTCTTATGGGAGTCTCATCATAATGGCCATTGAACTGACAAAAATAGGCCACTAGCATAACGATTACCTCCTCACAATCATAAGTATTGGTTAACTTTTGAAGTTGATTGTATCAATAGCTAAGAATAGGACTCTTCCACAAACCCAGTTCCTGAAAGACTCCCAAGTTTCCTGCCACCCTTACAACAGACGCCACCCTATTTCAAGTTATGGCCTATTAACCCTTCTTTATTCTTAATTGGTGGAATTTTTGACTTTGTTGCAGCGATCGCCAATTTTTTTTTTAGTTATATTTTAGAAACCAAGAAATAGTATAACTAAAAATATAACAACACGAGAATTAATCAGGCAATTCAATGAGATAATAAAACTGCCAAAAACTTAACTCAACTTTCCCATTATAAACTATGTCACAAACTCCCTTTTCCCCAGAAGAAATAGCATCCGAAGGCATCAAACCAGAAGAATATCAAGAAATTCTTAACCGCCTCCATCGCCATCCCAATAAAGCAGAACTGGGAATGTTCGGAGTCATGTGGTCAGAACACTGCTGCTACAAAAATTCCCGCCCTCTGCTCAAACAATTTCCCACCACAGGTAAACGCATCCTCGTTGGACCTGGAGAAAACGCCGGAGTCGTAGACCTAGACAATGGACTCCAACTCGCTTTCAAAATCGAATCCCACAACCATCCATCCGCCGTCGAACCATTTCAAGGTGCTGCAACAGGAGTCGGCGGTATCCTCCGAGACATCTTCACAATGGGCGCTCGTCCCATCGCTGTACTTAACTCCCTACGTTTCGGTTCCCTAGAAGATGCCAAAACTAGACGCATTTTTACTGGAGTAATTTCCGGCATTTCTCACTACGGAAACTGTTTCGGAGTACCTACAGTTGGTGGAGAAATTTACTTTGACCCTGCTTATACGGGCAACCCCTTAGTCAATGTCATGGCATTAGGTTTAATGGAAACTCCCGAAATTGTTAAATCTGGTGCATCTGGTATTGGCAACCCAGTCTTATATGTCGGTTCCACCACGGGTAGAGATGGTATGGGTGGAGCAAGTTTCGCCAGTGCCGAACTCAGCGATAAATCAATTGACGATCGCCCTGCGGTGCAAGTAGGCGACCCATTTTTGGAAAAATGTCTAGTTGAAGCTTGTCTAGAAGCATTCAAAACAGGAGCAGTAGTGGCAGCTCAAGATATGGGTGCTGCTGGCATTACCTGCTCTACTTCAGAAATGGCAGCTAATGGTGGAGTGGGTATTGAATTTGACCTTGACAAAGTGCCAGTGCGAGAAACTGGGATGGTTCCTTATGAATATTTGCTCTCAGAATCTCAAGAACGGATGTTATTTGTTGCTGAGAAAGGTCGCGAACAGGAATTAATTGATATTTTTGAACGTTGGGAACTTCATGCTGTGGTGGCAGGTACAGTTATTGAGGAACCTATTGTGCGAATTTTATTTGAGGGGAAAATAGCAGCAGAAATACCTGCTACTGCTTTGGCAGATAATACTCCTATTTATCAGCGGGAGTTGTTGACTGATGCACCGGAATATGCTAAAAAAGCTTGGTCATGGAATTCAGCATCTTTGCCATCATGTACGGAAACAGGTATTGAAGTGCAGGGAAATTGGCAAACTTGGAATGATATTCTTCTGACTTTATTGGATACTCCTACCATTGCTTCTAAACATTGGGTATATCAGCAATACGACCATCAAGTGCAGAATAATACTGTTATGCTTCCTGGTGGGAGTGATGCTGCTGTCATTCGGTTACGTCCACAAATTTCCACGGACAAACCACCATCAAATTCTGGTGTTGCTGCGACGGTAGACTGCAATTCTCGTTTAGTTTATCTAGATCCATATACGGGGGCAAAAGCGGTAGTAGCGGAAGCTGCTCGAAATCTCAGTTGTGTAGGTGCCGAACCTGTGGCAGTTACGGATAATCTCAATTTTGGTAGTCCCGAAAAACCTGTGGGATATTGGCAACTTGCGGAGAGTTGTCGCGGTATTGCTGAAGGTTGTCGGGAGTTGGGAACTCCTGTTACTGGTGGGAATGTGTCTTTGTATAATGAAACTCTTGATAGTGAGGGTCATCCCCAGGGGATATATCCGACTCCAGTGGTGGGAATGGTGGGTTTAATTCCTGACCTGACTAATATTTGTGGGCAAGGTTGGCAAACTGAGGGAGATATTATCTATTTAATTGGAAATTTAGGAGTTGAGTCTTTAGCTGCTTCGGAATATTTGGCAACTGTTTATGGTGTGGTTGCTGGGAAACCCAGTGAGGTAGATTTTGATTTGGAGCGTCGGGTACAGGGAGTTTGTCGTCATGGTATTCGTGAAGGTTGGGTAAATTCTGCCCATGACTGTGCTGAGGGTGGTTTAGCGATCGCTCTTGCGGAGTGTTGTATTAGTGGGAAGTTGGGAGCTGAGGTTAATTTAGAATTAGCTGAAAAGTCAGATTTTCGATGGGATGAGTTTTTGTTTGGAGAGGGTGGTTGCCGAATTTTGGTTTCTATTGCGCCAGAAAATCAGAAAATTTGGGAGTCATATCTCCAGGAACATTTGACTAATTTTTGGCAAAAAGTTGGTCTGGTTGGTAATGCTGAAAGTACTTTGCAAATTTTAGTTAATGAGGGTGTGTCTTTGATTAATTTAGAGATGGAGGAAATGAGCGATCGTTTTAACAATGCTATTGAAAGGCGGTTGAATAGTAGGGAATAGGGAACAGGGAACAGGGAACAGTAGGAAAAACATTGCCTATTCTAAGATTCATTTTCAGCATAAGTCCTAACCTATCTTTCTATTGCTATAGGTTGTAGGTTTTAGATGAAACAAGTTTACCTACAACCATTTTCGGTAGTTCCGTATAGTAATGGTATATGTAGATGAACAATTCTTAGTCCGGGTAGGATGACCACGAGGGAGCAAGATGCTCCCACTATGGCGTTGCATAAATGCGGGATGATTTCAAAGCCTGATGGGGAGAAAGTTATAGGCAGTTCTACTTCTTTGAGTGAAAAGTCAACTTTTAATCATAAATTACAAAGCCTCCATCCCCGTGTCCCCGTGTCCCCGTGTCCCCGTGTCTCCCCGTCCCCGCGTCCCCCTATCCCCGCGTCCCCGCGTCCCCGCGTCCCCCTATCCCCGCGTCCCCGCGTCCCCGCGTCCCCGCGTCCCCCTGTCTATCGAGAATGAAACAGCTCTGCCACACTTAAGGTGCCGCTTCGGGGCTGAGAATAACAACATATTCCCCGCGATCGCTCTGCTGAATAACGACAACGGGAGGGTGAGCATTTGATGGAGCATTTTTTGGCAAAGAGGGGAATATATAATATTGACCATCTCTATCGATCAGCAGTCGCCAGATAATTTGGAGAGGTTGAGGCTTGGTTTTGTCATTGTAATCTTGTAGTAGTAACTCTTCATATAATTCTAAATCTCCGATAACACGAAAACTGCCAACTTTAGGATCGTCTCCAGTATCGTCAATTTTTCTGCCTAATGGTAGTTTATTTTCTGGTGTTATTAAAGTCACTACTGGAAGAGATGATGTTTCGTTGCGCGAGTCTCGAATAGCATCAACTTTTCCCTGATTTTGACCGAGGACAAATAAGGCTGTTAATAACCAGGTGACTATGACTATTTCATTAATTAAAACCTTGTCATATTTTTGATCGTTAACTGGTTGAAAATTGGGAAATGAAAGGAGGGTACGATTAATTCTATGGTGTTTGGTTTTCAATGTTTTTCGTAACAACCAAGAAATTATTTGATTAATAATATTTGCCAATTCTTGGGTGAAAAATTGAATTATTTTGAAACTAATTATGATGATGATAAAAGTGGCGATCGCTATCTTAATAGTGCGCAAGATAGTAGAAATATCTCCGCTAGATATGTTGCCTAAAAATACCTGTATTGGTACAATTAAAAATGATTCAAAGGGTAAATCGAGAGTAGTTACTTCTAGTTGAAAATAACTAAAATAAGCCCAACGATAAATCCAACCTGTGAAATATAAACCGACTCCTAATACAGTTAATAAACTAGCTATTTTACCAAACATTTTCTATAAATTCTGATTTTTTTATAATTTTATACTAACAACTTTTAACTTTTAACTTTTGACTTTATGCAATGGTGCGTTACTACAGATTGTTAAATGTGCGCTGGCATATTTACAAATTACAAGAATTGTCCAATAGCTAAAAGTCTTATATTATCCGTTTTTTATTCCCCTCTTGGGAGGGGTTAGGGGTGGGTTGCCTTTTGCCTGTTGCCTGCGCACAGCGCTATATCTCCGGAAAATTTCACTAACAGAGTGGTTAAACATATTAGTAGTAACTAATATTTATATCCGGTATAACTATGAAGATAACTCAAATTATAATAATTTTTCTAGTTGCTTGTCTGACAGTAGTGGTAGGAGATATCAGACAAACTATTGCTAACCCTAAACTTATTGTAAAAACTGAATGTAAACCAACGGTACAACCTATTCCTTTTTCCTTCCCTACTAATGCGAGGGTGGTACTAAAAGATGGTGATAGTAGATCGGGTACGGTAATAGATATTAATTCTCAAGATATTACTATTAAAAAAGATCGGATTGTTCCAGAAGCGATCGCTAATATTGTTCGGATTAAGTTTCAAGGAGACATTTGGTGGCCAATTTCTAGTAAGCCTTCTAAGATTCGTGGGGATGAAGTAGACATGAAAGGTAAACCCCGACGTTTTCAGGTACGAATGGATGGCTTGGAATGGGAGGATGCAGAGAAAGGTATTGCAGTTATTAAACATGAAGCTGTGGTTGGGGTAGATGAAACAAAAGGTCTACCTAGAGAGATGAAGAAAGTTGGTAAGAGTCGTTATATTGTCAGTGAAATGGAGTTTGAACTGGAGCAACAAATTTTAATTATTACTGCTGCTTCTCACTCAAGAAAAGATAATTGATATAATTATTAATTGTTAATTATTAGTTATTAATTATTGAACATGAGCATTATTATTTCTGATCAAATTTTGTGCACAACTAGGATGACGGAATCTGAGATGAAACTGGAAATAGCTGTGATGCTTTTCCAAAAAGAAAAACTGACTTTAGGTCAAGCTAGTCGCTTTGCTGACATGAATAGAATTGCTTTTCAGCATTTATTAGCTAGTCGTCAAATTCCGGTTCATTATGATGTAAAAGACTTGGAAAAAGACATTGAAAACTTACAAAAAATGGGCAGATTATGATTGTTGTTAGCGATACTTCAGCTATCAATAACTTAGCCTCTATTAACCAACTGAATTTGTTGCACCAACTATACGGTAATGTGATTATTCCTACAGCAGTTTACAAAGAATTGACAGAAACAACTTTTCCGGTCCCTGGTGCAACTGAAGTTCAAACATATAGTTGGATTTCAATTCGCTCAGTTACTAACCAAGCTATAGTAGAACTTTTGGAAACAGAACTTGACCCTGGTGAACTTGAGGCAATCGCTTTAGCGGTAGAAATGTCAGCAGATCAACTTTTGCTGGACGAGCGTAAAGGTCGGGCAGTAGCAGAGAGACTAAATTTACCGTATACAGGGGTTTTGGGAATTTTAATTGAGGCAAAAAGCCAAAAACTGATTCCTGAAGTCAAACCTTTGTTAGATATGCTCATTCATCAAGCTGGTTTCTGGGTAGCAGAATCTCTGTACGACCAAGTTTTGAAAATTGCTGGGGAATATAGTTAATCAATGTTATAGTTACGCCCCCGTGGCAATCTTCTGCCCAGAAGTTAAATAACGAGATTGCTTCGGCTAACTTAACGCTTTTGTGAACAACATGAGGAGTTTACCAACCGCCTCGCAATGACATTAGAAAGTCGGCGGGTGTCATTGCGAGGGGGAGGGTTAAGAGTTAAGTTTTGTGTTTAATAGTTACGCCCCCGTGGCAATCTTCTGCCCAAAAGTCAAATAACGAGATTGCTTCGGCTAACTTAACGCTTTTGTGAACAACATAAGGAGTTTACCAACCGCCTCGCAATGACATTAGAAAGTCGGCGGGTGTCATTGCGAGGGGGAGGGTTAAGAGTTAAGTTTTGTGTTTAATAGTTACGCCCCCGTGGCAATCTTCTGCCCAGAAGTCAAATAACGAGATTCCTTTCCTGACGGAATGCTCCGCAAACGCTGTCGCTCGCAATGACACGCCGTTTTGTTTGGCGTAAGATATACATATTTGATTATTTATTTGAGGAAAATAAGACAATGAAACGAATTATTATTACCTCTTTAATCGGAATAACAACCCTGACTACAACTCCCCTAATACTGCCACTATTACCACAACGGAGTTACGCTCAAACTTCCAACTCTCAGGCAGAAAAGTTAGAGCAACTACTATTCTTAGCACGGCAACAAACAAGGCAATACCAATCTCAGGAGGCTGTAGAAACGCTTAAACAAGCTTTAGCAATTGCCAGAAAAATCAAAAACCGAGAAAAGGAGGCAGATGCTAACCTTGGGCTTGGTATTAACTATCGTCGTATAGGCAATCCACAAGAAGCATTAAAGTTTTACAACGAAGCTTTGATGATTTTTCGGGAACTGGTCAATCGCTCTGGAGAAGTTGCTGCTCTCAATGGTATTGGTGATATTTACCGTAATATAGGTCAACTTCAAAAAGCATTAGGATACTACCAGCAAGCTTTACCTATCACAAAAGAAGTGGGCGCTCGCACTAGAGAAATTGACGCTCTCAGTGGTATTGGTGAAATTCACCGTAATATAGGTCAAACCCAAAACGCTTTAGAATACTTCCAGCAAGCTTTATCTATCACGAAAGAAGTGGGCGATCGCTCTGGAGAAGCTGATTCTCTTAATAGTATTGGTGTAGTTTATCGCAACATAGGTCAACCCCAAAAGGCTTTAGAATATTACCAACAAGCTTTACGCATAAAGCGGGAAGTGCGCGATATCTCTGGTTTTGCTGCTATTCTACATAATATTGGTGCAGTTTACTACAGTATAAGTCAACGCGGAATGGCATTGGAGTATTACCAGAAAGCCTTACCAATCTGGCAGGAAGTTGGCGATCGCTCTATGGAAGCTATTACTTTCAGTAGCATTGCTGTAGTTTATAGCGATATAGGTCAACCCCAAAAAGCTTTGGAATACTACCAACAAGCTTTACCCATCTTGCAAGAAGTTAGCCATCGTCTAGGAGAAGCTATGACCCTCAATAATATTGGCGATCTTTACCGCAGAATAGATCAACCCCAAAAGGCTTTAGAATACTACCAAAAAGCTTTATCCGTCTCACAAGAATTTGGCTATCGCTCTGGAGAAGCTTTTACTCTGAATAACATTGGTGTAGTTTACCACAGTATAGGTAAACCCCAAAAGGCATTAGAATACTATCATAAAGCTTCACTGATTGGGCAGCAGGTGGGTAATCAAGCTCTTTTGGCTGCTGCTACTCTCAGTAATATTGGTGCAGTTTACCGAGATAACAACCAACCAGAAAAAGCTATAGAAAATTTGGAACAGTCAGTAGAAATTACCCTAAAAGTCCGTGCAGGCTTGAAAAAAGAAAATCGCAAATTTTTTTTAGAAGGTAATAGTAATACAGCGATCGGCCTTGTCGATTTTCTCATTGACCAAAATAAACCTGACGCTGCCTGGCAATGGTATAACCTGGCTACAACTTTCGACCTCGCTGACTACACTCGTCTTATTAATGCCAAAGTCAAAAACTCAGAAGCTCAAACACAGATTAACCAATGGCAACAAAACAATCAACAATTACAATTTCTCTACAGCAAAGTAGAAGATGAATGGAGTCCCCAACTTTCCGAACAAATTAACCAGTTACAAGCAGAAAACAGCCAACTTGCGGAAAAAATTAGCAAGGAATACCCAGAAGTTGCCGAGCTTTTTGAATTCAAACCAGAAGACATCGACAAACTCAAAGCCAATATTGCACCGGATACTGTTGTTATTCAACCTGCTCTTTTAAAAGGTATTACAAATGTTCCCGATAGTATCGTCATATTCCTTGTCACCAGAGACAAACCCGTCTTAGTTAAAAAATTTCCCATAGATACCAAAGAATTTGATAGCATTCTCACCGAATATCGCGCCCAACTAGAAAACCCCAACGCTGACGACTTCGCCGCTAACCAAGAAACACTCTATGACTATCTCATTCGCCCGATGGAAGCAGAAATAGCAGCTTACTCCCCCAAACAAATTGCCATCATCGCCACCGATAAATTGCGTTATATTCCCTTTGAAACCCTATACGATAATCAAGCTAACGAATATTTAATTGAAAAATATCCCATCCACTACCTCACCCGCATCTCTTCCCGCATTAAACAGCAGGAAAACAAGACTCAATCTATGAAAGTATTAGCATTTGGCAATCCCCAACCCACAAAAGTAGACCTCGCTGGTGCAGAGGATGAAGCCAAAATTATCGCGAAACAGTTACCAAACAAACATTACATTCGAGAAGAGGCAACCCTCCCTCGTTTCAAAAACGAATCCCTTGGTTTTCCCTTAGTGCATCTCGCTACCCACGGTTGCTTTCAAACAGATGGTTGCCCTGGTGTGGGTTTAGAGGAAAATACTATTTTGTTTGCCAATGGAAAAACTTTTAATATCAGAGATGCTGCACTTTTAGGATTAGAAAATACAGATTTAATTGTGTTGAGTGCTTGCCAAACTGCCATGAAAGCTGACTCCAATGGTGAAGAAATAGCGGGAGTTGCCTATTTATTTGAGCGTGCGGGTGCCGATGCTGTGATTGCCAGTTTATGGAATGCGGAAGATGAGATGACAAAGGATATTATGGTAAAATTTTATCAGAATTTGCAACAAGGAATGACCAAGGTGGAAGCATTACGTCAGGCAAAGTTAAGTTATAAGGATGAAAGGCCGTTTTATTGGTCGCCTTTGATTTTGATAGGTGATGGGGAGTGAGGGAGTTGCTAGACACAGATTCGGGCACGGATAAACGGATTGATTGTTTGACATCATCTGTGCATCCGTGGCCCCCTAAATCCCCCAAAATTGGGGGACTTTTAAAAGCAAATTGACTCTTGTTCCCCCCAAAGTTGGGGGGCTAGGGGGGCAAAATTCAGTACCAAAAAACTTTTCAGATATCCTCTTAGGACAATACTTAATTTATCAAACATTTCTTTCTGTTACCTACCCCAGTTATAAAGTTTATTTGGCAGTTAGTCACAAAATTTATGAAAAGTTTTTTGCACAAGTGGCAATTGAATTAATTCTCCAAAAATATCAAATTTTACTATTAGTAATTGACATTAAAAAAGAGGAAATTATTAAATGGATAAGCTAATTCATTATCAAAATATCATCAAACAAATCCTAACTAATTATCAAAGAATATCAGCACAAATTCCCGTTCCTGATATAGATGAGGTATTAATGTTTGATGACCAAAGAAGTCAATATCTTTGGTTTAATATTGGCTGGAAAAATGATAGACGAATTCAAGCAATTTCTGTTTATATTCGGATTAAAAATGAGAAGATTTATATTGAAGAAGATTGGACGGAGGAAGGTATTGCTAATGAGTTATTAAAGGAAAATGTACCGAAAGAAGATATTGTTTTAGCTTTCCACGATCCTGAAACTCGTAAGTTAACTGATTTTGCTGTTGTTTAAATTATAGGATTTTATGTAGTCAGCGTAGGTTGGGTTGAACGGTAGTGAAACCCAACAAAACCTTGCTACTGTTGGGTTTATCCTAACGGATAAGCTCCGCTAACGGTTCCTCAACCCAACCTACGTCTAATGCACTCGTAAGTTAACTGATTTTGCTGTTGTTTAAATTATAGGATTTGATTTAGTTTAGATGGTGCGTTACATTTCATTAACGCACCTTACTAATAGCTGAGAGCTGATAGCTGATAGCTGATTGCTTTTTGTTAAAATTCTCCTGCTAAAGCAGCAACACAACGTTCACAAATAGTGGGGTCTTCTGAAGAAACACCGACATGAGTAGAATAATTCCAACAGCGGTCGCATTTCTCACCATCAGCTTTGACTACTCCTACTCCTAAAGAGTCTGAAATAGATTTATATTCAAGATTATTTAAAGCTTCTGGCGACTCCAATAATTCTACCTGAGAAGTAATAAACAGATAACGTAGTTCATCAACTCCATTACCAGCTATTTTGGCTTTCATATTATCAGGTTGCTGAGGTAAAGTTTCTGTTTCTACTACTTGTGCCACTGGGGTAAAATCCACTTTTTTGTGAGTAACATAAACCCCTTCTGGCGAAACTAAAATTGCTGACTGTTTAACTGTATTATCTGTTGATTTTTTCCGTTTTGGTGGTAATAAAACATCTTTGCCAAATATATCTTCTGTAGTCGATTTAATTTTTTCAGACAACTTTTGCCGATTTTTAGCAAATAATAGGTCGCCAGTCACAAAGCGAATTGTGGAGATAATTCCCACTAATTCCATGATTGAACTTACTAAAGGCAGTTGGTGAATTGTTGTTACTACTGTTACTGCTACTCGGATTAACAACAGTAATATAACGATCAAAAATACTACCCCTAAAACTTTTTGATAACCACTAAAAAACTTACTCACAATCTTAGAAAAATCTGCTAAAAAATCTTTAGATTGAGTGAAATTAGCAGTATATTTTTGAGTATTATTAGGAGTAAAATTTTCTGGTTGAGCAGGTTCAGTTTCGATTTGAGCTTCGAGAACTTCTTCTACTTCAACAGTAGGATTAAAAGCTGATATTTTCTCCCGCAAAACAGCATCTTTTACATACAACAATACCTTTGCTTCTAGAGGCGCACCAATGGCTTTTTCTGCCCGTGCTTTTTCCAATACTTTGTTAACTTCAGTGCGAGTTTTTCGTAACTCTTCCCATAATTTAGCCAATTCTGGGTTATGCCATTGTTCCTCCATTTTCACCCACCCAGACTCAAATACAGACTTGTAGGGAGTTGGATAAGGAATATTTTGCCAAATATCTTCTGCCATATGAGGTAAAACAGGAGCGATCGCTTTTGCCAAATTTTCTACAGCTACAGCTAAAACAGTCTGACAACTACGGCGTCTGTAAGCATCAGTGGCGCTGATATAAAGTCTGTCTTTGGCAATATCTAAATAAAAATTAGATAAGTCAACCACACAGAAATTTTGAATTGTTTGGAAAAAGCGGAAATACTGAAACTTCTCAAAACCATCCTTTACTTCGGCAAACACCTCTGTCATCCGGTGCAACATATAACGGTCTAACTCTGGCATTTCCTCATAAGCAACAGCATCTTTTGCCGGATCGAAATCATGGATATTCCCTAACAAAAATCGCGCCGTGTTTCTAATTTTGCGATAAATATCCGCTATTTGCTTGAGAATATTCTTACCCAGGGGTACATCGGAAGAATAGTCTACAGAGGAAACCCACAAACGCAAAATATCTGCACCATAAGCAGGTTCTTGTTTTTGATTTTTACCGCCTTCGATAACTATTGACGGATCTACCACATTTCCCAGAGACTTACTCATCTTCCGACCATTTTCGTCCAACACAAAACCATGAGTCAAAACAGTTTTATATGGTGCAACACCATTTGTAGCAATACTGGTGAGCAAACTTGACTGAAACCAACCGCGATGTTGGTCAGAACCTTCCAAATAGATATCAACTGGATATCTTAACCCATCCCTTTGTTGAGCAACTGCTGCCCAAGACGAACCAGAGTCAAACCACACATCCATCGTATCCGTACCTTTCTGGTACTTGTCAGCATCTGGGCGATATTTTTCTGGTAAAAGTTCCTCCACCGACATTTCCCACCAAGCATCAGAACCTTTTTCCCCAACAATTTTTTGCACATGAGCAATAGTCTCCTCAGTCAACAAAGGTTCCCCAGTCTTTTCCTCATAAAATACAGGAATAGGAACTCCCCAACTCCTTTGTCGAGAAATACACCAGTCAGAGCGATCGCTCACCATAGGAGTAATACGGTTTTCTCCTTGAGCAGGTATCCACTGAACATCAGCGATCGCCTTGAGTGCTTCATTGCGGAAACCTTCTACAGAGGCAAACCATTGTTCCGTTGCTCGGAAAATAGTTGGTTTTTTAGTTCGCCAGTCATAAGGATATTTATGTTCGTAGGGTTCCTCTTTCAGCAGAGAATTAGCATTTTGCAGTGCTTCAATGATGGCAACATTTCCCTCTTTTAATACATTCAACCCGGAAAACTCTCCTGCTTCAGCAGTAAATTTCCCATTGCCATCCACAGGGGACAAAATTGGTAAACTATAACGTTGCCCTACAATATAGTCTTCCTGTCCATGTCCGGGAGCAGTGTGAACTAAACCCGTACCTGAGTCAGTAGTAACATAGTCGCCACCAATAACAATATTACTTTCCCGGTCAAATAGCGGATGTTGGTAAGTACAATTTTCCAAATCTTGACCTTTAACTGTCGCGACAGGAGTTAAGGTTGTACCGAGAGTTGCCGACAAACGTTCCACCGCTTCTGCTGCAACTATAAATAATTTATCTTCTCCCATTGCATAGTCAGCATCGGGTTTAACCACAGCATAGTCGAGGTCTGGGTTAACGCTGACTGCCAAATTACCAGGAATAGTCCAAGGTGTTGTCGTCCAGATAGCAACCCAGAGTTTTTCCAGATAAGGTTTGAGAGATTTTTGAACCGCTTTTGCTAGTTTCGTAATTTTAAAAGCAGCATAGATACTCTGAGATGTGTGACCTTCAGGATATTCCAGTTCAGCTTCTGCAAGAGCAGTTTTGGAACTCGGACTCCAATGCACAGGTTTAAGACCACGATAAATGTAGCCTTTCAAAACCATTTTGCCAAATACCCCAATTTGAGCAGCTTCATATTCTGGAGTCAGAGTCATGTAAGGATGTTCCCAGTCTCCCCAAACTCCATAACGTTTGAACGACTCCCGTTGTTTGTCTACAGTTTCCAAAGCAAAGTCTCTAGCTTTTTGACGTAATTCTATAGGTGTGAGTTTTCCCCTTTCTGCTGATTTAAGATTTTGAATAACTTTTAATTCAATAGGTAAACCGTGGCAGTCCCAACCAGGAACATAACGCACTTTTCGCCCTTGAAGAATTTGATAGCGGTTAATAATATCTTTAAGAATTTTATTCATAGCATGGCCAATATGTAGGTTGCCATTAGCATAAGGTGGGCCATCGTGCAAAGTAAATGTTTCCCCTGGGTTGGTTTGAGAGAGGCGTTCATAAATTTGTTCTTCTGCCCAAAACTTTTGTAGTTCTGGTTCGCGAGTGACTGAGTTTGCCCTCATATTAAATTTGGTTTGGGGCAGGTTTACGGTATCTTTATAGGATTTTGCTTCAACCATTAGATTTTAGATTTTTCTGTTAGTATATTCAGAATTTTAAACTTATTTATTTGTATCATCCATTGTCTAGGGTTTTGGTTGTGTTTAATCTTATCTGCATAACTGCCTATTTGTCTTAGTCTTGTTAAAAGAGTCGATCTATTAACAAAAAAATTTGGTCAACAATTGCAAGAGGCTTTGTTGCATGAAAATATATAGCTGCCGCACTTGCTTGTGCATATGTACTTCATAACGCGCGGAAACTGCTGTAACTATTGGACAATAGATCAATAAAACATCAATGTTTGAGGTGAAAAAGACTGAAACTTTTACCTGTAAAAGCTTTGAGGTTTAATCAGCAGAGCAATAACTATTGGACAATAGATCAATAGAACATCAAGCCATTGCCAAAGATAGCGATCGCTTTGGAGGCAGAGCAATAACTATTGGACAATAGTAAATAGAACATCAAGCCATTGCCAAAGATAGCGATCGCTTTGGAGGCAGAGCAATAACTATTGGACAATAGTAAATAGAACATCAAGCCATTGCCAAAGATAGCGATCGCTTTGGAGGCAGAGTAATAACTATTGGACAATAGTAAATAGAACATCAAGCCATTGCCAAAGATAGCGATCGCTTTGGAGGCAGAGCAATAACTATTGGACAATAGTAAATAGAACATCAAGCCATTGCCAAAGATAGCGATCGCTTTGGAGGCAGAGTAATAACTATTGGACAATAGTAAATAGAACATCAAGCCATTGCCAAAGATAGCGATCGCTTTGGAGGCAGAGCAATAACTATTGGACAATAGTAAATAGAACATCAAGCCATTGCAGAGTAATAACTATTGGACAATAGTAAATAGAACATCAAGCCATTGCCAAAGATAGCGATCGCTTTGGAGGCAGAGTAATAACTATTGGACAATAGTAAATAGAACATCAAGCCATTGCCAAAGATAGCGATCGCTTTGGAGGCAGAGCAATAACTATTGGACAATAGTAAATAGAACATCAAGCCATTGCCAAAGATAGCGATCGCCTTCTCAGCAGAGTAATAACTATTGGACAATAGATAAATGAACATCAATAATTGCCAAAGATAGCGATCGCTTTGGAGGCAAAGCAATAACTATTGGACAATAGTAAATAGAACATCAAGCCATTGCCAAAGATAGCGATCGCTTTGGAGGCAGAGCAATAACTATTGGACAATAGTAAATAGAACATCAATAATTACCAAAGATAGCGATATAGGTGCGGAATGGATGTTAAGACCCCTACTTTCATGCAACAAAGACATTGCAAGATACAAAATTTGAAAATCATACCTGTGCTTCAGAAACACTTTCTTTTCTTTTTTTCAAAGGAGTTTTGATAATTTTCCCTTTCCATTCTTTCTCGAATTGCTCTCGTTTTTCCAACCAGTCAGCGAATATTAATTCCGGATCGTAATTAAAAGCTTTGGCGTGTTCTTCTCGAATTTGGTAAATTTATTCTAAATTTTCATCAGGTAACATCGTAGTTTTTTCAAGTAATTGATAGGGTGTACAAAGTATTGGTAATTAATAGCCAAAGTTAGTGCTAATTTCAGATAATTTTCTCTGAATATTAGCATTAGCAATATGGCGACAATTCCATGTTAAAAGATAGTCTAAACTATAGACAGTTGCTAGGGCAATACACAATGTATCATTACTAGCTTTAGGTATTGTGGAACAGGCATCCTGCCTGTTTCTGTTTCTGTTCCTGCTTCTGTTCCTGATATTTTCGGACGGGCAGGATGCCCATCCCACTTAATCTTAATCTTAATATTCATTCCTTAATACGGAATGGATGCTCTATCGCTTTTCATGCAACAATATTTTCACCTAAACAGGCAGGATGCCTGTTCCACATTTTATTCATTTATTGTGTTAATAATCTAGGAATGTTGCATGGAACTTCCCTACTTTATTTAAAAATTATACCTGCTCTTCATAAACGCCTTCTTTTCTTTTTTTCAAATTGGTAAAAACCTCTGGAAATTAATGATTAATTATCCATTATTAATAATATCATTGTAATTGTCTTAGTTGATGTACAGACTTTTGAAACCACTCTTGATTTCCTTGGGTACTGAATAATGCGGCAGCGTCTCTAAAGTCCGATCTAGCTTTTTCAATATTTCTGTTATGCTTGTGAATCATACCCCTGCTAAAGTAAGTTTCAGGATCTCTGTTATAAAATCGAATAGCTTGGTTATAGTCAGCGAGCGCCTTTTCATTTTCTCCTTGATTGCGGTAAACATTTCCCCTATTCTTATAAGCTTGGTATAACTTTGGATTAAGTCGAATAGCTTGGTTATAGTCAGACTGAAAACCCTGCCTCCTCTCATCTCCCGGCCAACCTGTGACATAAACTTGACTATTATTCCTTAACTGACTCACATCCCCCAACTCCACTACCTCATAATCATTAACACTAGCAAACTTCACGACAGCCAAGTCTTCATCTTCCTTTGGATAACGCTTGACATATTTTACTGGAGATTCTTCACCTCTTTCGGAGGGTTTTTCACTGCGAATATAAGCAAAAACTCCATCATCACGATTGGCAATATGATTAGCAGTTAGCACATAATAAGTATTCTCTTTTTTCCCAATAATTACTCCCGAACCTATAGAAATATATTGTTTACCTCCAACCAAAGTACTCTCAAGGACAATCTCAACCACGGTTTGTTTGGCAAATCTATTTATAGCAAAAGGACTCAAAGAAGTATTGTCTTTTTGAGCAGTAAAAATTGGATTTCCTCTGGCAGTTTTGGTAGATAAATCTGTATTTATTTCTGGTTCGGGTTTAGTGTAACTAACCAGAAAAATTGTCATTAATCCAATTGTTAATTTAGTAATATTTTTCATTATAATTGTTTAGTTATTTCAAGATTTTAATATGGTTTTGACAGAATGCTCTGCAAATATTCCTGGGAATAACAAGTTAGGTGTTATTGTGAGGGAGGAAGGAGGTTGCATACCACATCCCTACTCTCCTATTCCCCCGCTCAAGAAATCTGGATAGTAAACATAAATCAATCTTCCGAATCTCAAACTATACCGGAATCACCCAACATAGAGGTAGCAACATCTTCCATTATTTCAGGAACTGGTTCGATCGCTACAGGAGATGGAGTAGGTTCAGGAATAGCTGGTTCGGGAACGGCAAAATCATCTATTAGCGGAAGTGGACGGGGAAAACCAAAATCTGGTTCTGTAACAACAAAATCATTGATATCTAAATTCGGAGTATTCTGTAAGATGGCAAATATACCTCCTCTTTCTGGAGGTGCAAAAATCAATTCCCGTTCTACTAAACTTACCCAAACTTACCCATGAATGATTGCATGAGCTTTGGAGCTAGCTTCCTGTTTCACAGAAGACCACTGACCGCAGTCTGTAACTTATCTTCTCCACAGGCTTGAAATCGCTTGGAACTCAAGCTACTAATACACATAGTTGGCCAAATTGACAGCAGCGTTAAAGTCTCTGTCAGCTTTAAATCCACAGTTAGCACATTCATAAGTTCTCACATTTAACGGCATTTTCTGTTGATGCCCACAATTAGAACATAGTTGAGAACTTGGATAAAATCTATCTGCTATCACTAATACACTGTCATACCACTCACACTTATATGTAAGCTGACGTTTGAACTCATAAAAACCACAGTCCGCTATCGCACTTGCTAGCTTGTGGTTTTTGAGCATTCCACTTATATTCAAATCTTCTATCACAATGGTGCTGTGGTTTTTAGCTAACCATGTTGTTAGTTTATGTAGTGCATCTGCTCTGATATCAGCTACTTTTTTATGAGCTTTGGCTAGTCTTTTTACAGCTTTAGCTCTGTTTTTGGAGCCAATCTTCTTTTTGCTGACACGCCGTTGATAACCAGTTAGTCGTTTTTTGGCTTGCTTATACGCTTTAACATTAGAAAATATTCTTCCATCGCTACATGTTGCTAGAGCATTTATACCAACATCTACACCGATAATATCTCCTTCCTTTGGGGTAGGGTTTGGTTGATAATCATACTTAAAACTAATGTGCCAATCACCTGCACGTTTGGAGATTCTCACGTTTTTTACTCTGCAATTCGGTAATATTTCGTATGTTTTTACTATTCCTATCCTTGGTAGTTTTATATAGTTGCCTTGAATAATTTTAATACTTCCTTCTAAATAGAAACTGTCTTTTTTCCCTTTTTTCTTAAACTTAGGGAATCCACATTTGGGAATAGTTAAAAAACTGACTTTAAGGGTAAGGGAGGCAACTTTTGTAGTAAGACTATTAATAAAGCTTTTATCCTAAACTAAAAGCAATAGCTGTTAACGCAGTTCCTCCGGAGGAGGCTAGCTGATAACGCAGTTCCGACCATAGGAGGCTGGCTGACGGCTGTTTGCGCAGCATTCCGGAGGAAATGCTTACAAATTTTGTACCTCATAAGTATGAGAATTGCTATGATTTTGTGTAGATGCTTATAATTTTTCTGACTACTTATTAATATAGTACCTTTGCGTAAGTCTTGTTTGAGTTAAGGAGATTATCAAGGCATTGACACAATATTGCCTCAATATCCTTAGTGGACATAAACTTTGGTACGGCGTAGCTGGAAATGGCTTCCTCGTAGGCTGTACCAGCAATACGCGAAATGTCTTCTTTCTGTAGCTCATGAACTACACTCGGAATATTCAAACGAGCATTCAACTTTTCAATAGAGTCAATAAAGGCAGCAGCGCGTTCTTCATTTGTCATATCTGACATACCAATGTTTAATTCTTTCGCTAACTCTGCAAGTTGGTTTGTGATGTTAGGTAAAGATGCTTTCAGCACTTTGGGAAGAAGAATAGCATTACCCAAACCGTGGGATACACCATAAATTCCACCCAATTGATGAGATATCGCATGAACATATCCCAAGGAAGCGTTAGTAAATGCAATACCTGCTTGATGAGATGCTAATGCCATCGCCTCTCTTGCCTGAAAATTTTTTCCGTCTTCAAAAGCGACAGGTAGACTTTCAAAGATGCGTTTTATGGCCTCAAGGGCATATCGATCCGTTTTCCTGCTTGCGTTTCTGCTAAGATAAGCTTCAACCGCGTGTGTTAGGGCATCCATTCCCGTCATTGCTGTTATTGCAGGTGGCATAGTAGCCAAGAGTACCGGATCGAGGGCAGCCGCTTTTGGCACTAAATTAGGATCGATCACAAATCGTTTCCTATGGCTTTCCTTTTCTGAGACAACGGAAGCGATGGTGACTTCTGAACCTGTTCCCGATGTTGTTGGGATAGCATAAAAAGGCAGCGGTTTTTGCTTTCCCTTCATTATGCCAACTAATTTCTCAGGGGAATTGCCATTCGTGGCAGCCATGGCAACTACTTTTGCCGCATCGACGACAGAGCCACCACCAACCGCAAGTACTGCATCAAATTGATTGGATAAGCCATGCTCCAGAGCTTTGCTAACATCTGCAAAAGTAGGATCTGGGTTAATGTCATCAAACACGAAAACCGAAACGCCATCATTTTTTAGCTGCTCTATAACTGAATCAAGCTGTCCTCTTCGCTTAATGCCGGATGTTGTCATAATCAGCAGTTTCTTATACTCTGCCTGCGATATTTTTTCGGCTAATGTGAGCGATGCTTGTTCGCCTGTAAAAAGCTCTGGTTCGTAGATTTTGATGAACTTACCGAGTATTTTGAAAGAAAACATCAATGAACGGTTTTTAAGAAAATCGATAGGTTTAAACATTTTTTACCTCATTTGATAATTTAATATTTGGCATGGTGCTTGTTTAGCCCAGTTAATCACTGTGTTGTGGCAGACTTGTGAAATATTCGATTCATCTCCTTTGCTGATATTCTTACTTTATGTCATTCTATTACTTAATTTAATATCTGAATTCTAAATTCTACATTCTAAATTCTACATTCTAAATTCTACATTCTACTTGCCTTTTTTGCTTCTTCTAACCAACTATCAAACAACTCTTGATTATTTTCAACCCACTCTTTGGCATGGCGACGGATATCCTCTGGAGAATCTTCACCCTCTTTTATATATAGACTTTCAACATTCATATCCTCAGCAGGAATTTGAACCAGTTCCAACCAACGTTTGGCAACTGGGTTAGCTGCTAAGAACTCTTTGTTAGCAAAAATTCGTAGGCGATCGACAGCAAACCCAAGATTTTTACCTTCTGTAGTGGTGTCTTTTGCTGTTATATTTTTCTGGGATTCTGGAAGAGAGGTAAAGGGAACTTCCAACCAAATTATATCTTTATCTGGTTTTAAGATTGTAGACACCCAGTGAGGATTATAAGCATAGTAGAGAACGCTTTTTCCTTGCTGGTAGCGAGTAATAACATCTGCAAGCAAAATAATGTATTGTCCTCTATTGTGTTCAACTGTATCTTCTAGTCCATAAGCTTTGATCTGATGATCGATTATTCGTTCGCAAAACCAACCAGGATTACAACCAATTAAATTAGCTTTACCATTACCATCTGAATCAAATAGTTGAGCAATTTTCGGGTCTTTCAGTTGTCCAAGATTAGTAATTTTATATTTATCGGCAGTTTTTTTATCGATTTGATAACCTTGTATCACATTAGGGGTTAGAACTCCAACTCGCTCTAACTTTTTTTCACCCCCAGCATTATTAAAATATTCTTGGTGTGCTTTTTCACCACTGATCGTACTATAATCTAGGTCCCCATTAGCAACAGACAAATAAATAGCAGGGTAGTCAATTTCTATGGTTTTTTCAATCTGATAACCAAGTTTTTCAAGACCAATATTCACAATCTCGGTTTGGAAATGTTCTTCAACCCAATTACTATGGGCAGCACGAACTTTAGTTTTTTTAACAGACGAATTTGATTGACAGCCAATTAAACCTATGAACAAAATTGTTAAAGTTATTCCTAAAGTAAGCTGTCTTAATTGTTGTTTCATTAAACAGTTCTTATAAGCCTTACAATAAAGATTATTTAGCTTGACTATATCCTCAAATACTTGATTATCCAAAAACTTTATAAAAGCTTAAGTATTCTATATTTTTATAGGCAAAAATTATGCACTAAATTACAATCTAATACTAGAGCGTTAATCAAACAAATGAAAATTATTTGTGAGCAATAATTCACAGGTGATCGCTAATTATTTTGAGATATGAAAAAATATTATGGAACTGAGTTTAGAAATATGAAGCCAGAGGAATTTACAGCAAATATTTTTCTCAATGGTATAATGTTATAGGTAAGCCTTAAAATAGTTAACCATTGGTGCTATGAAATTAATATTTTTCCAATCTTATTCTTACTTAGCATTGTCTCTATTATCAGGATTATGAGTTCAAACCTTCTGTGGATATTTGTTAAAATAGTTTTACCTTTAATGCCTATAGTAATTAATTTTATTTTTATTAAGATAATGGGCAGTGATAAGAAGTGGTATCAAATTCTAACAGGTGGCGAGTTATTCATTTTTTCTACTACAATCTCTGCTTCTGCTATTGGGGTTACTTTTTTTCAAGGTAGTTTGGATAATTCTTTAGGGAATTTAATATTTTGTATTCTTCTTTTAACGCTCATATTTTCTACTTCTTTGTTTGGTTTCGGTAGATTCATAAAACTTGACGAAAACAAAATAGGCAACATAGAAAATGAAGAATTATATGCTATTTCTTCAATTGCTTGTGCAATAGCAGCAATTTTTTGTAGTTACTACATCAATTTTTTATCAGGTACAATAAAGTGAATAATTCAACAATTCAAGGATTGACAAAACAAGAAGAAACTCTATTTTGGGATTTAATTAATAAAATATTAGCTCAAAAATTATTACCAGAAGCATCGGTTAATTCTACAGAAAAACAATTCCAATTAAATTTTAAGGTCGATGAAAATGGCTCAATAGATGTAGATTCTATCCAGTTGAAATTGGCGCAAATTAAGCGTCCTTTTCTATTTATACGTATTGTTTTGTCTGTAATTTCTTTAGCATCACTTACTTTAGGGTTCGCAGCTATCCCTGGAATAATAATCTGGCTCTTAACAAATCCTGGTAAATTTAGAATATTTGCTTTAACAGGATGGGTGTTAATATGTTTTTTTCTTGGAGAGAGATCTTTTTTTGGTAAGTTTGATTGGAAGTGGCTTGCATATATATCTACTGCTTATTTTATCACCATACTATTAGTAACTTTACTAGGGAAGCTTTTGTCTTTCTGAGCTAGATACAAGAAAATTTGTAACTGAAATATTAGTAGATTGTCGCGATCGCGTTATTAGAAGAGAGTGTTATCTGAACAATAATAAACCTGTAGGTAAGTATATCCTTGCGATTAAAGTGCCAGAATTTAGATGATTTTCTCAAGGAGTAAAAATTTAAAAATACAGTTGATCATATAAGGTAATTTCAACTCAAACAATCAAGTTTATTTCCCAAAGAATACAAAATATCAAACTTTATTCAATTATGAAAACTCAACAATATAAACCATTTTTACTCCGCTTATTTCACGGTATTAATGCTTGACTGATAATTGCTTGCCTAATTACAGGGTTTTTAGTTTATGATAGCTGGGACGGTAGATTTGGTAAACTTGGTCTGACTGTAAAAAACCGCAGTTTAATTGATATTCATGGAACTTTTGCTTTTGTCTTGTTTTTTGTATTTTTAGGGTTTCTAATAGTTAGTATTAACATTGGCAGAAACCGTTTAATTAAATTAGATGATTTGCCAAAATTAATAAATAAAGTAGGTACAAAAATTTGGTGGCATAGACTGCATCGCATTGTTAATACCACAATTTTACTCGCAGCAATTTTATCCATAGGTTCGGGAAAACTTCAAGATGAAAATTGGCTGCCAAGTGGAGAAATGAATCACATTTGGTACTACATTCATCTCACCGGTTGGTTAATAATGTTATTGGCGATCGCAACTCACTTATTGATGAGTGCCAAAATAGGTGGAATATCTCTAATTTTATCTATGTTTAGGTTTAAATTTTCAACAAAGTAGCGATCGTTTTTTTTTTGAAATAAAAATTTTTTAGATAAAGCAAACCCCCCTTAAAAAAAGAGAGGCTTTAAAAAGTTGAAGATTAGAAAATTAATTATTTGAAGAAGAATTCATATACAATCCGCTTAAATAGTCGTCATTGCGACGATAGGAAGCAATCTCCTAAAACCTTGAGATTGCTTCCTTCCACTCCGTTCCAGTCGCAATGACTTGGATATAGTAATTACCCGGATTTATATCAGAAGTTCAAAACTCCTAACTCCTGAATTCTTCCTAATGATGATGATGATGGTGGTCATGGTCGTGATGGTGATGATGACCGTGGGAATGTCCATGTTCTCCACCGTGACTATGACTATGAGTCTTCTTCGCTTGTGCCACTGCTAAAGAAGGATTAACAGCTAAAGCATTTTCACTCAACAACTCCTCAATATAAAGGTTAGCCCAATCAGCAGCCATCTTCAAAAATTCTGGGCGATCATTGACACAACGCATTTGACGATAAGTTACTTCTGGATATTTGCGACGTATCGCTTCAATAATATGCTCAACATCTAATAATGTTTCGTGATTTTCTGTAGCAAAACCAATAGGCATAAATATAATAGCTGTTGCACCTAATTCTATGAGGTTTTTCGCAGCAGTTTTAGCATCTGGTTGAGTCCAGTCAATTAGTGGGGTATCGTGATTTAACCAACCTACAGAAATTAAAGGAAAACGATTAATTAAACGTTCCCGCACTAACTCATAAAGTGCCTGACTTTCATCAATTCCAGAAGTAAAACCTTTGGCTTCGTGAGGGCAACCATGATTAGTTAAAACAATGCCAATTTGAGATGGTAAATGAGCAACTGCTAAGTCATTAGCAATTTCTTCTTCTACCATTGTTGCCATTAGATTAATATAATCAGGTTCGTTATAAAAAGAAGGAATATAACGTTGACCTTTAATCCAATGTTCGGTTTTATCTGCTAATTTTACTAAAGCTTCATTAACCTGTTCAACAGCAATTCCACTGGTAAAAATAGAGTCAACTACGAGCAAAGGATAAATCAATAATTTATCAAATCCTTCAGCTTTTATTTGTGTTAATACCTGTTCTGGTAAGTGGGGAGCGCAGAAATTAAAAGCTTTGAAAACTTTGACGCGATCGCCCCATTTTGTTTGGAGATTTTTTTCAATTCCTGCTCTTTGACTTTCAAAAATAGCATTATGAGGAGAGATAAAATTGCCATGTTGATGACTCCATTCATGCAAGTCAAAAATAGCTAATAATTTGGCAATGGGAGGATATATCCAGGTAGGAACAGGAGCAAATTTAGCAGTAAGTAAATTTAAAGCTTGTTCGTTATAATTAGCAAAATCTTCATAACTTTCTACTTCACCATATCCCATTAATAAGACTGCTACTCTGTCTTTTTTTTCAGATGGAGCAACTGTTGATTGTTGAATTTTTTCTGGAGTAGTAACCACGTTTTTTCCCTTGATTTTAGAATTATTAATTAAAAAGCGTTCAGCACTTCAGCACTTCAGCGGTCAGTTTTGCGCATTTGCGTTTGCGCAGCATTCCGCAAGGAAAGCATTCCGCAACAGAAAGGCTAGGGAAGGAAGCAACCCCTCCTCAACAGTGAGTAATTAAACTCTGGTGCTAGTTTAACACTCCCCTCCGGGGGGATGGGTACTACAATAATTGAGATTATATTAAAATATTGAAGGCCAGATTTACTGATAACTGATAACTGATAACTGATAACTGAAATGACCCAATTATTTTGATAAAGAGCTGAAGACTCAGACAAGGCCAGATTTTTCCATCCTTCAGTCCTCTCCCAGATAACTAAAGCCTTCTTCCTTATGACTTCTGAATTTTGACTTATAACTTATAACTTATAACTTTCTTACTTTTGACTTATAACTTATAACTTATAACTTATAACTTTCTTACTTTTGACTTTTAACTTCACTATGACTTTTGACTTATAACTTATAACTTTCTTACTTTTGACTTTTGACTTTTGACTTTTGAATTTTGGATTTCTTACTTTTGACTTTTGACTTTTGACTTTTGACTTGAATATGACTATAGTAATTTGCCCTGGAATGCACGACTCAAAGTTAACAGAGCAATTCTTGGAGGGATTATTTGTCCATTGGCAAAGTCTCTCTCAATCTGGAGAGTTGTTAATTTGTCCCACACAAGATTATTCTCCCTATTCTGCTATTGACATTTTGAACTTTTTATGTATAAAAAAACAATTGACTAAAAATGTGCCACTATTATTCATTGCCTTTAGTGCCGGAGTAGTAGGAGCAGTGGGAGCAGCTTGGGGTTGGCAACTACGGGGTGGACAAGTCAAAGCCTTTGTTGCTATTGATGGGTGGGGAATGCCTGTAGAGGGAAATTTTCCTATATATAAAGTGAGTCACGACTATTTTACACATTGGAGTTGGGGACTTTTGGGGACTGTGGATGAAAGTTTTTATGCCCATCCATCTGTAGAACATTTGGAAATCTGGCGATCGCCCCAAACTACTAAAGGTTGGTGGTTGCATCAAAACAGCGCCCAATTAGAAACAGCCTCACCAGCGACAGTTAAGGAATTTATTAGTCAAATTGTAGAAAAATACCAAGGCGTAGGTTGGGTTGAGGAACGAAACCCAACAGTAGTAAAGTAGTAAGGTTTTGTTGGGTTTCACTACCGTTCAACCCAACCTACATTTTTAGGCGTGTCAGCGTAACTAATCAAAGCAAAGAATAAAGTATTTTTTATAGGAGCAATCTATGGTGAATACAACAGAAAAAACTTCTTATATTAATGTTAATGGCGTTGAACATTACTATGAGTGGATAAAGACATCAAACTCTACAGAAAAATCAAAACCAGTAATGGTATTTCTCCACGGATGGGGAGGTTCTGGCAGATATTGGGAAAGTACAGCTAAGGAACTTTCTAATCAGTTTGATTGTTTAATTTATGACTTACGAGGATTTGGACGTTCATGTTTACCTCAACCTTCTACTACTGAGGAAAAAGCTATTTTAAAATCCTCAAAAAATCCTACAGAAAAATATGAATTAGTAGGCTATGCAGAAGATTTAGCAATTTTACTTGATGCTTTAAATTTAGAGAAAGTTTATATTAATGCTCATTCTATGGGAGGTTCTATTGCTGCCTTATTTTTGAATATGTATCCAGAGAAAGTAGAAAAAGCAATCTTAACTTGTAGCGGTATTTTTGAATATGATGAAAAAACATTTACAACCTTTCATAAATTTAGTCGTTATGTAGTTATGTTTCGCCCTAAATGGCTAGTAAAAATTCCATTTATGAGTCGCATATTCATGGCAAGATTTTTATATAAATCTCTGCCAGATAGTATTAGTCGTACATTTTTAGAAGATTTTTTATTAGCAGATTTTGATGCTGCTTATGGCACAGTTTTAACTTCCGTAAGTAAAGAAGCTACAGAATGGTTACCAGAACAATTTAAAAAATTTACAGTACCTACCTTATTAGTAGCTGGCGAATATGACCAAATTATTCCCGCAGAAATGGGTAGGCAAGCAGCAGAATTAAATGAAAAAATAGAATTAACTATTATGCCAAATACAGCTCATTTTCCAATGTTAGAAGACCGGGAAAATTATTTACAAAGAGTGACAATTTTTTTGGCTTAGATTTTGTTATTAACAATTCGCGGGCAAGATGCCTAAAAAATTCCTTGGGTAATAAATTTCTTGGCTTAGATTTTGTTATTAACAATTCGCGGGCAAGATGCCTAAAAAATTCCTTGGTTAATAAATTTTTTGGCTTAGATTTTGTTATTAACAATTCGCGGGCAAGATGCCTAAAAAATTCCTTGGGTGATAAATTCTTTGGCTTAGATTTTGTTATTAACAATTCGTGGGCAAGATGCCTAAAAAATTCCTTGGGTGATAAATTTTTTGGCTTAGTTTTTGTTACAATTCGCGGGCAAGATGCCCGCACTACACAATTCCTTTTAATTAATTGTGAGGAAATGAAATGGCTGTAATTAACTGGACAGGAAATGGTGACGGAAGTTCTTGGTTTGACCAGGGGAACTGGGAAAATAATACAATTCCTGGTGCTACGGATGATGCGGTAATTAATGTTGAAGGGAACCGGACGATTCAAATTGATGGTTCAGTTAATGTTAATAGTCTCAATAGTTCGGAGAATTTGAGGGTAATTGGTGGAGCGCTGAATATTACTAATGGCTTGACTTTGGCTTCAAGAGTCAGTTTGACAGCGGATGGAGCTACGGCGTCAGTTTTGGTAAATGGTGCGAGTAATATTGATGGGGCAAGTTTGTTTGCTGAGAATGGTGGGTTAATTAGTTTGCCTGGTTTGACTAATTTTGAGAGTGGAAGTCGCAACACATTTATTCAAGCGGATGGAATAGGCAGTAAAATTGACTTATCATCTCTCACAAGTTTACCTGGTGGTACTAGCGCTTCTACTCGCAATATAAGGTCTTTCAATGGAGGAGAGATTGACCTGAGTGGAGTAACTTCTATTCCAAGTGGAGCAACTAGGATTCAAGCTAGTGGTACTGATAGCTTGGTTAACTTGTCGAACCTCAGTAATTTCAATAATTCTAGGATTTCTTGGATTGAGTTAGCTGATGGAGGTATGATTAATTTTGGTAACCTCACTAACCTGAATGAAATTAGACTCTCTGTTGACAGTACGAATAATCTCAATGCACTAACTTCTCAGTTGGTGAATTTCACTAATGGTTCTATTACTGTCAATGGTGTCACTCCCGATTTGAGTAAATTGGTTAACATTGATGGTAGTAGTTTTTATGCCAACAATGGTGGTGTTATAGACCTGTCTCAAATCCTTAACTATGAGAGTGGAAGTCGCGGCACATCTATTCAAGCAGAAGGAACAGGCAGTAAAATTGACCTATCATCCCTCACAAGTTTACCTGGTGGTACTAGCCTTTCTGGTCGCAGTATAAGTTCTTTCTATGGAGGAGAGATTGACCTAAGTGGAGTCACTTCTATATCCGCTGGGGAAACTGACATTCGAGTTCTTGGCAGCGATAGTTTAGTTAACTTATCGAATCTCAGCGCTATCAATAATTCTAGGCTTTCTAGGATTATTTTAAGTAATGGAGGTACGATTAATGTTGGCAACCTCACTAACCTGAATCAAGTTAGGCTCTCTGTTGACAGTACGAATAATCTCAATGCACTAACTTCTCAGTTGGTTAATTTCACTAATGGTTCTATGACTGTCGATGGCGTAACCCCTGACTTAAGTGGATTGGTTAACATTGATGGTAGTAGCTTTTATGCCAGAAATGGTGGTGTTATAGACCTGTCCCAAATCCTTAACTATGAGAGCGGAAGTGGAAGTAGCACATCTATTCAAGCAGAAGGAACAGGCAGTAAAATTGACCTATCATCTCTCACAAGTTTACCTGGTGGCAGTGGTAGTAGGCGCGATATAAGCTCTTTCAATGGAGGAGAGATTGACCTGAGTGGAGTAACTTCTATATCCGCTGGGGAAACTGATATTGAAGCTGATGGTAGCGGTAGCTTGGTTAACTTGTCGAACCTGAATGAGTTCATTGATAATGCTTCTAATTTTTCTGGCATTGAATCAACTGATGGAGGTACGATTAATGCTGGCAACCTCAATACTATTAACGAAGTAGATATTACTGCAGATGCTAGCGACCTTAACCTACCCGGTTTAACTACTGCTATTGGCAATAACCAATTCCAAGCTCTAAACGGCGGTACACTTAACCTGGTCAATTTTACCACGATTCAAGATGGCACTCTCAATGCTGTAGCTAATGGTGAAAATAGCGTAATTTCGCTTCCTAGCATAATTGATACTGCCGATGATAACTTTATACCTCTAGAAGAAAATGGAGGGGACATTGTGGTTGCGGGTGAGTCAGTGATAAATTTTGTTATCGCTCCTCAGTCCAGAAACATCTCGGAAGGGGATATAGATGCAGAGGGCAACCCAGAAATTACCCCAGTAGAGTTTACAATCACTCGATTCGGAGATAGTTCAGTTACAGGAACTGTAGATTTCGCTACCTCTGGTAATGCTACATTAGGTACTGATTTTAATAATGTTGCCCTCAGTGGTGAGGGTATTTCTTTTGCAGGTAATACGATTAGTTTTGCCCCTGGAGCAAGTGAAGCTAGTGTTAGTTTAGATGTGTTGGGCGATGAAGTGGATGAACCAAATGAAGACATAATTGTCAGCCTCAGCAATCCAACTGCTCCTGGAACAGCTACTATAGATGGTAGTCCAGTAACGTTAACCATTGTTGATAATGAACCTACCCCTACCTTCTCTGTCAATAACGTAACAGTTACAGAAGGACAAACTGCAGATTTCACTGTTTCTCTGAGTATTCCAGTTAGTAGCGATGCAACGGTTGATTTCACGACTAGCGATAACTCGGCAATTCAGGGTGAGGATTACACGGCCATTTCTGGAACTGCAACTATTCCCGCAGGAGAGACTGAAGCTACAATTTCTGTTCAAACGACTGATGATACAGAGATTGAAGAAGAGGAAAGCTTTACTGTCACCCTTTCTAATCCTGTTGCTGAGACAATTATTGGAGACGGAACTGGAGTCGGTACAATTCAGGACAACGATGAAGCACCTGTTCCCAATATTTCTATTGCTGATGCTGCTCCTGTTACGGAAGGAGATGCTGCGACTTTTACTGTTAGTCTAGACGAACCTGCAACCACAGACGTAACAGTAGAATTTGCCACTAGCGATGACTCGGCAACTGCGGAGGAAGATTATACTTCTAATTCAGCTACAGTCACAATTCCCGCAGGAGAAACTCAAACAACAATTTCCGTTGAAACTACTGATGATTCAGAAATTGCAGAAGAGGATGAAACTTTCAATGTCACCCTTTCTAATGCTAATGGAGCAACTATTACGGACAACACTGCCGTAGGTACAATTCAGGATAATGATGAAGCACCTATTCCCAATATCTCTATTGCTGATGCTGCAACTGTTACGGAAGGAGAAACTGCCAGTTTTACTGTTAGTCTAGATCAACCTGCAACAACAGATGTAACTGTAGAATTTGCCACCAGCGATGACTCGGCAACTGCGGAGGAAGATTACACTCCTAATTCTGCTACAGTCACAATTCCTGCTGGAGAGACTGAAGCTACAATCTCTGTTGAAACTATTGATGATACAGAAATTGCAGAAGGAGACGAAACTTTTAATGTCACCCTTGCTAATGCTAATGGAGCAACTATTGCAGACAACACAGCAGTAGGTACAATTCAGGAAAACGATGAAGCACCTGTTACTAATATTTCCATTGCTAATGCTGCACCTGTTCTCGAAGGATATACCACAAACTTTACTGTTAGTCTAGACCAACCCGCAACGGAAGATGTGACGGTTTCTTACACAACCAGCGATGGTAGCGCGACTCAACCGGATGATTACACAGAAACTTCCGGCACAATTACCATTCCGACTGGCAGCACTCAAGCAAATATTACTGTGCCGACAGTTTTAGATGCAGAACAGAATGAACCGGATGAAACCTTTAATGTTAATCTTTCTAATCCCATAAATGGAGCGATCGCTAATAATACAGCTACGGGAACTATTCAAGAGAACAATGGAGTTGAATTACCAGACCTGCTAATTAGCGAACTAGAGGCAGATTCGCCTGCATTTACTGGACAAGAAGCACAGTTTACCTACAAGGTGGAAAACCAAGGTCTAGCAACTTTAGAAGATACATGGGTAGACAAAATTTACCTTTCTACCGACGAACAACTGGATGCAGAGGATGAACTTTTAAGCGAATTTGAGATTAGTGCGAATATTCAAGTTGGTCAGTTTTACGAGCGTGATGTTACCTATTTTAACCCTCGATCGCCTGGAAATTATTATCTAATTGCTGCTGTTGATGCAGACGAAATAGTAGCGGAAGGTCAAGAAGCAAATAATACAGTTATAGCTCCCTTTGAAGTGTTGCCTGCTTACAGTGCAACTGTAACAACAGATGTAGAAGTAGGAGTTACTGGAGAAAGCATTTTATTAGAGGGAACAGCTCGTAGTAATCAAGATAATTCTCCTATTCCCTTTGAGTTTGTCACAATTGAAGTTGAAAATAATGGTTTCACCAGGGAGTTAGACGGGTTTACCGATGCTAACGGCAACTTTGTCCGAGAATTTACTCCCTTGCAAGGAGAAGCTGGAACTTTTAATATTCGTGCTTTCTTCCCTGACAATGAGGGCGAGGATACTGGGTTTGAGGACAGTTTCAATGTCTTGGGTGCAACGTTTAATGAGGAGGAAGTCACTCACAAGATTTTTGCTGATACACCCTTCACCGCTGAAATTAGTCTAGAAAATTTGACTGATACTCCTTTAACCGGGTTTACCTCTAATGTGGTAGATGCGCCCGAATCTTGGAATGTTGAAGTTCAAGTTCCCGATACTTTGGCGGGAGATGGTACGAACAACATTAGCTATACAATTACTGCTCCCAATGAATCTCAAATTACTGAGGATACTTTTGAAATTCAACTCACCAGTGCGGAAGGAGCTACTGCAACTTTACCTGTTAATGTAGATTTAGAACGAACTGTTCCACGATTAGTCACAGATGTTAGCACCATTAGCAGTGGAATGTTGCGGGGAGAGCAAACTTTTGTGGAGGTTGAGTTAACCAACGAAGGTGGAGCAGTTGCTGAGAATATTGACGTTATTCTACCCGAAGCACCTTGGTTATCGGCGGCTACAGACACCATTGAATTTCTAGCACCAGGGGAGTCAACAAATGTTACTTTCATATTGTCACCGGATGAAGAGTTAGAGTTGACCCAGTACCAAGGCAATGTTTTCTTTGATGCTGCGGGGAGCGATGGAGATTTATCTATTCCGTTTGAGTTTCGAGCTGTTAGTGATGCCATTGGTAGCTTACAGGTCAATGTGGTTAATGAGTTGTTTTATTTTACCGAAAGTGCGCCGAAGTTAAGTGGTGCAGAGGTGACATTACGGGATTATTTTACAGGGGAAGAACTCGGCAAAGTTACCACTGATGAGAGTGGTATGGTCAACTTTGACGATTTGCCAGAAGGTTATTATACCTTGGAAGTAAAGGCAGATGACCATGATTCCTTCCGTCAAACAATCCAAATTGATGCCGGGGAAAATGAAATAGTTAACTCTTTCTTGTCTCGTCAGACTGTTAAATATACTTGGAATGTTACAGAAATTGAGATTGAAGACCGCTACGATATTACTTTAGAAAGTGTTTTTGAGACTGACGTGCCTATTCCTACTGTTGTTGTCGATCCGCCTGTAATTGATTTAGCAGATTTACAAGTAGTTGGTCAGGTGAAACAGATTGATATGACTTTTACCAATCATGGTTTGATTGCTGCTAACAATCTGAATATGGACTTTGGGGAACATCCATTCTATAAAATTGAGCCTTTGATTGATGACATTGGTGGTTTAGATGCGAAAAGTTCGATTACTGTACCTGTCAGGATTACGAGAATTGCTGATTTTGATACTTTAGAGTTAAGCAGTTCACAAGAAGACAATGGTATTGTTAATCGTAGTTCCATACAACTTAGGTCTGCTTCTTCTACTCCACAAGTTCCTTGCAACATTTCATATGGTCTTGACTATGATTACATTTGTGCTGGTCAAGTAATAAAACGTGCCATTCCTTTGCTTGTAAGGAATGTGGAAGGAAACTGTGAAACTACTACTAATCCCCCGGATGATGATCCTAGTGGTCCTGGTGGTTCTGGTGATCCTATTGATTTTGGTAATCCTGGTGGTCCTCGTGGTCTTGGTCCTGTTACTGGTGGTGATGTTGTATTAACTCCTTCCAATTGCGATCCTTGTGAAGAAAAGATTAAACAAGAAATTGAAAAATGTGCTCTAAAACTTGTTCCATTAAAGGATTGGCAAAAATGTATAAAGGACGCTAAGAAGTGCGTTGGTGGTCTATCAGATGGTATAGGTTTGATTGATGCTTATAACTGTTTCAAAGCTGCTATAAGCTGTGCAAAGGCTATTGGAAAAACAATTCCTGGACCTTGGAAATATCTGAAATATCTAGAATGTGGCTATAAACTTCTAACAGCTTGTGAAGGAAGTGGAGGAAGTGGAGGAGATGGAGGAAGTGGAGGAGATGGAGGAAGTGGAGGAGATGGAGGAAGTGCAGGAAGTGCAGGAACAGGAAATCAAAGGCGTTTGCTCCTTCAAAGATCGTCACAACTTGACTCTATTCAATCTAGCTCTGTTCCTGAACCTGCCATACAACTTATTAGTGATAATTTACAGCAACTTCAGGACTTTGTAGACGCACAAACTATTCTGTTTGGAGATTTTGTCTGGTGGGAAGCTGCTGAACAAGATGATGTCAATTTCACAAATTGGATTGAGGCATTTGAGACAAGAATTGAAGGTACAGCAACATCGGAGTTAAAAATTTCTGAATCAGAAAGAAATGAACTCTTAAATACTACTTTACCATTAGGAATAACAGGAGCAGATGTTAACAAGTTTCTAGAACGTTGGAATCGGACGATGGATTACTGGGAAGCAGGTATCTTTAATCTATCGGACCTTCCACAAGGGGAAAGCCAATATTTTCTGGCAATAGACACTTGGCAGGATGCTTTAACAAAGGCTAATGCAGCAATTGAAGCCAGTGAAGCAGCAGGTTTCAGTGATGTGGCCGAACAATTTTTTGCTAGTGTACAAGAATTGGAAGAAGCTCTCAATAACGACAGCGATGGAGTCTGCGCTAAAGTCCGTATTGAAATCGACCAAGAAGCAGTATTAACCCGCTCTGCATTCCTCGGCGAACTCGTCATAGAAAACAGTAGCAATGTAGTCAGCTTAGAAAACATTGATATTGACCTAGAAGTATTAGACGAAAATGGTAACGTCGTCAACGAATTATTCGGCATCACCGACCCCATCCTCGAAAATATCTCCGCTGTTGATGGCTCAGGAATTCTAGGAACAGACTCCACTGGTAGCGCCGAATGGACATTTATCCCCACCAACCTCGCCGCTCAGGAAACCCCCGAAGAATATAGTATTGGAGGCAGTCTCAGCTACCTGCAAGAAGGCGAACTCGTCACAGTTCCTCTAGTCTCAACTCCCATTACCGTCTACCCCCAAGCAGAACTCACCGTTGACTACTTCCAACAACGCAACGTCTTTGGAGACGATCCATTCACCGATGCCACAGAAATTTCCGAACCATTCTCCCTGGGAGTATTAGTCAGTAACGAAGGTTTTGGAGCCGCCCAAGATTTAAGCATCACCTCCTCCCAACCCCAAATCATCGAAAACGAAAAAGGATTACTCATAGACTTCGAGATTATCGGTTCTCAAGTAAACGGAAATCCAGCAACTCCTTCCCTCACCGTAGACTTTGGCAACATCGAACCAGGAGAAACCGCCGTTGCTGACTGGTTACTCAAATCCAGCTTGCAAGGAAAATTCATCGAATACGAAGCCACCTTTGAACACGTCAACGGTTTAGGCAACCCGGAACTATCCCTAATCAAAGAAGTCAACATTCACGAACTCATCCAAAAAGTTGAAGCAGATAGCGACGGACTTCCCGACTTCCTAGTAAACGGTGAATTCGATGCCAACTTCTATCCCGATATCCTCCACTTCAGCGACGGTACAACAGCACCAGTCACCGCCATCGACAACGTAACCGTTGACGCACCAGTAACAATTTCCGACCTAGAAGCAGAAATTACAACAACTGCCACAGCAGGATGGACATACATTAACTTAGAAGACCCCGCCAACGGTCAATTCAACATTGACAAAATTATGCGTTCTGATGGCACAGAAATCGACCCCGATAACTATTGGCGCACAGACCGCACCTTCCCTGCCACAGGGCAACCCATCTACGAAAATATTCTGCACATCCTAGATTTAGACAGCGCCGGAAACTACACCATTATTTACGACAGCGACGACAGCGCACCTCCAGAAGTACAGCAAATTATTGACGTAGATCCAAATCCCAGGAATACCCCTGTTCCCGATATCCAAGTTATCTTTACCGAACCCATCGCTGCCGATACCTTTGATTATCAGGATATTCAACTTACCCTGGATGACGGCAATAACCTAATTACCGACGCAGTTTCCGTAACTCAAATTGACCCCATTACCTTCCAAATCAATAACCTGAGTGGAATCACAGGAAACGTCGGACAATATCGACTCGCTATTGATAGCACAGGAATCGAAGATTTAAGCGGAAATACCGGAGCAGGAACAGTCACAGAAAATTGGGTATTCACCGGAGACCGCCCCGCAGTTGCCACCATTGAAGGCTTTACTAGCAATCTGCTGACGACCCCAGTGGACACATTCACAGTCACCTTCACCGAAGCTATTGTTGCTGGAAGCTTCGACTATCAAGACATCACCCTAACTCGCAATGACGGTGGCAACCTGATAAATGACACAGTTACTGTGACAATAATTGATGACCTTACTTACGAAGTTGCCAACATAGCAAACTTGAGTAATACCGAAGGCGAATACGAACTCATTGTTGCTGCGAATAACGTTCAAGATATAGACGGCAATAACGGAGTCGGTGGCAAAGGGTTCACCTGGGAACTGGACAACAACGTACCAACCTTGGCCGGAATTGATGAAATTACTAACCCCCGTAATATTCCCATTCCCAGTATAACTATCACCTTTGACCAGGCGATCGCCCCCGAATCTTTCAGTTGGGAAGATATTACCCTCACAGTTGATGGCGGTGAAAATCTAATTACAGAAAATATAGAAATTGAGGAACAAGATGAAACAACTTACGTCATCAAAGGCTTAATCCCCTTCCAAACCGAAGATGGAGAATATACCCTGACAATCAATGGTTCGGGAATTACAGACAGCGCCGGAAACTCAATAGCTGAGAATATTGCTACCAGTTGGGAACTAGATACAATTGCACCTCTAGCTGCAACTAACATCCTAGTTAATGGTTCTAGCAACGATTCATCCGACTCAACCCAGGATGGCACCGACTACGGAGAATACAGCATTGCCAGCAATAAAATTACCATTGCAGGAGACTTACCAGAAGAAAATCTGCAAGTTTCTTTCACAGACATAACCACAGGAGATTCCCTCGGTCAAGCAACAGTAACAGGAACAAACTTCACTGGAAATATAGAACTTTCTGGAGTAGGGTCTCGCACAGTAGAAATAGCGATCGCCGATGCAGCAGGAAATTCCACAACAGGCACTCTCGAACTTTTCGCCGATGTCACCCTACCCACCATCCTAGAATTTTCCAATGTTCCAGAAACCCTAACCACAGACCCCGTAGAATTTATTGATGTCCGCTTTTCAGAAGCGATCGACATTACAACCTTTGACAACAGCGATATTACCCTCACCCGCAATGGTGAAACCATCTTAACCGATGGAATTACCATCGAAAATATTTCTGATGCTACCTACCGAATTCAGGGACTGACAGACTTAACCACAACCTTTGGTAACTACAGTTTAGGAGTTAATACCACAACCATCCAAGACGAAGCAGGAAATTCTGGCACAGATACAGAATTTGCCAACTTTATTATAGATGAAATTGTTACTCTTCCCCAAGATGCCACCATCGGTGACTTTGTTTGGTTAGACAGTGATGTTGACGGCATTCAAGACCAAAACGAACCTGGTCTAGCAGATATCACGGTCAATCTCTATGACAGCGATGAAAACTTAGTTGAGACAACCACAACTATTGACTCTGGTTCCTACAGTTTCACAGACATTCCTCCAGGGGAATACTTCCTAGAATTTATCGCCCCTGAAGGTTACGGTTTCAGTCCTCAAAATGAAGAAACAAATGACAATCTAGATAGCGATGTAGACCCCACCACAGGTCGTACTACTTCCATCACCTTAGTTGAAGATCAAACTGATTTGACTTTAGATGCAGGTCTCTATGTCATTGATGAAGTTACTGACGATGAAATCACTGGTGATGCAGACGATGATGTGCTAAATGGAGAAGCAGGCAACGACACCTTAAGTAGTGGAGGAGGGAACGACACACTCAGGGGTGGTAGTGGCGACGATATTCTCCGAGGTGGTGGTGGTAAAGACCGCTTGAATGGCGGTCAGGGTAATGATACTCTTAATGGTGGTTTAGGCAACGACCTCCTGTATGGTACATCTGGCAATGACCTTTTGATTGGTCGTCGTGGTAATGACCATCTCCTTGGTGGTAGTGGTGATGATACCCTTAATGGTGGTATTGGTCGCGATCGCCTCAATGGTGGTAGTGGAAATGACGTTCTCAGTGGAGGAGCTAGTATTGACCGCTTTATTTTCAACACCAACAAAGAGTTTAATCCTGAAGATTTAGGAATAGATGAAATTACAGACTTCGTTCCCGGACAAGATTTAATTCTTCTGAATAAAAGAACTTTCACCGCACTGATGAGTGAAAGCGGTACTGGGTTCAGCATTGAGACTGAATTTGAGACAGTTACCAATAGTCAAGATGCTACAACGGCCAATGCTATTATTGTGTACAACACAGAGACCGGGGACTTGTTCTACAACCCCAACGGTAGTGAAGCAGGATTTGGCAGTGGTGGCCAATTTGCCAGACTGCTCAATACAGTATCTCTAAGTGAGGATAATTTTTCGGTAAAAAATTGGGTTTAAACCCTTGCCCTTTTAGGGCAACTTTATGTTACACTTATAAAAGCGGTAAAGGTATTCAACCGCTCTAAAAACCTAGCTACTAATCGTAGCAAACTAGCACCTTGAAAACTAGAGTTAGGGGGCGCATGCACAGGAATGCTTGTGTATGGAAAAGCTCTAAGCAACAAGTATCAGAGAACCAAAATTTTTTTAAGGTTTAAACTGTACCGTAGGGCATACGGGAAC
>NZ_JAAHHG010000259.1 GCF_010692555.1 Okeania sp. SIO3B5 | reverse complement strand
TGGTCGGTCTTTTAATTCGGGAAGATGACAAATAAGAGGACAAGCATTAATCGGACAACGATTTTGTTCCCACCAATAAAATCTTTCTGCCAACATATAGTTATATTGGTGTCGCAACATATCCAGAGTTTTCTCTATTTTGTCGGCTTGCTCCTTTGTTGGACGCAACTTATATTGGTAGGCTATTCTCATCTTTATTTCCCTTTTCGACCATACTTATATTATAATAGTTTGTGTACACAATTGCAGCATATAGTTATGAAAGAATCATTGCATTGTCGAATAAGTAAGGAAAGATTAGATAAGTTGAGATTATATGCAGTCAAAAAGCAAAAAACGATGACTCAAATAATAAGTGATTTCATAGATAATTTACCTGATAATTTAGAAGATAAACGTTTAGAAGTAGATAAAATGATTCAGGGCTAGGACGCATTCATCCCGGCATCAATTTAACTATGATGCGGGACTTCTGCTAGACAAAGTTAAAAATATCACTTCTGACTTCTGACTTTTGACTTCTGACTTCCGTGAAACGGTATGAAATGCTCGACCAAACCAAAGCACCAATAATTCAAACTCTCAAAAGTCTTACCCAAAAATCTCATGCTCCTTTCTACGCACCAGGACATAAACAAGGAAAAGGCATTCCACAACCACTTAATGACTTATTAGGTAAAAAAGTATTTCTAGCAGACTTACCAGAATTACCAGAATTGGATAACTTGTTTGCCCCAGAAAGTGTAATTAAAGAAGCTCAAGAATTAGCAGCAGAAACTTTTGGTGCATTACAAACCAAATTTCTAGTCAACGGCTCGACTACTGGAATTATCGCTGGAATTATTGCTACTTGTGGGAATGGGGATAAAATTATTTTGCCTCGGAATATTCATCAGTCAGTAGTCTCAGGGCTAATTATATCTGGAGCAATTCCCATTTTTATCCATCCAGAATATGACTCAGATTGGGATATTGCTCTAAGCATCACTCCTGAATCTATTGCCCAAACCTTAGCAAAACATCCAGACGCCAAAGCAGTAATGGTAATTTATCCTACCTATCATGGTGTTTGTGGAGATATTGCAGCGATCGCCCAAGAAGTCCACAAATATAATATTCCCTTATTAGTAGATGAAGCTCACGGTCCACATTTTGCTTTTCATCCAGAGTTACCAACTCCAGCATTAGTAGGTGGAGCAGATTTAACAGTACAATCCATTCATAAAGTATTGGGGGCAATGACTCAAGCCTCAATGTTGCACCTTGGCAGTAAACGCATAGACTCCTACCGACTCAGCCAAGCCCTACAAATGCTACAGTCTAGTAGTCCAAACTATTTACTTTTGGCATCTCTCGATGCTGCCCGTCAACAAATGGCTTTGTTTGGTCAAGAACTAATGAGTCAGACTTTAGAATTAGCTAGAGATGCTAGAAATAGAATTAGTCAACTGCCAAATTTTTCTGTATTTGACAAAGAAATAAGAAGCTTGACTAACTCACCAGGAAATTCAGACTTATTAACTAATAATGAGGGGAAAAAATTACCTTTCTCGATCAAAGGCAGAAGGAACAATGGGATGGGGTATAAAACCTCAAGCAATTATAGGTATCCTGTAGACGATGGAGTTTTATACCCAGAGGACAGGAGGAACAATTCCCTTCTGCCTTCTGCCTCCTGCCCTCTGCCTTTCCCGATCAATTCTGGATTTGTTGCTCTTGACCAAACTAGATTAACAGTAAAAGTCTCTGATATTGATTTGAGCGGGTATGAAGCTGATGAAATTTTGCATCAGAAATTAGGTGTTACCTGTGAGTTACCAAGTTTCAAAAGTCTGGCATTTATTATTTCTCTGGGAAATACAAAGGCAGATATTGACCAATTAATAGATGCTCTAGTAAATTTAGCAGAGCAAAATTGTAGAAATAAATTTAACCAGCTCACTGACTTTAAGACAGAAATTGACGATTATTTAATTGATTCCTCAATTCCTTTTTCTCCCAGAGATGCCTTCTTTGCCCAAAAAGATTATTTACCCATAGAAAAATCTTTAGGTTGTATCAGTGCTGAACTTATTTGTCCCTATCCACCGGGTATTCCAGTATTAATGCCTGGTGAAATTATTACTCAACAGCATTTGAAAATACTTGAACAAGTCCGAGCATTGGGTGGGATAATAACTGGGTGTAGTGACCCAACTCTCAAAACCATTAAAGTGTGTAGATATTAGGAGAAGCTTTGATAAAGTTAATATTGATATATTTATAAATTAATATATGCCCTCTCCACTTTGGCCTTATGTTACTCCTGGTATTCCAGATGACTTATTTGAACGTTTGCCTGGCATTCCCATGAGTAAGCGAGAAGTCCGCTTACTGTTAATATCTTATTTACGATTACAATCAGACTCTATTGTTTGGGATATTGGTGCAGGAACAGGGACTATTCCCGTCGAAACAGGTCTCATCTGTCCTCAAGGCCGAATTATTGCCGTAGAAAGGGATGAAGAAGTAGCAAATTTAATTCGGAGAAATTGCGATCGCTTCGGAGTAGAGAATGTCACAGTAGTTGAAGGTAGTGCTCCTGAATGTCTAGATAGTTTAACTGAAGCGCCCAGTCGTGTCTGTATAGAGGGAGGTCGTCACATCAAGGCCATACTCCAAGCAGTTTGGAAAAGATTGTTACCCCAAGGTCGAGTCATCGCCACTGCTGCTAATCTAGAAAGTCTTTATGCTATTTCTGAAAGTTTTGCCGATTTACAGGTTCGCAATGTAGAAGTAGTTCAACCTGCACTGAATCGTTTAGAGACAAGAGGTATACATCAGACTTTTGCAGCAATTAATCCCATATTTATCCTTAGTGGTGAAAAAATAGACTGAATTTTACCTGTTTCTGCAAGAAGGCTCACACCGTATTCTTAGTATCGGTGTTGAGATGAATTGCAGATAGGGACTTCAGGAGCAGCGACTTCATTAGACATCTCCTCCAAAAGAGGGAATAGGGGGAAAGAACTGATAATTTCTGTACGATAATTGATTTTATTTTTGATTTATGGAGGTGTCTATTATATATATGATAATATATATTATCTAAATCTGTACATATTATGTCTTGGTCTCGTATTATTAGTGGATTAGTGGCGATCGCTGTTGCTTTGGGAATGATTATTTTCGGGGGATGGTGGTTTACAGTAGGCATGGGAGTGATCGTGTACCTGGGCCAACAAGAATATTTTCAACTAGCACGCACCAAAGGTATTGCACCAGCAGCCAAAACTACCCTAGCATTAAGTCAAGTTATTTTAGTAGTAGCTGCTCTAGCTCCTGATTTAGTAGATGCTATATTTACCTTAGCAGGGACTCTAATTTGTTTTTATCTACTATTTCAGCCAAAATTAGCTACGATCGCTGATATCGCATCATCAATTTTAGGTCTATTTTATGGTGGATATCTACCGAGTTATTGGATTAGACTCAGAGTTGGACTAGAAGCTCAGTTACAGACACCTCAAACAGTTATAGATAAAATTTCACTAGGAAATTACTGGGATATTTCATGGATAAACCCTTTGAGTTGGCCTCCGAGTTTAACATTTACTCTACTTGGTTTTTGCTGTATATGGGCTGCTGATATTGGTGCTTATTTTGTGGGAAAATTCTTTGGCCGAATTAGACTTTCAGAAATAAGCCCCAAAAAAACTGTGGAGGGTGCAGTATTTGGAGTTGTTGGTAGTATGGTAGTCGCGACAGTAGGTTCTTGGTACTTAGGTTGGCCTGGTTTACCTGGGACAGGTGCTGCTTTGGGTTTAGTAGTAGGTATTGCCAGTCTACTTGGAGATTTGACTGAATCGATGATGAAACGAGATGCAGGTGTGAAAGATTCTGGACAATTAATTCCTGGACACGGAGGGATTCTGGACCGCACGGATAGTTATGTTTTTACTGCACCCCTCATATATTATTTTTTTACTCTACTTTTACCACTTCTCAATACTTAGAATTTTGTATCGTTGAAGTTATGGGTTAACTGTTAAACCACCTTGGCAAGTAAGTTGACCAGAGTTTAATGTTAATTCTTTTAGTTCAACATCAGAGCCTAAGTCAATTTTGATATTATTTGAAAAGTCATAACTAGACTGTTGCAAAACCTGAATTTCTAGATTTTCCAACAACAATTCACAGCTACTAGCAAGCTTTAAATCAGTATGCAAACTTAAGGAAATCTTTTCATCTGATGTAGACAAAAAATTAGTACAGAAATGTAGTCTACCTGGAAAAAATTCAGCTTTCTGGTCATACAAACTAATTGGTTGTTCTAGCTGTTCTAAAAAATCTGAAGGTAATAATGGAGTTAAAAATTCAACGATCGCCTGAGCTAAGAGAGGAGATTGTAGACTAGCATTAAAGTCGGATTGTAGTAAATTAAGCTTACCAAATAAAGGAAAAGATTCTAAAATTTTCAATGGTTTACCCTTAATAATTTGACCAATATTAATCCTAATTCCAGTAGCAGATAAATCTATCTCAGTTAAATTCAATCCTCTAAAAACTACATTAGAAGCAGTAACAGAAACCTGCGGAATTTTACCTGTAAGAATTTGACGATCGCCTCCTTCAATTAGAACTTTTAATTGTTCTACCTGTTCTAGTTGAGATTTTAACCAAAATTTCAACGCAGGGGATAAAAATCTACTAACAATCTTACTCTTTCTTGGAGTCGATATTTTATCTTGATTTTCAACAGTAACATCAGAATCGGATATTTGATTTACTTCTGGTAAATTTTTATTCATCAAAGACACCATTAAGTTATTATAGTTAGTTTTATAATTATGGTTTGCTTATGGAAGTCTTTTGGTAAGGGTAGGAGTCAACCCACCCCTAACGCCAACCGTGGAGGCAGGGCTGTTTCAAAGTATCGTAAGTCAACGATTTAGGGAGATAGGGGGATAGGGGGATAGAGGGTTCAGGAAATCAACCATTATTTGCTAGTTTTTCAGCAAATTTAGTGATGAAAATCTGAACTATTTAGTCTAGTTCAATCAACTCGAATGACTAACAATTCGTTAATTTACCTTCGAGTATGGATGGATAAATTTGGCTTATATCCCGACTATTGGCTCGAAAATTCTCCCTATCTCCCCATCTCCCCTCTGTTTTTCACATCGGATGAAACAGCCCTGCTCCCAGGAGGGGAAGTCAGGAGTCAGGAGGAATGGGAGTTACAGAGGAGATAGTCGGAAAAATGGTCTGTTAATTTTTCTGTCCTATGCCTTGAGGGTTTTTTTTATTAAAAATGTAAGGTCTTTTTTTTAGCTTGCTCTACTTAGCATATTTTATAGCAGAAGGAAGAAGGAAGGACTGATAGAGGGAAAAATCTTGCTTTGTCTGAGTTCCAGCTTTTGATACAGCAGATTACACCAGGGGTGAGGTACAACTATAGCGGTCAAGATGCCTGCACTGGGAACATTTCAACCCTTTTCTGATTTTTTCAGCAAACCTTAACTATTTAACTATTGATTATAGTGGCATAAATTTTATAGCATGATAAACGAAGGCAGAAGGTAGAAAGCATTTATGCTGTTTACGCAGCATTCCATAGGAAAGATAAGAAAAGGCTGGAAAGAAAAAAGTTTTTTTATCACGCTTTTAGTCCGAACATGATTAGGACTTACGCATAAGGTACGAAGAATTAGGATTTGAGATTGCTTCCCTGTCAGTCTTAATGACAGAAATACGTTGCAGGTGCGTGACATCCTGATGATATACAGAGGAGCTGCCTCTTACAGAGGATCTAACTCTAACATTAACAGCTATCACTTCATTAGCTTGAATTGTATGAGTGAAAAACTCAAAACAAGTCTTTCTTTTGTTATGGGTGGAAAATGTAGTATAAGTTAAACGAATTTTTACTTCATTGAGCTAGCTGAATGCTTATCCTTAAAATATCTTATTTTCTGTTGATATCTCAAACCCACATTCCGCACGACAAAATGTAGTATATAAGAAGGAGTCAGGAGACAGGAGACAGGAGACAGAATTTTAGAAGAAAATTATAATGGTCAATAGAAATCAACGATTCAGCAAGTATTTATGATTAATATTTGACTCCTGATCGAGGTGAATGAAGATAATTTATATAGTATAAATACTTAAGCAACCTCAGGATTTTATACTAATTTTTATGTTACAAATTGAAGTGCGGAATGTAGGCTCAAATTAAAATGCTAAAAACTATATAGCAATCCTATTTTATTTGTGTATAAAAATCTTACTGTTTTGAGGGAACAGCGGTCAGACCCCGCGTCGCCGTCAGCTCGCTTGCGGAATGCTGACCATAGAGAGGGAACAGGTATGGAGGGAACAGGTAAGAGTTTCAGTTTTTTTATCTACTTTTTGATTACCCGCAACCAATTTAGGATTGCTATATGTTGCTTTTATTATAAATTTATATCAAGTCTCATTAATTAGCCATAATAAATTAGCTATCTTTAGATGACTAAAGATGACTTTTGCTTTGAGCCAATAAATTTATTTCTTGGCGGATGATATGGCTCACTTTGCTAATAGTTTAAGTCGTCTTAAGATGACTCTTGAGGAGTATGCCATCTTTTTCATTTTTTTATATTCTGGTTAATCAATGCAACTTGATATTAGAACAATATAACACTCCTTATAGGGGTTGTAAAAAATTTCTATATTTCGATATATTTATTTTTTATTCTACCTTCAACCCAATATATATAACCTATCTATAACCAAAAAATTACCGAATTATTAATAATTAATAATTAAGCAATTCGCGCCTTGAAGCCTCCCCTTTTAAGGGGAAAAAAGCGGCCTCCGGATGGATGGGTTTCCTCACCATATCCAACCAACCAAGAGAAGAAATAATATTTCCTTATTTTCAATTCCGTAACGGTTTTAACCAGAGGTAATTATCAATTATCCATTATCCATTATCAATTAATGAAGACTCAAATAGGATTGCTATATATTGACTAATAATCTGAATCGACAAAAGTAATCAACTGAAAAGTATGGGTGAAAGAGTACAAAAAATATTATCTCAGTGGGGAATAGCTTCTCGACGTCAAGCCGAACAAATGATTATAGCTGGACGAGTAAAAGTGAATGGTATAGTTATCCCATTAGGTGAAAAAGCCAATCCGGAATTGGACAGCATTGAAGTTGATGGTTTGCCCCTCCGACCAGAAAACCGTCCTAAATCTATATATTTATTGCTCAATAAACCAATAGGGGTAATTTCCACTTGTTCAGAACCTAGTAGACGTAGTAAAGTTCTAGATATTCTAAGTTCAGAATTGCAGAATGGGAAGGGGATTCATCCAGTAGGACGCTTAGATGCAGATTCTACAGGGGCATTACTCCTCACAAATGATGGTCGAGTTACATATTGTTTGACCCATCCCAAACATTGTCTTCCCAAAACTTATCAAGTATTGGTAGAAGGTAATCCCCAAGAATTGACATTAAAGTTGTGGCGTCAGGGTATTATCTTATCTGGTAAAAAAACTTTACCTGCTCGGGTTAAAGTTCTAGAAGAAAGTAATAATTCTCAAACCCTTTTAGAAGTGGTTATCTCTGAAGGTAGAAATCGGCAAATTCGTAGAGTTGCAGAAAAATTAGGACATCCTGTTGTGAAACTACACCGTACTGCAATTGGCCAAATCCAGTTGCAGATACCTGGAGGGTCTGTTTTGCCTAGTGGTCATTACCGACCTCTAAAAGATTTTGAAATTAACTTTTTGCACGACCAAATCAATAAAAATTATCAATTAAGCTAAAACTTAGAGAATTTTAAGACTTTGAGTTAAGTGGGTATAATAAGTCAAACATCCACATACAATTTCATGATTTTTTCTAGATAAATCTTGCTGATTTTATCGCAATATATCTAGTATAAAGCTTTTGAAACAATGATATTAGTAATATATTGTAGGAGTTATCAAATGAAAATTAGTGATTAAATGAAAATTAGTGATTAAATTAATTAGGGCTTGCTGATTAAATATCAAAGCATTGACAGATAAAGGTTTTAGCATTTTTTGGTCGAAAAAAGTGCCAGCTTTTCAGGGGAAAGAGCTGCAAAAAGCTAGTATTTTGGGAGTATTATGGCAGAAAAATCAAGGGACAATTTTTCCGAATACCTCCTCTATAATTCCCATTTATCCTGTCTCCTGTCTCCTGTCTCCTACCCCTACTAAAAGACTTTTTCAGCAAATCCTAATTACAGATAATTCAGAATATTATTAATCTCAATAAATTAATTATTATCCTATCAGTATCACTCTAATAACGACAAAAGTAATAGTTTATATAAATTAAATCAATGGTAAATTTGACAGGAATAAAAAATATCAAAAACAGTTTCTTTTTATTATCACTAAAAAAACGTTTTCATCAAGAAAAAGAACTGTCTTTTGAAGAGCAACAAAATCAAACATTAATAGATATAGGATATAAATTAAGAAGATTTCGAGAGAAACATTCTATTTCTTTAGAAAGAGTGGCAATAGTAACAATGATTAGAATTAATTTGCTAGAAGCTATAGAAGAAGGTAATTTAGAAAAACTACCTGAGCCTGTTTATACCCAAGGTTTAATCAAGCGATATGCAGATTCTATGGGATTAAATGGAGAGCAATTAGCAAACTTGTTTCCAACTGAAAAAGTTCAAGAAACCAGCAAAAAATCTCTTCTTAATCTATCAATGCCTCAGCTACGACCACATCATCTCTATTTTTTATATATATCTATTATTTTATTGTCAGTTAGTTTGTTGCCCCGTGTAATGAGTAGCTATTATATACTAGGAAAAAAACCAGAAATTAATAATTATAGAAAAGAAAAAAATCAAAGTGATTTAGCTCAGGCATCTTCAGGTAGTACTAAAACTGAGGAAAAATCTTCGGGTAATACTAAAACTGAGGAAAAATCCACAGATAAAATAACAACAGCAAATTTAGAAAAACAAAATAAAAAACAATCTTTAACAGTGAGTGTAATTGTCAAAGAAGACTCCTGGGTGTCAATAAAAATAGATGGAAAAATAGTATTTGAAGATACTTTAGTGCAGGGGACTCAGAAGACTTGGGAAGCTCAAGAACAACTGGTTTTATTCGCAGGAAATGCTGGAGGAATACTAATACCTATTAATAACGGACAAATGATGCAACTGGGAAAAACAGGTGAAGTAAAAGAAGTTGTTTTTACTCCTACTGATACTAAAATTTCCCAGTCCAGCAATACTAAAAATTAAATACTATGAATCCTGATTTTGTGGCTCACGACCATAAATTTGTGTGACTTCTTTAAGGCGATCGCTTACCTCTGGAGTTAATATTTCCGATTGGTAGCGCCAGCTCCAATTTCCTTCAGGAACTCCAGGTTTATTCATCATTGTTTCTTCTCCGAATCCAAAAATATCTTGTAGGGGAAAAATTGCCATAGAAGCCACCGAAGACATAGCTACACGAATTAAATCCCAATGAATTCCACTACCACAAGTACAGCCAAGAAAACGAGTAACTCTTTCCTGTTCTTCAGGAGTACGGTTATTAAACCAGCCCACAGTAGTATTATTATCGTGAGTGCCAGTATAAACAACCCAATTAGGAGAAGCATAGTTGTAGGGTAAATAGGGATTTTCAGGACCTGAGTCAAAAGCAAAATGCAAAACCTTCATACCAGGAAATTCAAAGCGATCGCGCAATTCTTCTACATCAGGAGTAATCAACCCTAAATCCTCAGCAATGATTGGTAAAGAGCCTAACTTTTCATTAATAGTTTCAAAAAAAGCTTCACCTGGTGCATCGACCCATTCACCATTTATGGCTGTAGCTTCACCTTTTGGCACTGCCCAATAAGCTTTTAGACCACGAAAGTGGTCAATTCTAATCAAATCCACTTTATTAAGCATTGATTGAATACGTTGCACCCACCACAGAAAATCTTCCTGTTCTAATCTATCCCATTGATAAACTGGGTTGCCCCATAGTTGACCAGTCTCACTAAAGTAATCTGGGGGGACACCTGCCATCAAAGATGCTTCACCTGTTTCTCCATCTAGGCAAAATATTTCCGGATGTGCCCAAACATCAGCACTATCATGGGCCACATATATAGGAATGTCGCCAAAGATTTTGATTCCTTGTTCATTGGCATAACTTTTCAGCTCGTCCCATTGTTGAAAAAACTCAAATTGAACGAATTTATGGTACTGAATTTCATCGGCCAAACGTTGCTGCCATTCTTCTAATGCTGCTGGTTGACGATGGGCAATTTCCAGATCCCAGGTATGCCAACTAGCTCCTTGGTGGGCTTGTTTCAGGGCCATATAAAAAGCATAATCATCTAACCAAAAAGCTTTACTAGCACATAAATCATAGAATGCTTGTTTTTCCTCAGATTCTTTTGTTTTAAAATTATCGTAGGCTTTTTTTAGTATGGAGTGCTTGAATTCTCTGACTAAATCAAAATCTACTCGATCGTTTGGAAACTCTGGCAAATCAGATAAGTCTTCCTCACTGAGTAACCCTCGGTCTTGTAGTTTATCTGGACTAATTAGCAGAGGATTTCCTGCCATTGCCGAATAAGCTAGATAGGGAGAATTACCAAAACCTGTCGGTCCTAGTGGTAGAATTTGCCAAATTTGCTGTCCACTATCTCTTAAAAAGTTGACAAAATTGTATGCTTCGTTACCTAAGTCACCAATTCCAAAGCGACTTGGGAAGGATGTAGGGTGCAGTAGAATACCGCTAGCTCTTGAAAGTGGCATAGCTAAACCTAGAAAATATTAATCAAAAAAATTGCTGGCATTAAACACCAGCTTAAAGCTTATTCTACAACGTTGCGCTCATGCGAAACGCGGGATTCCCTAACATCGCTGATAGGGGTTTTTTGCTGCCTCTTGACAGAGGAGTTGCGCTTTTTCCTACGGAATGCTTCGCAAACATGTCGCGTTTGCGCCCTTCATTCCGTAGGAAAGCGAAACGTAGCACCTGCCTCCAAGGCTGAACCTTTTTTCGGTCTTACGGTAGCTCTACAGACTGACACTGCTAGCCCAGCAGCCTTATTCTGGCAATAATAGCATATTATCTTAAGAATCGCAACATTAAATTGGTTTTCCTCGCGACGCTCCCCTGATCGGAGAGCGCCATTCTTCAAGCAACCTTGAGATTTAAGAGAGTATTTTTTGAGCATCAATACTCTATCTTTAATAAAGGAGAGTTCATTGAATGGATAATTGATAATTAGGGTTTGCATTCAAAAGTCTTTTAGTAGGGGTAGGAGACATGAGACAGGAGGAACGGGGAATGAGCAAGGAGGTAGGAGTAAGAATTGTCCCTTGATTTTTATGTCCAACTATGCGCCTAAAATACGCTCCATGCATGAGCGTTTTAGACTGAAACAGGCACACTGCAATTCGACTCTAAAAAGGCACTTGTCTTTATATCCTACATTCCGCACGACAAAACGTAGTATAAAAAATTAGGAGTCAGAATCCAGCAATTCTGCAATTCAGGAGAAAATAATAACGTATTTTAATGTTGCAAATTGAAATTCAGAATGTGGGTTATATGTCAATAACTGGAGTTTAGACTAATTAAGGCAGGCCGGAAACTTGCCGAGGGAGAATAGTGAGATAGGCCAACAAGACTGAAACTATTTCGCATTGCAGCATTACAAAGACTTTTCAGTCAATTATCCACAGCTTGTGCTATGGGTTAATTGTGCCCTGGAAAGACTTTTTAAATAGTTTGAATAAAGTCAGCTTCACCCTTGCCTCGCCAAAAAAGAAAAATAATCAAGAGCATTGAAAACATCTGCACCCCTGATATTCCCCAAGGGTTCTGAGTTTCAAGTCTTCATTGCTTCTGAGCAAATTATCTGAAGATCCCGAAATTTAGTCTAAACTCCAGTCAATAAGACATCTCCAAAAATCCAAAAAAAAATCAATTATTACACAGAAATTATCAATTATTTCTGTCTACTGCCTACTGCCTACTCCCTCTTTTGGAGGAGATGTCTAATACTTTTAGATTTAATCAGCAAACCCTAATTAATTGTTGAAAGCTTTCCTATTTGTATCAAGCATTTGATTTTCTGTTCACAGCTTTCAAAACTAGCTTTCAAAACTAGAAAGTCTTCTCTATATTTATTCAACTAAATATTCCTTTCGAGAATCAGAACTCATTAACTCCTCAATATCCCACAACAGTCGATTACACATCTTATCTAAGGGTAAATCATTGGGATCGTAACCAAAAGGATTTTCTATTTCTAGTCCTATTGCTTCAATTCCTAATAAAGCAAAGCTAATTACTCCTGTAGCAGGAATAGTTATCCAAGATAACTCAGCTACTAATTGAAAAGGCAGAGCAAAACAATATAAAAATAATAAATGTTTTAAGTGAATTGCATAAGCTAAAGGAATAGGTGTATTGACAATTCTTTCGCAGCTAGTTTCATCTTTTACCATTAAATCTAAAATTTGATTATAAGTAGATAATTGAATACTGTCTATATAATTAAGGTCATAGATTTTTCGGAAATAATCTCCAATCCATTTAGCAATTCTCAAAGGTATATGATTAACTTCTTTCAGTTCTAAATATTGATTTTTGCTAATAATTGACTGAAGTTGCTGATCGATATTTTCATTTCTTAAATGTAATTTTGTTGCCATTAGAAAACCAGCTAAAAGTAAAATTGCTGCCTTCTTCTCTTCTGTATCTGTTGGAGTTTTTTCAGGAATATTTACCCACATTTGTCTTGATAAAGACCGACCTGAAATTATTATTCCCCCAATCAGTTTTCGCCCTTCCCAGAATTTATCATAAGATGTATTTGTTCTAAAAACTAATAACAAACCCAAAACAACACCGGGGATTAAACTAGCTAAAATTGGTTGATGAATCCACAGAAGTCCACTCTGATAAATAATGGTAACTATTAAAGAAAAAGCCATTGCAACTACTACTCGTTGCCAAACTCCAGGTATGACAGAGCCTTTTAATGTCAACAGTAATTCTATCCATTTTTTCTTATGAAAAGGCATATTTACTTAACAAGTCATTCGTAGTGTATAAATTAAAATTACCATAAAAAAAATTGACTAGGTTCAATAGTTGGGTAAAAAAGTAAAAGTTTGTCAGTTTTTTGTTAAAGGAACTACAGATTAATTTGGTTGTGATGAAAGCTGGGACTCTGGTATTTCTAACTCAGTTTTAGTTGCTTCTACTCTTATACCAATTTTATATGAGGCTGCACAGAATTAGGTGTTAGGTCGTAGGTCTTAGGTAGTAGGTGTTGGGTATTATACCAATTTTATGTGAAGTGGCACAGAATTATGAAATTTATTAACTTGTCTATCTCGATTTACAGTCAACCCCGAGGGAGATATTATTATATGCAGCTTAGAAATGAATTTGGTATTAGAGTTACACCAGTTTGATAAATCTTTGCTACAAATACTTAGGTTACTGCTTAGGAGTCAGGAGACTGGAGTCAGGAGTTGTATGGGAATAGGTTTTATAGCATTTCTTATGTAGTAATTTATCTTTTTCGTCCAATAGATATTTCCTACAAATTATTTTAATACTGCTTATTATTTGTAACATTCTTTTTTAAAATTGGTATTACATCAGCAATAGACATCTCCAGAAAAGAGGTAACAGGGAACAGGGGGAAATAATTGATAATTTATGGATAATAATTGATTTGATTTTTAATTTTTACCGAATGAATTATTAATTATTAATTATTAATTATTAAATAATTAGCGCCTTGAAGCCTCCCCTTTTAAGGGGAAAAAAGCGG
>NZ_JAAHHG010000258.1 GCF_010692555.1 Okeania sp. SIO3B5 | reverse complement strand
TTCCATACAAGCGATCGCCTGCATCTCCTAGTCCTGGAATAATATAACCATGTGTGTCTAATTTTTCATCAATAGCAGCAGTGTATAAAGGTATATCTGGGTGATACTTATGGAAATTATCAATTCCCTCTGGTGCTGCTAATAAACACAGAAACCGAATTGACTCTGGATTAAATTCTTTAATCCGATCGACTGCTGCTACTGCTGAATTTCCAGTTGCTAACATTGGGTCAACTATTAACACATCTCGCTGATCAATATCATGGGGGACTTTGAAATAATATTCTACAGCAACTAAAGTACTGGGGTCACGATACAAACCAATATGTCCTACTCTTGCTGTAGGTATTAGCTCTAAAATTCCATCAAGAAGTCCTTGACCTGCTCGCATAATGGAAACAATCACCATTTTTTTTTCAGCGGCTAACATGGGAGCTTCCATTAATGTCATTGGTGTTTTAATTTGTTGATATTTTATGGGTAAATCACGAGTTACTTCATAAGCTAATAACATTCCTATTTCTTTGAGTAGTTGGCGAAATTGAGCCGTGGTAGTCTCTTGTTGACGTAATAATGTCAATTTATGCTGAACTAATGGATGATTAATGATAGTAGTTTTTGTCATTTTATAATCTAGAGCGATCGCTGTCTAATATCATGTTCGGTTGAATACTTATACTTTGGAGGAAGGAAGGCAGGAGGCAGCTATGCTGGAGGCAGAAGGGAAGAAAGGGTTAAAAGGGATAAAGTTTTTTTATAACTGATTATCCGAACATGATATAAATTAATAGTTCAACACGATTTTCACTCATGTTGATTACTAAACTTCAGCTCCCGCTGCCTTCTTCAATTGGTAAGCTTGTTTTTAATTTTATGTTCTTTGTTCTCTAGAACTTATAAATTTGTACCTCATACAAGACCAGGTGATCGAAGATAGTAGCGAAGTACATTTTTTTGACTTGATTTAATTCTGTAAAAATCAAAATAAAATATGTACTTCACTACATTGAAAAATTGAAAAATATTCTAAAATTACCAAATTTATCTAAACATTTCCTGCGGACTGCTGCGCAAACAGCATTCGGCAATCAGCTCTTGAGAAATATCTATATTTTCCGCCATAGAATTGTATGAATTGAACTCAAACTAATCGTTCTTGTGGTTCATCCTCTGATTAAAAATGTAATAGAAGTTCAACAAATCCTTGCTTCATTCATTAAAAAGCTAAGAGCTGAATACTTACAAATTTATTAACTAAATTAAACTAAATTAGTTATATACTAATGCTTCCTTTCCTCTAGTAATTTCAATAGTAACTTTGCCACTAAAATCCGGTATTGGAGCTGCTAACTTAGTTAAACTAACCTTGACATTTTGTACTAATGATTCTTGCAAAATAGCCGTGGCGATCGCATCAGCTACTTTTTCTAACAAAGCAAACTTAGAATTTTTTACAAGCTGTTGGACAGTATTAACTATGCTGCCGTAATCTACAGTATCTTCCAAAGCATCACTTTTACTTGCAGCATTCAAATCTAACCCTAGAGTTAAATCTACTTCAAACCATTGACCTAATACCTTCTCTTGTGGAAAAAAACCGATGTATCCGTAGCAGCGAATTCCAGTAATTGAGATTGAGTCCATAATTACTAATTAAAAAACTGTTCCATCACTCTTTATTTTAATCGGAGGCGCACCATCTTTTCTTAATTCTTTTGCTATTTTTCGCCCGGCTGTCCATGTGCCACCTTGTAAGATTTTTACGAGTGGTAATTCTGAGCTATTTAAGTTAAGTTTTTCTTGAATTACTTGAGCAACTTTGTCTAAGAGACTAATAGTTAATGCTCTCCATTCTACAATAATTTCTGAACCTGGTAAATGTTGCTGTTGTAAAACTAGAGGGTTTTTAATTTGTATTAGTCCCATATCTATAAATAAGCCACCATTCCGATATTCTGCTAATCCAGTTAAATCATCTAATCCAGTTATTTTTAAACCCAATTCTTGTAATGGTTCGAGCAATGAATATGTTAACCATTGAGATAATTTATGAAAAGGTATATATTCATCCCCTAAACAGTCAGTTTTGAGCAGAGAATGAGGCCAAACATCTCCTAAATTAATCCCTGAAATAGTACTACGTCCTGGCCAAATATCACCCAACCCCTCCAATACAGCATTTAATACTGAAGTAGCTTGAATTACTTCTTTATCTTTTCTGTTTTGTGGCGGGTTTAATACCCCACCGTCTACAAGGTTTTGAAAATTGTTTGGGTTTTGAATCGATAAGCAATTTTTCCTTCTGCCTTCTGCCTTCTGCCTTCTGCCTTCTTCTTTCTGCCTTCTGCCTTCTTCAATGGCCTGATTGTGCAACAAATAATCAACCATATTTCCTGGACGTGGACTATCAATGCCAAATAACTGAGAATCTTGATTTAACACTTGCCCCAAGCGTTGCAGCAATTCCAGACGGCCTTCAAGACCAACCAAGGGATTTTCTGGACCAACTTGAAATCCTTGGACTAAAGTCTGGACATCAATTTGAGAAAGTCCTCTAGTATCTGCTTGCCAGGGAAAATCAGGATTACTAGAAAAAAAACCTTGGCAAAATAGTCGGAAACTGCAAACTGCTAAACCTTCTGAACGACTGAATATTAAGCCAGTTTCAGGTTCAGTGTATTGCCAGTTTGCCCCGGCACCCGCATCTAGTAGTACACTAATAATGGCTAAATCAAATTTGACTTTGGCCTTTTCTACTGGTTTGAGTCCTGCCAACATTTGGTCAAGTTCAGCTAGGCGAGGCACATCTCCTACTTGGAAATGTTGCCAACGACTATGGAAAGGTATATCTAGTTTGGGATACTGTTCCAGGGTTACATCAATAACATAGTCGGCACATTTATCTAGCTGAGTTAAATCAACTCGAAAATTATTTAGTTGGTCTTGACAAGCAAGATTAAATATGCGATTGCTCCTTTCTCGAATGGCCTGGGGAGTTCTTAGATATGTAATAATTTCTGGGATTTTTTTATTCATTAAAAGTCAAAATTAAGGAATATAATATGTAAGCATTCCACAGGAAATGCTGCGCAAACAGCTATTAACTGTTAACTCTTATAAGGGGATTTTAATATATAGACTTTAAAGGCAACTTTTATAGTAAAATTTAATTCTCACTCAATTAGTAAAGCTTTTATCTAGAACTAAAAAAAAGCAATAGCTGTTAATGCAGTTCCGACCCAGGAGGCTGGCTGATAGCTGATAGCTGAATACTTACTATATATAATATAAATAGTAAGCTAGAAAAAAACTATCACAAACATGATGCCATTAATCACAATTTAGTTGATGATAAACTTGGATAGTTTCTTGTTGGTTTTTAGAAATTTAATTCAGCAAATAATCAGGTTGAAAATTCCAAAGTAATGTCTAATCAAACTCACTTCAGTCAATCAGAAAAACAAGAGAATAATGTAGCTATTGCTCTTGGTAGTAATCTCGGTGATTCTTTAACTATTCTCGAAAATGCAGTCCAAACTTTATCAAAAACTCCAGGTATTACCCTAAATAGTTATTCAAGCTGGTATCGGACTAAACCAATTGGTCCAGAACAACCTGATTATCTCAATGGTTGTGCATTATTAAAAGTAGAATTAACACCCCATAAACTACTAGAAATTCTCTTAGATGTTGAACAACAATTTAAGCGAGTACGTTTAGAACATTGGGGACCTAGAACTCTAGACCTAGACTTAATCTTATATGATGATTTAATATTAGATACTCCAAACCTGCAAATACCCCATCCTCGGATGAGAGAAAGAGCTTTTGTGCTTGTACCCCTAGCAGAAATAGCTCCTAATTGGATAGATCCAGTATCGGGAAAGGCGATCGCTCAACTCCTGGAAGTGGTAGAATGTGATGGAGTGTGTAAGATTTAACAAGGTTGTTTTACTAGCAATGGTTTATCCGAAATAAGAAATGTTATGGGAATCATGAGACATTTACATAATATAATTCAAAATGTTGTAAGTATTGTCGCTGAAAGCTTTCAATTAAAGTAAGTTACTTTGAGAAATTTTATACTTTTTCTGTAAAATTGAATTAGGAAAGAAAAATTTAAGTTTTAGGTATATAATTTAATCTGCTAATACACAACGCAAAAGCTAGATATTACTGAATAATAAATTTTCGGATATATTATTTATATATATTTGAACTAACAAAGCAACGACGGTAGGATTAACCCTTCTGTAGCGACCTAAATAATACTCAAATATGTTTATGACAAAAAATAAATTTTCCGAAGCCGATACAGAAGCATTTTATGATAGTGAAGATAGCCTATATAGGAGTTTCTGGGACTCAGAAGGCAGTTTACACTGGGGCTATTTTGAAGACTTAACTGAGGCCAAAGCTGAAAACTTTATCACAGCTTGCAAACGCTGGAATGAATATATGTTGTCCAAGAGTGGGATAACAAAGGATTCCCGGGTGCTAGACCTCGGTTGTGGTAATGGCAACACTGCTATATGGCTATCCCAACAGACAGGATGTGAAGTAGTAGGAATAGATATCAGTGCTGTGCGCGTTGAAAATGCCAAAACAAAAGCACAGCAGCATCCATCACTAAGGTTGGAGTTTAGAAAAGCATCAGCAACTGACCTGCCTTATCAGGATAAAAGCTTTACCCATGTTTGGAGCCAAGCCACATTATACCACGTTCACGACCGACATCAAGCATTACGAGAAGTTTACCGCGTACTTGAAGAAGGAGGCACATTCATCTTCGATGACCTGATTTCTCCAACACAGGAAATCAACGAAATGGCCCGCAAATATGTCTACGACCGCTTGCTGTTTGAACCAATATTTAGCCTGGACTCCTATAAAGATTTCCTGAGCGAGTTAGGGTTTATGGTGTTGGCAACTAAAGACTTGAAGGAACACTTGTACAAAAGCTATGAAGCACTCTCTCAGTTAGCTTTGGCTAAATATCCAGAACTGAGTGCAGCTTATGATAAAATGTGCGAGGCTATTCAAACTAATCAACTAGGATGGGGTTATTACTCATGTGAAAAGGTTAGCGATCGCCTATCCTGGATTTACAAAAATGGTAAGGAAGATAACTTAGAGCAGAAATATGATGCCTGGGCATCTGTTTATGATATAGACTTAGATCAACCCTATCGTTGTTCCCCAGTCCATTCGGCTAATGCCTTAGCCAAAGTATTGCCAAATAAGGATGCAATTATCCTAGATGCTGGAGCAGGTACAGGTATGGTGGGTGAAGCTCTAGCAGAATTAGGATATACCAATATTGTTGGGGTTGACATCTCGGAAAAAATGCTGGAAGTAGCCAGGAAGAAGCAGGTTTATACTGCTCTTTATCAAGGCAACCTAGAGGAACCTCTAGCTTTCGCATCAGAAGCAAGCTATGATGCAATATTGTCAGTAGGTGTATTCACCTTTGGTCATGCTCACCCTCGTGCTTTAAAAAGTCTATCCAGTTTGTTGAAAAAAAGTGGATATTTTATTTTAACAGTACGAGTAGATTATTATAATCAGAGCAATTTTTTGCATGAAATACTCAAAAATTTGCCTTGGAATATAATTTCTCAAGAACAGTTTAATATATTTGAGACGGAACCAATGTATGTTATAGTCTACCAAAAGTCCTAATTAACTAGCTATTAGCTATCAGCTATTAGCTATCAGCTATTAGCTAAAATCAGCGGGTTCGGCGTCCCCCCACTATATTTGAAAAATTAGTGGTGTGTGTGTTATGGGGGTTATAAGACGCAGAGCAGCTTCTCTTGAGTATCCCCCATTTTCTGCCTTGAGAATAGAAGCTGATGGCTGACCGCTGAGGTGCTGACTGCTGTTTCAATTGTACAAATAAATCACAAAGGAAAATAATGGGTAGAATCAAACTAATGCACGCTAAACTTCATCGCATACGAGTAACAGAAGCAAAGCGTGATTATGTTGGCAGCGTAACCATAGACTCAGATCTACTGGAAAAAGTAGGAATGTTGCCCTTAGAAGAAGTGGAAATAGTCAATATTAATAATGGAAACCGTTGGTCAACTTATGTTTTACCTGGAGAAGCGGGTTCGGGAATGGTTTGTCCCAATGGAGGAGGGGCACTGTTATGTGAAAAAGGTGATATATTAATTGTTTGGGCTAACGAACAATGCGATCGCTCCGAAGTCTTAGAAAATGGACATGAAGCAAAGGTAGTAGTGGCCGATGAAAATAACCACTGTCGAGAACTGCTCTATCAAACTTTAACTGCAAATCAAGGAAATGTGGAATTTCATTCTCTGCCAGCAATTCCAGAAGGTGAAACATCGGTGTATTTGGAAAAGATGATGGGAAAAAAGTAAAAATCAGCCCTAAATATTAATATATACAGGACTTACGCAAAGGCACTATATATGGAGTGCTGCTCAGTTACGCTAGGGCTAACACACCCTACCAATAGCGTTCATGCGTAAGTCCTAATATATTTAACTAATAGGTGGGGGTCATTTCAGTTATCAGTTATCAGTTATCAGTTATCAGTACCTCTGCCTGTTTGCGTAGCATTCCGTAGGAAAGTCAGAGGGTTGAAATATTGAACTTTATTTTCTAGTCTCATGGATATGGCGCAGGTCTCCTCGCCATATCCATGAGACCAAGAGAAGAAATAATATTTCCTGATATTCAATTCCGTAACGGTTAAAACCCGAGGCAATAATTAATAATTAATAATTAATTATTAATTGTTGAACCACCTAATACCAAAAAAGTTAAAGTTTGAAAAATGTATGGACAATAAATCTTTTATAACAGTGGAAGGTAAACGCTTCCACTACATTTGGTTGCGTGATAATTGTCTGAGTTCTAAAAATCGCCATCCTAGCTCTTTCCAGAAACTTTATGATATTTCTGAGGTAACAGCTCCTCCAAAACCACAGAGTGTCGAATTAACAGAGAATGAACTGATTATTGACTGGGATGAAAACCCTCCTCATCGCAGCATTTTTCCTATCTCTTGGTTGATGAGTCATGCTTATGATGAAACAGCAGGAAAAGCTAGCTTTCATAGTAAAATTGAACTACGTAAACAACAAGAAATTCTGTGGGATACTGCATGGATCGAAGCCCATCCGCCAGAAAAACACGATTTTTATTCATGTAGTAGCCAAGCTTGGGTTGACCAACTATACATCTTGGGTTTTGCAGTCATCAAAAATATGCCCTTATCAGAGTTAGATAATTTTCTGACTTCTATCGGACCAATTCATTATACAGAGGGCGGGCGTTTCTACACAGTAAAGTCTAAGCCAGGAGCTAATGATATATCTGAGACTGGCTACGCTCTACCACCCCACACTGATTATGAAAGTTATATGTATACCTCTCACCTATTGCAATTTCTCTACTTTGTAGAGAACAAAGCAACAGGTGGAGATTCAATACTGGTAGATGGCTTTCGAGTTGCCCAAGACTTTCAAAAACACCATCCAGACTATTTCCAAATTTTGGTAGAAACTCCTACTCAGTTCCAGCAGTTATATACAGATTGGGAATATTATCATCGTCGCAGTCGCCCCATCATAGAATTAGATATCAAAGGAAAAGTTTCCGGAGTATATTTTGGTCACTCCCACGCCTGCAACTGGGATATACCTTTTGACAAAATGGAAAAATTCTATGAAGCTTATAGTGAATTCTTCCGTTATTTGAAAAGCCCTGATTATCAATATCATTTCCGTTTAGAATCAGGAGATTGTTTGATGGTGCAAAACTTCCGAGTGCTACATGGGAGAACAGCTGTTGATGCTAATTCTGGTCCTAGACATTTAGAAGTTTCTTATGTAGCTTGGGATTATTTTACCGCAAGAGATAATTTTCGACAGTTTAAACATTTGTACTTGGGCGATTAAATCTAGTTCTTAAAGATCATGCTCAAAAAAGCACTCGTAACAGGTTCTGCTTCAGGAATAGGAAGGGCGATCGGTCTCGATCTAGCCACTAAAGGATTTGATGTGGCATTTCATTACAACTCTAGTGCTGAAGCAGCTAACGAAGCAAGTAAAGAAGCAACTACTAACTATGGAGTAAAATCTATTGCCTTGCAAGCAGATATAACTAAACCAGAGCAAGCTCAGTCTCTAATAGAAACTACAGCTGAAAAACTCGAAGGGTTATCAGTGGTAATTAATAATGTGGGTAATTATTTGGAAAAATCAATTAGCCAAACATCCATAGAAGAGTGGCATCAAATGCTTGATTCTAACCTTAATTCAACTTTCTATGTGACTCAAGCAGCAATTCCTCACTTGAAAGCAGCAGGTTGGGGACGTATTGTCAATTTTGCCTTTGCCAGTGCCCAAAATGTGATGGCAGGTGAGGTAGAGACAGCTTATAGAGTTGCTAAAACTGGTGTGATTATCTATACTAAATCATTGGCTAAAGAGTTAATCAAAGACAACATTACTGCAAATATAATATCTCCTGGAGTCGCAGAAAATTCTGTTGGTTTAGACGAAACAACTATCTCTCTCCTACCAAGTAAACGACCCGCAACCTTAAAAGAAATCAGCAATGCAGTTGTTTTTTTTATCACTCCTGAAGCAGATTACATTACAGGACAAGTTTTGGAAGTAGCAGGGGGTATGAGATTGTAGCTGTACATAGATTCCCTAGATTATGATTGCATATATGTTTTGAAAGTAAGGCTTTCATTAATTGATAATTGATAATGGATAATTGATAATTACCTCTGGTTAAAAACGCTACGAAATTGAATATAAGGAAATATCCTAGCACTTTTTTCCCCTTAAAAGAGGAGGCTTTAAACCATAATTATTTAATTATTAATTATTAATTATTAATTATTAATTATTCGGTAAACCCCTCCTCAACCCCCCCTACAAAAAGAGTTGTTCATAACAGCCATTCCTGGGCAATGGGAGTTAGTAGGGAATTTTTGCCAGACTGAAAATTACTATTTTTGATTACAGGAGTTGAACAATGCTTACTCTAGCAGATATTTACGAAGTGTATGACAAACATCAGGATGACTACAATACCCAAGTTGAAGAATTCACTATTGGGAATAAAAAGTTTAACTTTAATTCTCAAACAGCGCTTTTAGGAATTATTAATCTTTCCACTGATTCTTGGCATAATCACGCTATCTGTTACACCCCCGAACAAGCTATTCATCGTGGCAAGGTTTTAACAGCTCAAGGTGCCGACATTATAGATATTGGTGCGGAATCTAGTGTACCAAAGACACAAAGAGTTGATGAGTTTAAACAAAAAAGTTCACTTTTGCCTGTAATTGAAACCCTTACTCAAGAAGGTGTGTTGACTTCAGTTGAAACCTATTACCCTGAACTTGCAAGAGTTTGTTTAAAAGCTGGTGCAAAGGTTGTTAACTTTACTGGAACTGAAAATAGTGAAGAAATGTATCGAGCTGTAGCTGATTTCGATGCAGCAATTATTATTTGTTACCTTCAAGAAAAAAACGTTAGAGATGTAAAGGACTTCGATTATACATTAGCTAAAGATCCAATAGACTTAGTCTATGATTATTTTGGCAAAGAGATAGAAAGAGCAACTAAACTAGGAGTCAAAAAAATTTTTATAGATCCAGCTGTCGCTCTTCTTGGCCCTAGAAAACAAGGTTTATATGTGTCAACTCAGATTAAATATCAAATCAGAAGCCTTTTAAATGCTTTTCGGCTAAGAAAATTAGGGTTTCCAGTTTTACATACGCTCTTCACTGCCAAAGAAGTTTTTGGAGAAGAACTCAGAAGTGGTCAAGTTTTTACCTCAGTTTTTGCAGCATTAGGAAAAAATGATATGCTCAGAACTCACGAAGTTTCTAAAGTTAAAGCTGTTTTAGAGTGTATGAGTTTATTTTGACATCCTCCTCGGCCTAAAGGCGCGGGGATTTCTACCGAGTCGTAGCTCCTCAGCGGGTTGACGCTTTGCTTCGCATAGCTGCCGCTAACACAGGGTACTGCTTCCTTGGCGGTAGTCTAACGCTTCCCTACACGTCCGTTTAAAGTTTCCGCAATTCGCAGCTCCTCCGGAGGAGGCGTGCTCCCCAGCAACCAATAACAGTGTAGCATATATAACAGTGTAGCATATATTCAATTCACTTGCAAATAAAATAAAAAGTCGCCCTACAAGGGCGAGGCTTTAAACCAAATTTTTCGGTAAAAGCTTGGATGTTAAGATTTAGCTCACTCCATAGGAAGAATCCAAATTTTTGACGTTGGTGAATTGTAATGCTTTTGCAAATATCTATAGTTTTGCGGTTCATAAGTATTGAAGAGCATTACCCGACTTGAAGCCTCCCCTTTTAAGGGGAAAAAAGCGGTCTCCGGATGGCGTTTGCTATCGCAAAGCTGCGCTAACAGCGGAGCGGCTCTGATAAGATCGGGTCCCCTCGCCATATCCAATCAACCAAGACAACTGTCGATCTTCGGAGCTTCCCGAAGGGTGGGATGGATGGGTTTCCTAACCATATCCATGAGACCAAGAGAAGAAATAATATTACCTTATATTCAATTCCGTAACGGTTTTAACCAGAGGTAATTATCAATTATCCATTATCAATTATCCATTAATGAAATAGTTCCTAAATTTAGTTTAAGGACAATGCTAAAAAAAGCACTTGTAACAGGTTCAGCAGTGGGAATAGGTAGAGCGATCACTCTCAACTTAGCAAGTAAAGGATTTGATGTAGCCTTTCATTATAACAAAAGCGTAGAAGCAGCCAACCAAGCAGCTCAAGAAGCAACTAATTATGGAGTAAAAGCGATCGTCAAACAAGCAGATATTACCAAACCTGAACAAGCTCAGTCTCTAGTCGAAAATGCAGCAGCACAACTGGGGGGTTTATCAGTAGTAGTTAATAATGTAGGTAACTACTTAAGAAAATCCATTAGCAAAACATCTATAAAAGAGTGGCAGGAAGTTATTAATTCTAACCTCAATGCCACTTTTTATATTACTAAAGCAGCACTTCCCTATCTCAAAGCAGCAAATGGCGCACGCATAGTTAATTTTGCTTGTGCCAGTGCCCAAAATATAGCAGCACGCCAAACTAATACAGCTTATATGGTTGCCAAAACTGGTATTATCATCTATACTAAATCATTAGCTCTCGAGCTAATTAAAGATAAAATTACTGTTAATGTAATTTCTCCTGGAGTCGCAGAAAATTCTTGGGATGTAGAGGAAATGATTCCTAAATTACCAGCTAAACGTCCAGCAACTTTGTCAGAAGTTAACAATGGTGTTTGGTTTTTTATTAACCCTAATTCTGATTATATTACAGGGCAAGTTTTGGAAGTTTCTGGGGGCTGGAGTTTGTAGATTAGGGAATAGGGAGTAGGAAAAAAATTAATTTAATTTATTTAAATTAAGAAACCTCTGGCTAAAAAATAAAGTATCAAACCTTCCTATCTCAAGGGGATAAAAAAGGAAATTTCGGATTTTATTGCCTCTAACTGAAATGCTTAATCTTGAAAATTTATATACAATCCACAAACAACACAAAGATGGGATAATATCTAAATTAGAATGATTTTCTATTGGCAATAAACAGTTTAATCTTAATACATAAAAAGCAATTTTAGGAGTAATAAATCTTTCTAATGATTCTTGGTGAAGTTTTAGATACTTTGGGATTATTTCAAAGTTAGAAGGAAGAAGTAGGAAGTAATAAGTAATAAGTAATAAGGGAAAAAAACTTAAACTTGAGGAGGTACTGGTAACTGATAACTGATAATTGATAACTGAAAAGCAATGGTATTAAATGAAAAAAAAAGAGGGAAAAGATCAAACTCTAAACAATGAATCTAACTCAGAAACCTGGATAATAGGCAAGGAATTTAGATTTGAAGCTTCTCACCAACTACCTAATCATGATGGTAAATGTGCAAGACTACACGGTCATTCTTGGCGCGGCGTTATTTATGTTTCTGGTAATAAATTAGAAAATTCTGGAGCAAAGCAGGGTATGATTATGGATTATGGAGATATTAAAAAATATCTCAAACCTCTACTTGAGAATTATTTAGACCACTATCATTTAAACGAAACTACAGGCTTAGTTAATCCTACCAGTGAAGCGATCGCTAAATGGATTTATGAGCAACTAGAAGATAAAATACCAGGACTTGTAGCAGTAAGAATTGATGAAACTTGTACTAGCCAATGTGTTTATTCAAAAGGAAAAATTAATTTTTTATTGCTGTAAAATTTAAATGATTGTAAGCATTCAGCCATCAGCCATCAGCTATTCCTTTTAGTTGACGATAAAAGCTTTATTAGTTAGGGTTTGTTGAAAAAGTCTTATGGGTGAGGGTAGGAGTTAGGAGTCAGGAGTCAGGAGTCAGGAGTCAGGAGTCATAATTCGGGAGAACATCATAGTGGTAACTTAATTAGTCAACAATTAAATAAGTGTTTATGCTGAATATTTTCCTCAGAATTTGACAAAGGAGAAAGGTAATTTCAGTTATCAGTTATCAGTTATCAGTTATCAGTACCTCCGACTAAAACCGGAGGCTTGAAATATTGAACTGAATATTTTTTCATCCCCTTAAAAGGGGAGGCTTTAGACCTTATTTTTTGGTAAATGAAGATGATTTATATAGTATAAATACTTAACCAGTTACGGATTTTTATATTACTTTTAATGTTACAATTTAACGGGCGGAATGTGGGTTCAACCCATAAAGGACAAAATCATAGATATACTATAGATATACTAATGTTAAAAAGTTAAAGGTAAGAGGAATATAAAAATGGTCAATCAGAAACAACCTGTATTCAACAACGATGAAATTAAGCAACTTTTTATTAAGGGCGTTAACATTTTTTTAGGGGGTGCAGCACTAACATTAGTATTTGGATTTATCTATTGGTTTGTGCATGGAACCATCATGTTTTCTGATCTATCAGAAAAAATTGTTACCCAAGGTTGGGGTGCTTTAATTACAGCAATGGCTGTATTTGTATCATTTATCATACCTTCAATTTTCACTCTTTTCGGATTTGCTGTAATGGCATTATTAATATGGTGGTTATCTAAGGTTTTTTCCCAATACGAAGAATTTCAACCTACTGCTTTAATTGTGTATCAACTTGCGGCACCAGTAGGAATGATAGCTGCTTTAATATTAGCTTCACCTGTATTAATTTCTTATGCAGTTATTCGTTTATTTAATGGTAGTGGACAAGCATTAATTTCGGAAGTTAAAGAAGCGTCGAGTATTTTATTGCCACTTGAATCTGATAATAAATTTATGAGTGGAACTCAAGCAGTTGAAGCTCAATATTTAACAGGGAAAAAGTTGATGAGTGGAACTCAAGTTGAAACTCAATATTTAGAAGGAGAAAATTAGGAAGTCATTTCAGTTATCAGTTATCAGTTATCAGTTATCAGTACTCTGCCTGAATTATTGGGATTGAAATATTGAACTTTATTTTTTTCATCCCCTTGAAAGGGGAGGCTTGATACCTTATTTTTTGCTCAGAAGTCAGAAGTTATAAGTTACAGGTAAATTGGAAATAAATAATTGTTTGATTTTAATTGTTTTGTTTCGGACGTTTAATATTATGTTCGGTTGAATACTTAGGGTTTGCGTATGGAAAGTCTTTTAGTAGGGGTAGGAGACAGGAGACAACCCACCCCTAACCCCTCCCGGGAGGGGAAGACAGGAGACAGGATAAATGGGAATTATAGAGGAGGTAGTCGGAAAAATTGTAAGAGTGATTTTTCTGCCATAATCGTCCCAAAATACTAGCTTTTTGGGCTTTTTGAGCTGAAAACAGGCGCACTTTTTTAGACCAAAAAA
>NZ_JAAHHG010000257.1 GCF_010692555.1 Okeania sp. SIO3B5 | reverse complement strand
AGCAGTGCAATGAAATTAATTTCAATTATCTTGTGTAACTTTCGTCAGTTTTACGGCAAAACTCCAGAAATAATTTTGGCATCATTTTCTTGGTGACTTTGAACTTTATTCTCTGGAGTTTGAAGCCCGATCTTCAGATTTTTAAGTATAAAGATAACTTTATTTTTAAGGCGCTTTATTGGCCAAGTATGATGAAAATTTTACTGCTAATTACTATTTTGGTATTTATTTAGGGTTTGCGCTCAAAAGTCTTTTAGTAGGGGTGGGTTGTCTCCTGTCTCCTACAAAGAGCAAAAAGACTTTCCATACGCAAACCCTAATTATCAATTATCCATTATCAATTAATGAATAATAGCTCTTATCTTTTATTAAGCGCAACTTCATGGAGAAATGGTATTAATGCTATCAAATCCTTGTAGAGACATTTCATGGAGCGTCTCTACATACCTTTTCACCTATAAATCTATCGGTAATACCTATTTAGGGTTTGCTGATTATATCAAATCCGGTTAAACAGCCATAGAATGGTTAAGTCTTTAGAATTCAGCAATTCTGCAATTTCCTACGGAATGCTTCGCAAACAGAATTCAGGAGAAGAAAGATAAGACAAGATGAGCGTAGTTATGACAATTGGATAATTTTTTTATGTCCAATTAAGCGGATTTGATATTAAATATCAAAGCATTGACTGATATTGATTTCAGCCTTTGTTTGTCGAAAAAAGTGCGCCTGTTTTCGGTCTAAAGAGCTGCAAAAAGCTAGTATTTTGGGATGATTATGGCAGGAAAATCAAGGGACAATTTTTCCGACTACTTATAGGGGGTTTCACAAAGGTAGACGACAAAGCTGATGCTCCCATCCATCCCCCCATCCCCCTATTTCCCAATCTCCCAATCTCCCCATCTCCCAATCTCCCAATCTCCCCATCTCCTCCTCTATTTTTAAATAGATCCCAAATGGGTTCTATAATCAGCTACCACTGATTTTCTTCCTTTCTTTTTCAGAGAAAAGTTTATCAATCAGCTTAACACCAACAGCAGATTCTCCATCAAAAACAGAACCAGTAGTGAGTTCCTCAACACGCTTTCGTACCTTATCTTGCAATATTTGAGGTAAAGGTACATAACCCTCTTCGGATATTACTGGTTTGTTAGCAATATTGATTTTGTAATCAACAAAAGCTTTAACAGAAGGTACGTTTTCTAGGGAATTCTTGCTCACATATAAAAATAATGGACGAGATAGGGGGCTATAAGTACCGTTAGCTATGGTTTCACTACTTGGTTCCACACATTGACTGCTACCATTGTCAACAGAAATCACCTTCACGGCTTCCTTATTTTTTTCATAGTAGGTAAACCCGAGAAAACTCAAACTACCCCATTCAGATCCAACTCCCTGAAGAATGATATCATCATCTTCACTAGCCTTATAGTCTTTTCGGCTTCTACCTTCCTCCCCATTGACAGCATCAGTGAAATAATCATAAGTACCAGACTCGGGATCGGGAACATAGAGACTCAGAGGTTCTTCGGGAAATTCATCCCGAATTTGCTTCCAATTTGTTATTTTATCCTGATCATCATCATTAGGTTGCCAAATTTTTGTTAACTCTTCCATAGTCAGACAGTCTGCCCAATCATTGTCGCGGTTGGCGATGATAGAAATACCATCGAAAGCAATGGGAATTTCAATAAATTCTATCCCGTTTGCCTGACAAAGGTCAATCTCAGACTTTTTAATGGGACGGGAAGCATTTGATATATCTGTGTCCCCAATACAAAACTTTTTTAGTCCAGCTCCAGAACTAGATATTCCTACAATTACCTGAGTTTCCGGATTATCATTCATAAATTTTTGAGCCATTGTATCCGAGAGCGGAAAAACTGTACTTGAACCGTCAACTAGAACATATTCTCTTTTTTCAGTATCTTCTTCCTTTGCTTGTGGAGATGTTTCGCTAGTGGAAGTTACTGTTTCATTATTGCCACAAGCACTTACAATCAGAAGTAGAGCTACTGCAAAAAAATGGAGATATTTGTTTTTCAATTGTATTACTAAATTCATAAATTTTAGAGTAAGATTTTACCGATCACCTCGATCATTTTACCACTTATATCATGTCCGGTTGAATAATTAGACTTTGGTGGATCGAAGGCAGGAGGCAACCCACCCCTAACCCCTCCCAGGAGGGGGAGGCAGAAGGTTTTCTCAAGAGTGTCACCTTGATTTTATACACGCTCCGATGCTACCGGACATGATATTATCGATATTCAATATTGAGATACACTCTCTATTCAGCTAATATTTTTAGTTTATTTTTGCGGGAAAATTATTATTATCTAATTAGGGTTTGCTGAAAAAGTCTGATGGTGATGATAGGGAGCACTTAACTGGGAACAGGGAACAGTTTAGACTATATGCTACGGCCAAATTTTCGGCATTTCAGGGGAAAAGTATTAGCATTTTGAGGCTACAACAGCCAAAAACCTTGCACCCCCTCAGTAATATTTAACCCTGGAAGCTTTTACAGGTATTGATTATAATTTTATTCAGCAAGCCCTAATTAGGGTTTGCGCTTCACTAGTCTTTTTATTGAGGTAGGATACCCACCCCTCGCCCCTCCCCCTCCCAGGAGGCAGGGCTGTTTCATTCTCAATAGACGCGGGGACGCGGAGACACGGAGACACGGGGATAGAGGCTTTTAAGCGACGTTGAACTAAATCTTTTCTCAGAACTTAACGACGCGTACTTTGCTGAAAAATCGGCAAATTTTGACAAATTTTACTGTTTAACTATGCCCATTACTCCCGTTCTCCCGCTCATCGTTAATCTACAATACTTTGAAACAGCCCTGCCTCCCAGGAGGGGAAAAAGGGAGTAGGGAGTAGTTAAGAGTAAGGAGTTTAGGGGAGTTATAGAGAAGGTAGTCGTTCATAATGGTTTCTTGATTTGTCTGCCATAATCGTCCCAAAATACTAGCTTTTTGCAGCTCTTTCCACCGAAAACAGGCGCACTTTTTTAGACCAAAAAATGCTAAAACCAATATCAGTAAATGCGCGCGATCTTTAATCAGCAGAGCAATAATTACTAAAGCTGACAAAACTATCTTGTTTGACATCCTCCCCGGCTGTTAGGCACGGGGATTCCTACCGAGCCGTAACTCCTCGGTGGGTTGACGTCTCACAGGCTGCTGCACCCACCCCTCTTGCTCCCCTCCCGGGAGGGGATGGGGGTGGGTTACACTTGCCTCCACGTCCGTTTCTTGCTCCGCGTTCCCTTGCGCCTTTCGGCGGCGCGGGTTCGGTGCGCTTTTTCGTCTCGGACTGCCCGCCCACGACTAATATATTTATCGCTGCATTCTCGTCTAAGAACATGTTTTGCACCACAGTTTAGACACTCCCATTCTCGCACCTTCAGGTCTAGCTTGCCACCTTTAAAGCCACAATTTGAGCAAATTTGGGATGTTGGCTCAAGGGCGACTAATTACTCTAAAATCACGACCATATTTTTCTGCTTTTCCTTCTAAGAATGTTCTGAATTTTCTCCATCCTAAATCAGATACCCACCCCTCTTGCTCCCCTCCCTGGAGGGGATGGGGGTGGGTTACGGTTTTTCACCATACCAGAAACGTTGTTATACTTCTAAAACAACTGTTTGGTTTTCACGAACTATTTTAGTAGATAATTTATGTAGAAAATCTGTTAAGCGTATCTTTTAATTTGGCATGGAACTTAGCAATTCTAACCCGTGCTTTTTCATACCTTTTAGATCCTTTAGTTTTATGAGATAATGTCTTACTTAACTTTCTTAACTTCTTAATTCGTTTTTTGAGTGGCTTAGGAGCATCAACTTTTGTACCGTCGCTAAATGTAGCAAAGGTTTTGATACCTAAATCTATACCTACTGAATTATCAGTTTTAGGTAAGACTTCTGGTTGTATTTCTACTACAAAACTCAAGAAATATCTAGTAGGGGCGATTCGCGAATCGCCCCTACAATCTTTGATTACTGTTACTGATGATGGAGCAGCAGGTAACTCTCTTGACCAAAGTATTTTCAGTTTTCCAATCTTGGCTAAATAAACTTTGTGTTGACCAATTTTAAACCCTCCCTTTGTAAATCTAGCAGTTTGCTTTGATTTCCTGATGCATGAATTTAGGAGGTTTTATCGGTTTACCTTTTCTGTTACCTTTAGTTGATTTAAAAAAGTTTTGATAAGCTTGGTTTAAATCATTTAAAGATTGCTGCAATGGTATAGCAGAAACTTCTGATAACCATTCTCTGTTTTCAGTCTTTTTCGATTGAGTGATAAACTGTTTTTGTAGTTGAGAATTATTGGGTTTCTTTTCTCCCGATCTATACTTTTGTTGGCAACAAGCTAAACTATCGTTCACTCGCCACACGGACACAACCAAATAGCTTTGCGCTCTCGGTATTTTTGTCCCGGTGTTGGATAGATACGATACTTAAATCTAGCTTTCATAATTTGACTATTAAACTAACAATATGATAACATATTTATTGAAATAAAATCAACTACTAATAAAGTCGCCCGCTTATGGGCGAGGCTTTAAACCCAATTTTCTGGTAAATTTGTTTAAATCTACTTAATCTAACTCTAAAAATTTATACTCTAATCAGAAATAATATTTATACCTTAACCATTTGAATAACTGTCATATTTCAAATATTTTTCTCTGGGAACCTAAATCATCATTTAAAGATATCCATAATTAGAGGAAGTAGAAAAATGAAAACTTCTGAAAATTTTGCTAGTTTTACTATTGGACTAGCTTTAATATTACTTTTGACATTTGGTATTTTACCGAAAAATTGGGTTTAAAGCCTCGCCCTTGTAGGGCGACTTTTTATTTTATTTGTAAGTGAATTGAATATATGCTATAGTGTTATTAGTTGCCGGGGGGCACTCGGAAACTCGTGCGCGGACGTGGAGGGAAGCATTAGACTACCGCCAAGGAAGCAGCACCCTGTGAAGTGTCAACCCGCCGAGGAGCTATGGCTCAGTAGGAATCCCTGTGCCTTTAGGCCGGGGAGGATGTCAAAATGGCTACATATTGCGGTTGGTAGTTTTTTAGATTGGGTAATTGCGGGTGCTTGTTTTTGGTGGTTATTGTTAATTGTTACAGTTCCCTGGAATATACATTTTGAAGCTAAAGAAGTATTAGCTGAAGCTGCTGAGTCAAAGCAAAAAGGTATAATAGTTGATGCTCAACAAGTTGATTATGTTGCTAAGTTAGCGCGTTTTTCTTTGTGGATAGCTTTGGCTTTACATTTTCTTTCTACCATTGGGCTTTATGCTTTAGCTATTACTGGTATTAGTGTAGTTGGTTATGTGAGTTCTGGCGCAGCTTTATTGTTAACTGTTTTACGTCCTGCTATACGTTTATATCAATATTTAGTGATACGGTTATCGATGATTCGCCGAGAATTATTGCATCCTCGTGCAGATATTATTGAACTCAGAAATCGCTTGGAAAATCTCGAAAAAACTTTGGAAAATCTAGCAGCACAGCTAAGTATTGAAAATCCAGAATCTTTTAGATCGAAACAACAACAACACTCCGAAATAACAAGAAAAGAATTAAGTCGTTTAGCAGTGACAATAGAAGATTTAAGAAATACAAACCAAACAGAACATCATCAGTTAGCTAGGGATTTTGAAAAGGCAATATCTCAACTTTCAACAGATGGGCAATTTCTTAATCATGTGCAGGAAATAATTCGGTTTATCAAAGAAGCTTAATCAGATAAAGGAAGAGGGAATAAGGAAGAAGGAAGAAAGCTTTACAGCGTTTTTAATTTAGTAGAGACGTTCCATGGAACGTCCCTACAATATTTTCTAAATCTGCTTTGATTAAGATCGATTGATTTTAACTTTAATCTATATTTAATATGACATTAAGCTCCAGGTAAAAAATTTTAGATTTTATCTGAAATTAAAAATTTATTCCTCATCATTTTTATTAGATGTACCCTCTTGGGAATAGAAAATATTTGAAATAAGTTTTACATCAATCGGGAACTAATGGAAGAAGATTTAATCTACCACTTAAAATACTGGAATTTAAAATCTGAGATACTAACTCAGAAATTAAAAATCTTAGTTTTTGCTTTGAGCTTGAAGATTTGTATTAGTTTCAACAGAAGCTTTATCAAAATCCTCTCGGTTAGGAAATATTTCAAAAACTCGATCCATACTTGTTAATTCAAACAGAATTCTGACTTGTTCATTAATAGAACATACAACCAATTGACTTCCAGCAGCTCTAACAGTTTTGAGCGCTAAAACCAAAGCACCTAAGCCAGAGCTATCCATAAAAGTTACATCTTTAAAATCTATCAAAATAATATCTGCTCCAGCTTCAACTTGCTCACTAATTTCTTGGCGAAATGCAGTAGCCTTAGTGCCGTCTAAAATGCCATTAGGTTGAATATACTTAACCACAGTACTCATATTTTCTAGAAGCTATGACTCTAACTATTTACAAACCTAGGCTAGTATACCCCATTAATGGGATTAAGTCCAAGTCTATTGATAAGTTAAGTCAAAACCAATTACCATAACAAGCCTTTCTGTTATTTGATTTAATTGATAGGACTAACTTTGGCACGGAATAGTAGTTTATCCCCCTGCCGATAGCCAGTATAACGAACTTTTACCAGTTCTCCTTCTTGGGCAGACCCTTTCATTAGTTGATGTAACTGAGGGTCAAAAGGAACTTCTGCTCCCACAGGAGCGATAGATTCTACATTCCATTTTTGGATCAATTGCTCTACTGGACGTAACAAAGGTAATATCTTTGTTGCTGCTAAACGAGGATTTTCTTTGACTTTGTATACAACCGTAGGCCATTGTTGTAACCAAGATTCTAAAATTTGCAAGCTAGACTGCTGAAACTCTTTTGTTAAAAATTGTTTTTGTTGCTCTAAGTTTGCCTGAAGATTGCGATATTCTTGTTCTAATATTGATGTAGAAGTTGGTACTGATTTTTTGACAAGTTCGGGGGCAAAATTATCTAATAATTCTGTTAAGGTAATTCCTAATGCTTGACTAATTTTGAGTAAAATATCTACTCGCATTTGTGACCCTAAGCCACGTCGCAACCGAATAAGCTGTAATTCCGAAACCCCTGCTTTTTTACTTAATTCTTTAATGCTAGAAATACTTGCTTTCTCCATGAGGTTTTGTAATTGGAGAGTATAGTTTATTGGAAAAGATTGATTCATTTCACCGGATATTAAAACAAAATAGTATAATTTTATCTCTGCTCTAGAATATATCACAATTACTCATTATCAAGAGAGGGAGTTATTTCAGTTATCAGTTATCAGTTATCAGTTATCAGTAATTTTTTGATCAGGAGTAGGGAGTAGGGGGAAATAATTGATAATTTCTATGCAATTTTCCGCTCCAAAAATGCACTTACTTTGATATGTCAGTGCTTTTAGATTTAATCAGCAAAACCTAATTAGGGCTTGCTGAATAAAATATTTTTGCTCTTTGTAGGGAGTAGGGAGTAGGGAGTAGTTAATACGTAGAATAAATGGGAATCACAGAGTCAGCGGCCACAAGAATAGTCAGAGTGATTTTTCGGCTTTTGCTACCCGAAAATGCTCACTTTTTTAACAATAGCTTGCTGAAAAGCTCATACTTTTTCCAGGCAGAAAAAGCCTAAAGCTAATATCAGTCAATGCGCGCGATATTTAATCAGTAAAACCTAATTATGTTTATTTATTTATTAGTTAATTAATTGATCAAGCAAATTTAATTTGATGGTAAATGTGCTTCTAGGAACTACAAAATTTATCAATAGTTCGAGAAACTTCGGTATACAAATCGTCAGCTTTTTCAATCTAGCTATTTTGAGCTAAAATAACTAGAAAATTAACACTATGGAGGTAAATAAAATTGCAGACTAAGATATATCAAAAATATTTCACTCACAAATTAATCCCGAGTACAATATTGATAACAACCTTACTGCTAGGATTATATAAAATACCAGTAGAAGCTTTAGAAGAATCGAATAAATTACTCAAAATAGGAGTTATACAACGATTTGGTACTAAACCCACAGATAAAATTACTCTTAGAGCTACTCCTGGAGATAAATTAACTTTAAGCTTTAAAACTCCAGCAGGAGAAGAAACTCTTACTACTGAAAAAGTTGAGTTGAAAATTAAGATGAGACCGCAAGAAAAAGCATTATTAAAAGAGCGGTTAGTTCTCAGCAGTCACCGCAGTTATGAAAATGCGGAAGAAGATGCTCAATTATGGAAAGATAAGGGAATAAAAGTAGAAGTAACCCAACCCGGAAGATGGAAAGTTTGGGCAAAAAGAGAAGTTTATAAAACTCCTTTATTGCGACGTTGGTTACTAGAAAGTCTACAAGCTCATAGTAATACAGATGTATATCTCGATTTGGAAGTTCTCAAACAAAGACCCACAGCTTACTGGGAAATGAATGGCTATACTTATCATCGCCATGAGTTAGATATTACGGCAGGAAAAGATATAATTCTTGTCAATAATCAATTTAACCAAGACACAGCAATACCAGAAGAACGACGTTATGGTGGCTCCCTTAAACTACAACCGAATGCTTATGGAAGCTACACATTAGTAAATAATGTCCCAATAGAAACTTATATTCGGGGAGTAGTACCCCACGAATTAGGAGCTTGGCCACCAAAAGCATCCCTAGAAGCTCAGGCAATTTTAGCTAGAACTTATGCACTACGGAATTTACATAGGTTTGTAGCAGATAATTATGAGTTGTGTGCCAATACTCACTGTCAAGTCTACAAAGGATTAGATGTATACCCAGAAACAGATGAAGCAGTAGCAGCAACTAGAGGAAAAGTCCTGACTTATGAAGATGAGTTGATAGATGCTGTTTATTTTGCTGTTAGTGGTGGTGTGACAGCAGATTTTAACGATCTATGGAATGGCACTGAACGTCCATATTTACGACCTGTAGTTGATTCAGCTAATAATATCTGGGATTTATCTACAAATAGTTTAGCTGATGAACAAAATTTCCGTAAGTTTATGAGTCTTAAAAAAGGATTTAATGAAGAAGGTTGGATAGAGTTTCGTTGGCGGGAGGTAGTTAGTTTGCCTGGTATAGTTGGCTATTTGAAGAGTTATTTTCGAGAGAAAAAAAGTCCTTTTGCTCAAATTAAAGCTGTAAAAAATGTGGAGGTGACAGAGCGATCGCTAGCTGGTCGTGTCCTGAAAATGACTGTGGAAACTGATAAAGGGATTATAGAGCTAAATAAGGACGAAGTACAAAATGCCTTTTGGGTGCCTTGGAGTACGCTCTTTTATTTAGACCCTATATACAAACCTGATAAAACTTTATGGGGCTATAGTTTCGTTGGAGGGGGATTTGGACATGGGGTCGGCTTTTCTCAGAAAGGCTCTATTAAATTAGCTGAGTTGGGTTGGAGTAGCGATCAAATTCTCAGTTTTTACTTTCCTGGAACAGAGATCCAACCTCTCAGCGAGTCCGTCACTTTTGGACAAAAATAATAGTGGCGATCGAGATAATTTGACATCCTCCCGACGTTGCTCTACGAGACAACGCGGGATTCCCATCCATCAATCAAACAGACTGTAGGGGCGATTCGCGAATCGCCCCTACACTGAAAGATTCAGGGCGGGTTGACACCTCATTGGAAAATGCAGGCAAAGCCTGTCTAATACTTCCTCCGTGTCCGTTTAACTTCTCCGTTAGCGCAGCTCCTCCGGAGGAGGCGTGCCCCTCGGCGACTTGATTAAACAGTTACAGTAATCGCGCACCTTGGTTTTTGGTTAAGTAATATTTGTATGTTAACAGATTATCTGCAAGACCGCTCTTATTGATTGGCATTCCCATCCCTCCGCTCCCTACGGGAGAGCGCGGGTATAAATGCCAACATCTTGATAAATGCGGGATGATTTTAATAGCTTTGTGGAATGGGCATCTTGCCCGTTCCTGATATTTTCGGGACAAGCAGGGTGGGGCAGGCAGGATGTCTACCCCACTTACCACTTATATTCATCCCGCCCCTCAGCAATGCCTAAAGTTAACTAAATTATCCGAGATTCTCTTCTTGGTGAGTCGTAACAGTGCAGTTTTGTTTAGGATAAGCAACACAAGTTAGTACCCATCCTGCTGCGATCTGATCGTCATCCAAGAAAGAACCATCACTTTGATCTATAACATCATCTGCGTTACCTTCTACCTTTCCTGCACAGCTCGAACAAGCACCTGCACGACAGGAGTAAGGTAGGTCAAGACCTGCTTCTTCAGCAGCATCAAGGATATAGGTATCATCATCACAATCAATAGTTTGGTTGATTCCCTCTGCTTCATTTACTAGAGTAACTTTGTAAGTAGCCATATAATTTTCCTCTCAATAATTAATTAGACAATTTTTTTGATTTTTGATTGATACCATGTCCGGTAGCATTGGAGCGTGTATAAAATTAAGGTGACAATGGAAGAAAACCTTCTGCCTCCCCCCCCTTTCATATCATGTCCGGTAGCATCGGAGCGTGTATAAAATTAAGGTGACAATGGAAGAAAACCTTCTGCCTCCTGCCTCCTGCCTCCTGCCTTCCTTCCGCCAAAGTCTAATTATTCAACTGGACATGATATGACTTGAAGCTGCTAACTTTAGTAAAGTGCTTCTTCTTGGTGGGTTTCAATTGTGCAATCAGATGTGGGATAAGCCACACAAGTTAAAACATATCCTGCTGCCATTTGATCGTCATCTAAAAATGACTGATCGCTTTGATCTACTGTACCTTCTACTATTTTACCAGCACAGGTAGAACAAGCACCAGCACGACAAGAGTAAGGTAAGTCAAGACCCTGCTCGTCTGCTTCATCAAGAATATACTTGTCATCAGGACAATCAATTTCTTGCTCTCCATCTGGAGTTTTCAACTTTACTTTATAGCTTGCCATTTTGCGCTCCTTATATTAAATAGTTTCGTCTGCTTCATAAAACTGATACAACAAGTCACAAATAGTGACCAATGATAGCGTAGCTCCGACCTAGGAGGTTGTTTACTTCCTGCTGTAGGGACGTTGCATGCAACGTCCCTACGCTAGCAACATCCCTACGCTAGACCGTCGGCAGTTACTTATCCACAGGTATTAACGGTCAAGCCGACCGCATCTGTTTAGTGAATCTTACATTCTGAGGAGACCTCGCCAATTAGCACTCGCTTTTTCAAATTTATATTTGCGTTTAAATCTCGATCTATTGACAACCCATGACAACCCACACTCAGGACATTCATAAGTTCTCAGATTTAATGGTAGATCTTGGACGTGACCGCACCTGCAGCAAGTTTTTGATGATGGAAAAAATCTCTTAATAGAATGCTACGCATTTTTTTCACTTCAAGGATAGAATACTCGTCAAATTACCAAGCTAAACTTTACCTGACAATGTGGGATTTGCCAGATTAACTCAGACCTAGAAATGTTCAAACAAAATATCTACTAGGTTGACACTCCATGGACTAAAGTCGCGTGGATTCTTCAGAGGAGCTGTAAATCGGGTTAAAACCACGATTTCCACATTGCTCGAAACGGCCACATTGCCAGCACCGTACCGTAGTACGAATGCAGCAGCAGCTCACGCTGGCGGTGCCAATCGCCACTACTCTCTCCAGTCAAAAGACCATTGAGGCTACTTTTTAATTAAGTTGTTGGTTGATTCACTCACTCTGAGATACAACGTGCTGACTAACGGCTGGAAACAGAGTGCTGGCAAGCACCGGGCACCTTTTCGGTTAACCACCCTTTAACTGAAGCGTCCATTAGCTATCGGGCTTTCACCATGCTTCAGAGGTCATTGTGTCTTAATATCTTAATTATAACACCTGGTTGACTACGGGTTAAAACCCGTCGCATCGTTTCCATCCAGCCGTTAAAACAGGCTGGTTTCCCACTTACCGATTTTTTATGATGAAAGCGATCAGTACTTATAAATTCATCTCGATCGCCGATCATCATGTTCTTGGTTTCACATTAGAATTAGTAGAGGTCAATTACTCAAACAAGCAAAACCACAAAATTACTTAGAGTTTCAGCTAGCTGATTAATCAGATACATCAAGCCCGGCAATCCCGGACAAAGTCGGGAAAACCTTTCATAGCAACGTGACGGCACTTCAAACCAGAGCCATGATTAAAGGGTATTAGTTGATAGTCAAACGGTCATCAACTATTACCCGTAAGACTTACGCAGTACAACTTATTTTCGTCATTGCGACCTACAGGATTTGTGGAGCAGCCCGAAACGGAAAGCAATCTCAAATCCCAGTTTTTCGTACCTCATGCGTAAGTCCTGATCAAAAAAAATTAATTAATTTGCTCTTGGCTACTACTTATAGCTCTTCTTCCACATTAGTTTTAATAGTACAATCAGATGTTGGTTTGGCCACACAGGTTAGCACATATCCTTGTTCTATCTGGTCATCGTCTAAGAATGACTGATCGTCTTGATCTACTGTACCTGATTCGATTTTACCAGCACAGGAGGAGCAAGCACCGGCGCGACAGGAATAGGGTAAATCCAAGTCGTACTTTTCTTCAGCAATATCAAGAATGATCTCATCATCAGGACAATCAATTACTTTTTCACCATCTGGTGTAACTAGAGTAACTTTGTAGGTGGCCATTTATTTTTCCTTTCTAGCTAGTTTGGTCTATATATAATTTAAACTTATACAAATCACAAGGCTTGATTAGCCAAATTATTTGTACTTGTTTTATTTCCATCTCTGATATTAAGGGAAAAAATCAATGTTGTAAAACAAATTTGGCAAAAAATTACTATAGAATTTATTATAAATAATTCTAATTTAATTCTGATTACTTATACCTGATTGGACAACAACCCTAAGACAGATGTTAAAAAATATTGAATTATGGCAAGACCATTGGCATATACAATCTAAAATACAAGTTTTTGATTTTGTATTTTAACTATGACCCAAACAAATCTCTCTTCCTCTTTATGCTCCACTATCCCGATCAGAGTAGGTATTGTTGGTACGGGTTATGCTGCTAAGGCTAGAGCTGAGGCATTGAAAGTAGATACGCGATCGCTCCTAGTTGCAGTCGCAGGCCATATCCCAGAAAAAACCGAGGAATTTAGTCAAACCTTCCAAGTTCAGAATACAGCTTCTTGGCAACAGTTGGTAAAACGAGAAGATTTGGATCTAGTTATCGTTTCTACTATTAATAGAGACCATGGAGCAATTGTTCGTGCAGCCATCGAAAATGATAAACACATCATTGTGGAATATCCTCTTTCCCTAGACTCAACTGAAGCGGAATCATTAATTTCTCTAGCAGCTAAGAAAAATAAGTTATTGCACGTTGAACATATTGAGCTACTTGGCGGTCTCCATAATGCTATCAAACAATCTTTATCAGCTATTGGTAAGGTATTCTACGCTCGTTACATTACAATCAATTCTAAACAGCCAGCACCCGTAAAATGGACTTATCAGCCTTCATTATTTGGCTTTCCTTTTATGGGAGCACTTTCTCGTTTGCATCGGTTTACCGATCTATTTGGTAAAGTTGATAATGTCAGTTGCCAAAGCCAGTTTTGGTACACTGAAGCAGACCTTTATAATGCTTGTTTGTGTAGTGCCCAGTTAAGATTTAGCAATGGTGTTATTGGGGAAAGCGTCTATGGCAAAGGTGACACATTTTGGCTTTCAGAAAATACTTTTACTGTTTACGGCGAAGCAGGCACATTAATTTTTACTCCTAAACAAGGTCAACTATTGCAGGGAGAAAAAACACAAACGATAGAAGTGGGTGCGCGACGTGGTTTATTTGC
>NZ_JAAHHG010000256.1 GCF_010692555.1 Okeania sp. SIO3B5 | reverse complement strand
TGTTTTTCTGACTCAGTTAATTTAGAAGATTGAAGGGGTCTATACTTAAGAATAGTATCTTTTTTAGTTTTGAGGATGATTAGGGCCGCCGGGATATTGGCTTCTTTGGCCTCTAATAACTTTTTCGTAGTTTTCTCGCCTAAATATCCAGCCTCACCGCTTTTTTGATTCACTTGAAATCGATGAAGTGCTGCGGTAGTTAATGGGCCAAATATGCCATCTATTGGAGGGTTAAGCATATTTAGGTCAACAAGTATGGCCTGAATCTCACGAGTCAGGTTTTCATCATCGGCGAGGGTTTTGACATCATATTTAAGGTCTGTTCTCAGAAAGTCTTGGAGTTCCATGCTAGATAAATGATAACTACGAAATAGCTAATCAGCAGCATAGTATACTCTGACTCTAGACTCAACTGAGCAATCATATCATGTCCGGTTGAATAATTAGACTTTGGTGGAAGGAAGGCAGAAGGCAACCCACCCCTAACCCCTCCCAGGAGGGGAAGGCAGGAGGCAGAAGGTTTTCTCAAGAGTGTCACCTTGATTTTATACACGCTCCGATGCTAACGGACACGATATCAAACATTTTTGGCCAACAATTGAATATTGACCATTAGTTCTACCAAAACCAAATCACAAGCAAAACCTTGACAGTTTTCTTGTTCGATGGACTCAAAAATTTTGAGAACGCGATCGCCAAATTCTGGGTTTCCTTCCAATTAAATGAAAAAGTTGAGAGACACACCTTAATATTTTTGAGTGCATCTCCTCATAATAGAATATTTGAAGCTATGATTGAGTTAGGTATTTAAAGTGACGTAGGTTTGCTAGAAATTAGACCAGTGAACCTACTTTTCTTTTTTTTGTTTGCCCTTCAAGGAAGTTGCACCTAAAGTACCTACCCCTAATAAACCCAGTAGAAAAGCAGGTTCAGGTACAGACTCAGCAGTAGCAAAAGCAACTTCGCCGATAGCACAAAAAGTCGGACCTTCACAGTCTGTTATCTCAAATCGGACGAATTGTGCATTAACAACAGAGCCGAAATCAATGACTTCTGCAGGATAGAAACTACCAGATGGATTAATGATTGGAGATACTCCACTCAAAACAGTAGAGAAATTCGTTCCATCATTGGAAGACAATATATCGAAAGAGGAAATTCCGCCCTCCGCCTCATCGTTCCAAAGTGCAAGGCGGTCAATAGCCAAAACACTACCGAGATCGTAGTTTACAGTTTGGGGTGCGCTTTGAAAATTAGTGAACCATTCGTTACCAAAGAATGCTGGAGTGTGTGTAGGATTTAAACTGAGATAAGTATCAAAATCATCTACGCCACTCGTAAATCCAATACTGAGACCTGATTGGTCAATAGTGTTGCTAATTTCCGCACCAGGTATAAACTCTGAAGTTGCTGTTGCATCCACTGGGCTGACGATAAAAGCAGCTTGAGCTGGGTGAATATCTACCAGCATAGTTAAACCTAATGTTGTGGCAGCAGCAATGGAAAGTTTTTTCAACATGATTCAATCTCCTAAGAAAATTTATTACCTGGTATCCTTTCACCCCCTCTCCGAGAATTTATGCAATTTGAAATAGAAAAACTGCCCAAAAATCATTATTTTTATTGAGGTAGATAACTTCCTGACAATTTTCTCTATGGGAAATATATCTACTATTCTGGATTCAGAGAAAATGGATTTTTCAAGAATTGGCCATAAAAAATTAGGAGAGACACCTAAAAATATTAGGGTGTGTCTCCTCACAAACGAATACTTGAAGCTATAATTGAGTTAGGTTTTTAAAATGACGTAGGTTTGCTAGAAATTAGACCTGTGAACCTACATTTCTTTTTTTTGTTTCCCCTTCAGGGAAGTTGCACCTAAAGTGCCAATTAAACTTAAGCCAAAAATTAAACCTGGTTCTGGAACAGAAGTAAGCTCAACATTATCAATTAAAAGACCAGAATCAACAACAGTATCTACTGCATCTACAACCCCGAATCCTAAAGTATAAGTTCCACTCTCAGAGAAAGTATGAGAAAAACTTTGATATCCTGTTTCTTCAAAAAAGGAGGTTAGAGAAAACATAACAGAGGAGTTGGTATCAGCTAATACATCTAAATTTGAAAGAGATATAAAAGAAGAGTCATTGAAGAAGAAATCAGGTGTAAATTCATCTGTCAAAAAGTTAAAATCAAATGTTAGAATATCTCCAGCCTTGGCAAAAAAAGTTTGTTTGATAGCAGAACCTTCAGTAGCATCAATAATATTTAATGACGAGTCCAGAGTTCCTGGAGTTAACCCTAAGAAATTTTCAATCGCAAAATCAGAGACAGCACCAAAACCATTCGTCATTAATGCATTAAAATTACCATCTGAAGGTGGTGTACCAAAACTAATATCCTCTATCCTGGTGTCTCCAATTGTACTCCATCCATTGAAGCCTGCTTCAAAACTACCATTGACAATTGCACTAGCACTAGAAACAGTAGTGAAAGTAGCAGCAATTGCAGCACCAGCACCAGCAATAGCAATAGAAAACTTTTTCAACATCATTCAATCTCCTGAGAAAATTTATTACCTGATATTGTTTCACCCCCTCTCCGAGAATTTATGCAAATTTAAATCGAAAAAATAAAAATTGCCTAAAAAGTCATTATTTTTATTGAGGCAGATAATTTCCTGAAAATTTTCTCTTTTTGAAATATATAGCGGTTATCAGATAGATAAACCGCACAGAAGAAGGCTTAAAAATCTAAAAAAACTTAAATTTCCTGTAGATATTCACTTTTGGGTTTACACAAACAATACCAACGGAGATGATATTAAATCTCAAGCTAAATTTGTAAAGAATTATTACTAAGTTACTCTATAAGAGAAAATAATTGTATTTTCTGGTATAAAGATTCCACTTAGGTTTTTGATTGACTACGTATAATTAAGGAAAAGAAAAAATGCTCTACTCAACTTTACTCGCAGTTACTCCTAATACTTTTGCTTGGAGTCCAAAAATTGCTTTAATTATGATTATTTGTAATATTGTGGCGATCGCCTTCGCTAAGTTGACTGTTAAATATCCTAGTGTTGGGCCTGCAATGCCTGGTTCTAACTTTTTTGGTGGTTTTGGTGTAGCTGGTGTTTTAGCAACTACTAGCTTTGGTCACATTTTAGGTGCGGGTGTAATTCTTGGCTTGGCAAATATTGGCTCTCTGTAACATTTACCTTAACTATAACCATTAGCATAAAATTGTTAATCAAATTTTGATTTATTAATGGCAACTTTTAGGGAAGTTGCCTTATTTGTTTGTAAAACTATTGTGCAATATTAAAAATAATGAGAACCAAATAAGTAGCTTTTTTATGTTTACCATTAAAGCGAAAAGATAGGTTTTTCCACACACACATCTTTCTTTATCTCCCCATCCCCCCATCTCCCCATCTCCCCATCTCCCCACATTCCCTACCCATTGAATGCCTCTACTGTAGTCTACCAATCTTGAAAACTACTGTATAATCAAAAACCAATATATTTTCAGTAGTTAAGAATTGACTAAATGAAGGAAAAAGTCAGAAAAAAATCTTTATCTAAATGGAGAAATAGTAGTCAAAACCACAATATTTTTCGTGGTTTTCATCTGTTAATACTCCTAAGCATAAGTACAGTTATTATCTGGAACTATTTACAACAACAAACTCATGCTTCAACTCCTGTCAAAAATCAAGAAGCTTCGACCAATGCGAAAGACTTAATAGAAATTCAGTCTCCAATAAAATCAAAATCACCTATTACAAAAAAAATCCTAAAAAAACTTTATCTTCAGGCAAATGAAAAAGTTTATTTAGTCATAAAATTAAGCGATCGCCGTGTCTATATGTATCAAGACGAACAATTAAAAACCAGTTACCCCATTGCCATTGGTAGAGAAGGATGGGAAACTCCCACAGGTACATATAAAGTTATTCAAAAAATTCCAAATCCATCCTGGAAACATCCTTTTACTGGAGAAATAATACCACCAGGTCCTGAAAATCCTTTGGGGGAAAGATGGATTGGTTTTTGGACAGATGGCACAAACTATATAGGTTTTCATGGAACTCCCAACGAAGAAACGGTAGGACAAGCTGTCTCTCATGGTTGTGTTAGAATGCTAAACCAAGATGTACTAGCTCTATTTGAAAAAGTAGCAATTGGTACAGCTGTCATTGTCGAACCTTAAAAGAATATGAGCAGAGCTTATTCATAAATTCAGCTACTAATAATATTAGTTTCTGATAATATCTATATCATTAATATTTGAGGAGTGAAAAATGATCGAATCTACCATAAATAAATGGCTTAGTTCTATGTTGAAAATCAACAATAAAGCATATAATTTAACAGCAATCTTTTTAACGACAGCAATTATTATATTATCTGGTCAAAAGTTATCTATAGCTTCTATTGATACGACTGATACAACTCATGATAATCAGCAAGTAGAGCAGAAAGCTAATTTAGCATTTGATGATTTGATGCCAAAGCGACAACCTGTTAAAAACCCCCAAAAATATTTACTAACAGAAGGAGAATCAGTTAATCCATCATTTGGTGGCTTAATGCCAAACCTGAAACGTGCTGTTAAAGACTTTCAAAAATATTTGGGAATAGAAAGAATAGAAGTAGAAAAGTTAACCCAGGTGGTACTTCGCTTAGGGGAACGACGAGTGTATGTGTATGAAGGAGAACAGGAAATAGCTAGTTATCCTGTGGCAGTGGGTAAACCAGGTTGGGAAACACCAACGGGTGAATTTAAAGTTATTCAACTGGTGGAAAATCCACAATGGCAAAACCCCTGGACAGGTGAGGTAATGCCAGCAGGGCCAAATACAGCTTTAGGATTGAGATGGATTGGTTTTTGGACAGATGGAAGAGATACGATTGGATTTCATGGTACTCCCACTGTAGAATCTATTGGATATGCTGCATCTCACGGTTGCGTGCGGATGCGGAATGAAGATGTGATTGCTTTATTTGAGAAGGTACAGGTGGGTACGACTGTGGTTGTGGAACCTTAACGAAGGCAGAAGGAAGAAGGAAGAAATAAAAAGTCAGAAGTTAGAAGTAAGAAGGAAGAAATAAAAAGTCAGAAGTTAGAATTTACAGCACTTTCCAGTGTTGTGAGGTCGCGGGCAAGATGCCCGCACTACAATATTTTGACAATTCACCTTGTACATAATTTGCCCGAAATCTGCTGTATTTTTGTAACGGGGATTTGAGCAACTCTCCAAAAATATTTCGCCTTGGCAGGGTTGCGCGACCAAATTATTTTGATAATTTACAACAGAAGGAAGAAAGCACCATTTGTAAGGGTTAACGGCCGTTAACCCCTACTATGGTAGTTATGCGTAAGTCCTGCTTTCTTTATTTCCCCACACTCCCCACCCTTCCCAATCTTCCCACACTCTCGATCGCCGGATTTGGTATTACTTAATCTCTGGATCTATTCCTGCTTCTCGAAGTAACTGCTCTAAACGTTTAGCACGTTCCTCGGCAACTTCTTTGGCCTGACGTTCCTGTTGGAGTTCTGACTCAGCAACTTTTTTGGCCTGACGTTCCTCATCTAACTGCTCTTGGACATTACCCAATTGTTCTTGAACATTATCCAATTCTTCCTGAACTTCGTTCAACCGTTGTTGAACTTCCAGATAATCCGCAAATAATTGACCATCTGGACGATACAATTGCAAAGTATCTGGCAATACCTCAAACCGAATTCCCAATCTTGGGGAAACCCAACCGTTCATCTCATCAATTACATCTAATAATGACTTAGAACGCAACCACCCCGTCAAATCATTTTTTTCTGGGTCATACAAATAATACTCCTCTACGCCATAATTGTCATAGAATAGGCGTTTCTTGCTCATCTCCTTCAAAGTATTTCCTGGAGAAAGAATCTCAAACACAACTTGGGGAGCAATATTATTTTCTTTCCATTGCTGATAAGAACCTCGATCTCCTTTAGGTACTCCAAATGCCACCATAACATCTGGCGCTTGACGCAACTTATTATTTCCTTGTACTGGATACCAAAGCAAATCTCCAGCTACAAAGACTTCAGGATTTTCAGCAAATAGCCAAGCTAGATTATGATAAAGAACCATTATCCAGCGAAATTGAACTGTATTATCTGCCATTGGTTGGCCGTCACTATCGGCATAAACAATTTCTCGATGGGTTTGGGTTTCGAGTTGTTTCACCATCTTTTTTTTCCTCAAAATTTCCGCAAAACCTCTGTATTTTAATTATAGCGTTGATTTTGATTCGTCAAACTATCATTGAGGGATCGAGCTAAAATATTTAAGTTAACCAGTATATAAATAATAATTATGTGGAAACCAGAATTGTTAGCTCCTGCTAAAAATCTTGAACGTCTAAAAGTTGCTGTTACTTATGGTGCTGATGCTGTTTATGTAGGAGGGCAAAAATATGGTTTACGGGCACGAGCAGATAATTTTTCTGACTATGACTTAGAACACGGAGTCAATTTTGCTCACCAAAATAATGCTAAAGTTTATCTGACTCTGAACGCTTTTCTTCATGATGATGATTTTGAAGGATTGGCAGAATATTGTCAATTTCTGGAATCTATTGGTGTGGATGGTGTTATTGTTTCCGACTTGGGGGTTTTGCGAGTTGTGAAAAATAGTTCTAATCTTGACATTCACCTCTCGACTCAAGCATCTTGTCTTAATTCTTATGCAGGACAAATGTGGAAAGAATTTTCTGTGAAGCGTTTAATTGTGGGGCGGGAAGTCAGTGTGGCAGAGGGGGGGTTGATTCGTAAACAAACTGGTATTGATGTGGAGATGTTTATTCACGGTGCGATGTGTATGGCTTTTTCTGGTAATTGTACAATTTCCAATTTTACTGCAGGCAGAGATTCTAATCGTGGTGGGTGTATTCAATCATGTCGGTTTCCCTATCAGTTGGAGGCAAAAACAGATAATCAACCAGTAACGTTTATGTCTTCTAAAGATTTATGGGGTATTCATCAAGTAGGAGCGTTTTTTGAGCATCAAATTTGTTCTCTGAAAATAGAGGGGCGAATGAAATCTTCGTTTTATGTAGGGATGACTTGTAGAGCTTATCGGCAAGCGATCGATGCTTATGCAGAAGGGAGGTTGACTCCAGAGTTAGTGAATCAGATTAGTGGTGAATTAGAATCTGTGCCTCACCGTGACTATTCTTGTGCTTCATTGGAAACTCCTGCTGGAAATGATTCTGTATATAAGCAGTTGGAAAGTAGTAGGGGTACTCACGAATATCTTGGTATTGTGATGGAGACAACACCAGAAAATATTGTTTTACAACTGGTTGAGTCTGTGGAAGTGGGTGATGAAATTGAGATTATTCCTGTGTATGGGGAGATAGTACGTTGGAGAGTTAGTCAGCTTATTTCTGTGGTAGGCGATCGCTTGGAGAAAATGCGTGCTGGTAATGTTGTTTGTGTTCCTAAAGCTGCAGCACCAGATATTTTGAATAATGTAGCAAAATTGAATATAGTTAGGGTTTGCTGAAAAAGTCTTTTTGCTCTTTGTAGGAGACAGGAGACAGGAGACAGGAGACAGGAGAAATGGGAATGTAGAGGAGGTAGAAGTAAGAATTATCTTTCAATTTTTCTGCCATAATCGTCCCAAAATACTAGCATGCATGAGCTTTTTCCGCCGAAAACAGGCGCACTTTTTTCAACTCTAAAACGCTAAAACCAATATCAATCAATACTTTTAGAATTAATCAGCAAGCCCTAGTTAGGGTTTGCGGAAAAAGTCTTATGGGTGAGGGTAGGAGACAACCCACCCCTAATATTAAATCCGGTAGCATCGGTGTAATAAGATTCTGGATTCTGATTCAGAATTCAGCAATCCTGCAATTCAGAAGGGAAGAGAACTCAGAATTCTTTCCGCTCTAGGTGAAGATGGAATCTTTTTTTATACCAAATTAAACGGATTTGATATAACCCCTCCCAGGAGGGGAAGACAGGAGTTAGGGGTACTTAGAGGAGGTAGGAGCTAAGTTTTGTAAGAATAATTTTTCTGCCTAACTATGCGTCTAAAATACGCTCCTTTTTGAGGGTTTTAGACTGAAATATGCGCACTGCAATTCGGTCCTAAAAAGGCTAAAACCTTTATCTGTAAATACTTTTAGATTTAATCAGCTTGGTATAATTCTAAATTCTAAATTCTAAGTTCTAAATTCTTGAATTGTTTCCTTGATACTGCATAATTATGACGGGAACTTTGAAGATTTTTCTAGCTAATTGAGATATACCAAATTTCAATTTTAGAGATTGAGGTAATTCGGCTAAAGAAATAGATACAAAACCAAAACGACTGTAAAAAGATTCTAATTTTTTCCCTATACATTCTAGATATAAAGGTTTAGTTGATTGTTGAATTAGATGTTTAGTTAGTATTGTTCCTAAACCACGTTTTTGCCAAGATTTGACAACGACTAAACTACCTAATTCTTCTGCATCTTCAAAATTACGCAACTGCCCACAAGCTACTAATTTTTCTTCACATTCAATGACCCAAAATTGTTGCCAAATTAATTGAGTTGGGTCAAGTTTAGCAGTCAAAACCATTTTACGAATAGGCCAAATATCTTTGGCAGATGCAGGTCTAATAGTACAGGAGTTTGGCAATAATATTTCTGTCATTTTCACCTTTTTTTTATGGCTGATTTATTTGTTGATTATTATTCTTGAATCTAATTTTCAGTCAGTTGAGATAAACGCTTTAAAATTTGAAAAACCTGATGCAAATCGTTTCCAGGATTAAAAATATCAAAAAGCCGAGAGACAGAATATTGTAAATTATCTCCCTTCATTAGTTTAACAAATCTAAAATTACTGCCATTTGTTAATAACCCAAATTTCGGTACTTCTGGAGTCAGATTAGTTAACATATAAAATAATAGTTGAGGCAATCCTACTTCTAGAGAATATTGTGACCGTTTAGCTTCAATTGCAACTACCCAAAAGTTTTCTTTTAAGACCAAAATATCTATACTTCCCCTCACTATTTTATCCTCATTTTCTAGCACAATTTCTACTGATTTTTCAGATTCAATATGAAAGGGAGGAATATACAAATCTGCCAAATATAACAACGGTGCTAATACCACCATTTTGACAGTATTTTCTAACATTTGATATTTAATATTATTGAGATAGCCAGCTTTTAGTTTATCTAATCCTTGCCTTTCTACATCATTAATTTCTGGTAAATCATCAAGCCATTCTCGAAAAAATTGCTCATCCTGAGAAAATTGTAAATTGAATTTTGTTTCAATATCGTGTAAAGTTAGGCTTGTAGCTATAATTGTTTCAAACATAATTAGAATAACTCTTTATTTGGGATACTATTATTATATGTAACGTTAAAATTCTGGTCTAAAGCCTTCCCTTTTAAGGGGATGAAAAAGCAGTCGTTAGCGGAGCTTCCCGTAGGGTGGGATGGCGAGGAGACCTCCCCATATCCAATCAACCAAGAAAAAATCAAGTTCAATATTTCAAGCCTCTGATTTGAGGCAGAGGTACTGATAACTGATAACTGATAACTGATAACTGAAATGACTCCTGGCCATATACAATAGACCAAGAGAAAAGATAATATTCAATATGTCAAGCCTCCTGATTGCAGGAGGTACTGATAACTGATAACTGATAACTGATAACTAATGACTGAAATGACTCCTCTCTCTAAAGCAGTAGCAAAAAGTAATTTGAAAAATATTCAACTTATAGCTACTGATATTGATGGTACATTAACTAAAAATGGTAAATTTACTTCCAATCTTTTCCTGAGTTTAGAAAAATTAGCAGCAGCCCAAATTCAGGTATTAGTAATTACAGGTCGTTCTGCCGGTTGGACACAAGCTATTAAAAATTATCTGCCAGTAGTAGGAGCGATCGCTGAAAATGGAGGCTTATTTTATCCTACTCATAGCGAAGCACCTAAATTTTTAACCTTTATACCATATATTAATCTACATAGACAAAATTTAGCTGAAATTTTCCAATACTTAAAAAGTCTATTTCCTCGGATTGAAGAATCTGTTGATAATCAGTTTAGACTAACAGATTGGACTTTTGATATTCAGGACTTAAGTTTATCTGAACTGACAAAAATAGCAGAGATTTGTAGTTCCAAAGGTTATGGTTTTACCTATAGCAATGTGCACTGTCATATTAAACCTTTAGAACAGGATAAAGCGACAGGTTTGTTGCAAGTTTTGTCAGAATATTTTCCTGAATTAACAACAGAAAAAATTATTACAGTTGGTGATAGTCCTAATGATGAAACTCTGTTTGATGAAAGTAAATTTCCTTTGTCTGTGGGAGTAGCAAATGTTCGAGATTATGTTGATAAATTGAATCATCAACCAGTCTATATTACCCGTCAAAAAGAAGCAGAAGGTTTTTGTGAATTGGCAGAATTATTATTAGAATAAAATTAATTTTATTCAATAAAAAAAATGTAAGCATTCAGCTATTAGATGTCAGCTATCAGCAACAACACTCTCTCCTTGAGGACAGTGTTTAAATTAATATAGACTTTAAGGGGAAGGGAGGCAACTTTTGTAGTAAGACAATTAAATATTGCTTTTATCCTAAACTAAAAGCAATAGCTGATAGCTGATGGTTGACGGCTGTTTGCGCAGCATTCCGGAGGAAATGCTTACAATATTTTTTATATAATGCTAATCTATAGCAACTGCCATTGCTACTTTGTAAAAATCCTATGTTAAGCTGTAAGTGTGAAAAAATATAGGCGCAAATAGTGTCATTATTAGTAGTATAAAAAACCGTTATTTTTTAGTCAGACAAAACAATAGTATTCCGCACTACTTTGCGATCGCCAGATCGAACCCAACCATGTCGAGAGCGAAATAAACCGATATGACAAATATATCCGTTCAATCAGATCCACCACTTTCAGCAAAGCAAACTCTGCCCACAATGTACGATCTACCAAGTGAAAATCAGGAGGAACCAGGTTTGCCAGACGAATTTCACTACTTGCAACCAGAATTGTTGCGTAAAACTTTTCAACCTCACAACTGGTATCCCAATTTATTATTCTGTGGCAACGATATGAATCTCTACTACGATGTCAAGCATCCCAATTGGTATAAACGACCAGATTGGTTTGGAGTTGTGGGAGTGCCCAGGTTATACGAAGAGCGAGATATGCGCCTGAGCTATGTAGTTTGGCAAGAAGGAGTTAACCCTTTAGTTGTAGTGGAGTTGTTATCTCCGGGGACTGAAGACGAAGATTTAGGACAGACAGTGCGAAATCTGGGAAAACCTGCTACGAAGTGGGAAGTTTACGAGCAGATTTTACGAGTGCCTTATTATGTGACTTTTAGTCGCTATACCAATGAAATGCAGGGGTTTCATTTAGTAGGCGATCGCTACCAAACAGCAGAGTTGACTAATGGACGTTTGTTAATTCCTAGTATCGAACTCAGTCTAGGTTTATGGCAGGGGAGCTACAGTAATATAGAGCGACTTTGGTTGCGCTGGATGAGTATGGATGGAGATTTGATTCCAACCCCAGAAGAGGAATCAGTCGCAGCTCAACAACGGGCCATCAATGCCGAGGAACGGGCCACCAATGCCGAGGAGCGGGCCGATCGCTTGGCTGCGAAACTACGAGAGTTAGGTATTGACGCTGATGAGTTGAGTTAAATAGTTTTTTATAGGTTGGGTGACGCATTGTGCTGCTCAACCCTCTTACTTCTGCTATAAGTTAGCTTGAAAGTGACCATTACTCCTTAAAATTTCCCAGTTACAGCACTTTTCAAATTGATGAACCACATCTTCACAAGCAAAACCTTGTAGGGACGTTGCATACAACGTCCCTACTGTGGTCTGCCGAAATGAAAACTGCTCTAAGGTAGCACAGTATGAGAGAAATTACATCCCAACTACATCCCAAGCGGTATTTGCACCTCCAGGATTAACAATACTGCTCCTTGTCCCGTCATCATTCATCAACCAGATACTGTTAGATCCATTACTGCCATTACGCCAGAGAATATCTCCTACTCCATCGGTGTTAAAGTCCGCTACTCCGGCTACATCCCAAGCTGTACCTGCACCTCCAGGATTAACAATACTGCTCCTTGTGCCGTCATCATTCATCAACCAAATGCTGTTAACTCCATCAGTGCCATTACGCCAGAAAATATCTCCTACTCCATCGGCGTTAAAGTCCTCTACTCCGGCCACATCCAAAGTTGTATCTACACGTCCGGGATTAACAATACTGCTCCTTGTGCCGTCACTATTCATCAACCAAATGCGGTTATTTCCAAGAGCTCCATTACGCCAGAGAATATCTGCTACTCCATCGGCATTAAAATCGTCAACTCCCGCCACATCCCAATCTGTACCTGCACCTCCAGGATTAACAATACTGCTCCTTGTGCCGTCACTATTCATCAACCAAATGCGGTTATTTCCAAGAGTTCCATTACGCCACAATATATCTGTTACTCCATCGGCATTAAAATCGTCAACTCCTGCCACATCCCAAGCCGTATCTACACGTCCGGGATTAACAATACTGCTCCTTGTGCCGTCACTATTCATCAACCAAATGCGGTTATTTCCAAGAGTTCCATTACGCCAGAGAATATCTGCTACTCCATCGGCATTAAAATCGTCAACTCCGGCTACATCCCAAGCCGTATTTGCACCTCCAGGATTAACACTACTGCTCCTTGTACCGTCATTATTCATCAACCAGATACTGTTAGCTCCATTAGTGCCATTACGCCAGAGAATATCTGCTACCCCATCACCATTAAAATCAAAACGGACTGGGTTAGTGGGGGCAGTGTTTAATGAAGACAGGGCTTCAAACGCATTCAAACGACCACCTGTTACTGTTTTTCCATCTAGTGCTGAAATAGGATCGGTACTCTCAAGAATGATATCTTTGACCTCTTGATAACTCAAGTCAGGATTTTCTGCCAATACCAAAGCTGCCACTCCTGATACATGAGGAGCTGCCATGGAAGTACCGCTTAAGTAAGCGTAACCTCCTCCTGGGTAAGTGCTAGCAATTTGTGTACCAGGCGCACCTAAATCTACCGATCTTGCTCCATATTGAGAGGAGCTAGATAAATTATCGTTCTGGTCTGTATTAGCAACTGAAATGATGTTGTCTAAATCGTAGCCGTCTGGGTAGTGAGGGGTAGCATCATTATCTGTGCCACTGTTACCTGCTGATGCAATAAATAAAGAATCTGCTGCACCTGCTGCTGCGATCGCATCATACAATCCCTGAGAAAAGCCTCCCCCTCCCCAACTATTGTTAGTTAGGTCTGCTCCCATCATTGTTGCATATTCTATTGCCTGAATTGCGCCAAATGTATTGCCGTTACCATTATCGTCTAGGAACTTGATCGCCATCAAATCAACGTCCCAATTTACCCCTACAACTCCTTGTCCATTGTTGCCGTCTGCTCCAATGGTTCCCGCAACGTGAGTCCCATGACCATCAATAGGGTCAAATGGATCGCTGTCTCCGTAGGCAAAGTCATAACCATAAACATCGTCTACATATCCGTTGCCGTCGTCGTCAATGCCGTTACCAGGGGTTTCTCCGGGATTAGTCCACATATTGTTGACCAAGTCTGGGTGAGTGTAGTCGATGCCAGTATCAATGACTCCCACTACTACATTGTTACTTCCTGTTTGAATATCCCAAGCTTCTGGCGCATCAATATCTGCATCAGCGGTTCCTCCTGTCTGTCCAGTGTTGTGAAGCGCCCACATTAAGCCGAAAAGTTGGTCACTGTGAACTTTAGAATCAGTATTAATTGGGTCATAAGCTTAA
>NZ_JAAHHG010000255.1 GCF_010692555.1 Okeania sp. SIO3B5 | reverse complement strand
GCGAAAGTAGGTGTAATCAACCTTATAGACTACTGCAATGTTAGGAGCCGTGTGAGTTGGAAACTCTCACGCACGGTTTTGAAGCAGAGGTGAGGGATAGTGATATCCCCATCGACTGTATCGCGATCGCGCAACCCAACAGATACAATATGATGGAGTCACATATTTGTGGGATGAATTTTAAGCTTGGATAAAAAATAAGTTAGAAGTATTAAATATGAGATTTACTTATTCCAACAAAGATTCATCCTTTGATTCAGCAACCCAACAAATACAATAGAGTTGTTGGGTTTCCTTCCTCAACCCAACCTACAAAGTTCCAGTTTTTTATTATAAATATTTAACCGAACATAATATTAGATCGACGATAATTTTATAATGCTTATTGCTAAAAATAAAATTTAATTAATCTACAAAAAATGTAAATATTGCTGCTTTATTTTTTGTATTTTTTGCGTCGAGGAATTAGTTCAGGTTTTGGAGGTTCATAAGATTTTAAACCTTTATCCCCAGTGATAATTTCTACATCAAATCCTGACTTAGCATAATAATCAGCAACCCGTTTAATTGTAGCATCTCCTAATGCAAATCCTCGACTAGCAAAATCCGGAAATTCATCAGCCAAATCCTTCAAATTTTCTGCATCCCATAACTTTGACTGTTCTATAAATGCTGCCCAAGGAGTTTGATTATCTGCAGTTAGTTTCATCAAATTTCCTAATTCTTTAGCGATTTCATAGCCCTTACTATTTGCTTGGGCAATATGATTACCTGTTTCAATAATTGTGGCTAAAGGTAAAACAAAAATAGTCTTTGCTTTCTCCTCTTTTTCCAAGATTTCATAGACTTTAACTTTATCCCATTTATTACCTTCAGAACCACAAGTTTCTTTCCCTGGCACGCCCAAATAAACACAGAGAATTGAAGTATCAATAATTAGCACTTTTTTCATACTCTCTAATCTGCTTTGAGACTCTTCTCAATCAAACCCTTACTGGCAATTTTACCTAAAGTTCCTGACGCCATTAACTTTGGTAAATCTTCAATATCCTCTAAAGGAATTAACTGACTTTCTCCAGTTTGTTTATCTCGATAAGTCACCATCACAAAAGGAATAAATTTTGGAGTTAGTTCGTCTAATAAAGCAGAATTATGAGTTGTAACCAAAACATCAATTTGGCGCTGCTCGCCAATTTCTCTTAACATTTGTAATAGTAATCCGGCACGAGAAGGATGCAAACCATTATCTACTTCTTCTATAACAATTAAACTTTTTTCTGGCTGAGTTAACATAGCTGTTAAAATTGCCAAAAATCGTAAAGTTCCATCAGACATTCCACGAGCATCAACTATCATTGGTTCTTGATTAGAATGCCAGATTTCTTCACAGTAAAGCATGGCATCGCGACCTAGTCTTCCTACAGTTTCAGCCCAAATTTTTCGCATATCTCCTTCTGGTAATTTTGCCAGATATTTTAATAAATATTCTTCTACTTCAGCCTTCTGTTTTTCTGGTAATCCTGCTAAAACTCCCGCAATATTAGAACCATCTCTTTCTAACTTTTTTGATAGAGGTGAATAATCCCGCATTTGGGAAGGTATGGGATTGAAAATAAAAATATTTTTGAGAATTTTTGGTACTATCATTTCGGCAAACATCATTTGATTAATATCATCAAATTCATAGAAAGGAATCTTTGTTGTAAAAGGACCCAAAAAAGGATTAGGAGTGGGGTAAAATTTTTCTATAAATTCTTTTTCTACTTCAAGACTATCAAGAATTATTCTGCCATTTTTTACAAAACTTGATTCGAGAAAAGAAAGTTGCTGAAATGAATTACTATCTGAGAGTTTTTGACTATCAATCAAAGTTAAAGATTCATCTATTACCTGTATAGTAGGTTGAGTTTCTATAGTAATTTTATAAAGATAATCAGCAGCTTCATCTTTGCCATCTACTAATACTTGAAAACTAAATTTTGTTTCTGGTTTTCTAACTGCCCACTCTACTCCACCTCTAATACCTGAAGTAAAGTGATCGCCTGTTAATACCGTTTCTACCGAAGTACCTTGCATAATACTATTCAAAAAATCCAAAGCATCAACAACATTAGATTTTCCACTAGCATTAGTACCAATTAAAACTGTTAAAGGGTCAATATATAACTCAGCATGACGGAAACTTTTCCAATTTTCTAAAGTTACTTGTTTTAACATCAGACTTCTCCGAAAAAGATATAGATTTTTTGCAGGAGTAGGCAACAGGTCATTTCAGTTATCAGTTATCAGTTATCAGTACCTCTGCAATAAGGAGGCTTGACATTAGGAATAGTCTATTTTTTTTATCCCTTTAAAAAGGGAGGTTTTAGACCAATTTAACAAAAGAATGTTACGAATAGTAAGAGGAATAAAAATATTTTACAGGATATGCAATTTGAAAAAAAAGGATGATTTACGACCTAAAAATAGTATTTAAGGAATTTATTCTGACTCCTTACTCCTTACTCCTTACTCCTTACTCCTTACTCCTAATAAATATCCTAGCTATTTTTAGCAAACATTTATTAATTAGGTTTTATACCACAATTTTTCGGTAAGATATGTTGACTAAAAAGACACAAAAAATGTTTTTTTAGGGTGAATTTTTCTTTCCAAAGCTTGCTCTAATTAAAAGGTTTATTTATTTTTCACCAGATGCCTATTAGACATCTCCAACAATTAACAATAAAATCAATTATAGGCATAAATAATCAATTATTTTCCCCTATTCCCTATTCCCTTTTTTCTGGAGATATCTATTAGACTTTCCACCTAAAACTTAAAACCTAAAACCTACCACCTACCACCTAAAACCTAACACCTTCTTCTTCTTTTCTTTCTCTCAACTTCAACAATATTTCATCATGTACTTCCCGTGTAATAGGATATAAATAAGCCAACAATAATCCCACAATTAAAAACACAGTAGGTAACGGACCAATTGCCACCCGAATTGCCAAAAGAGCAGACTCCGGTTGAATAGGTGGAGTCTCCCCAGGAACACTTTCAATAAACCCAGCAATATCCAAAGCTACCCCTACCAAAAACAATCCAATAGCCAATCCTACCTTCTGCAAAAAAACCATAAAAGAATAAAAAATTCCTTCCCTTCTTTGCCCAGTATTTAACTCATCCAAATCAATAACATCAGGAATCATAGACCAAGGAACTAAATAAGCAGTTGATACTCCAAAACCAGCCATTATTGCCAATAAATACATGAAACCAACCTGTCCAGGTTGAATAAAAAACAACCCTGCCTGAGCAATTATCCACAAACAAACACCCATAAAATAAACAGCTTTCTTCCCCAGTTTTTTACTAACAAAACTCCAAACAAATAACATAGTTAAAGAAGTACCTTGAACAGCGATCGCCACTTGAGGAAAAGTCGATTCTGGTAACTTCATCCAATTAATTACAAAATAAGGCAAAATCGAAGCTGTTAATTGTACTCCCAACCAAGAACACAGATAAATTCCAATTACAAATAAAAACGGAACGTTATTAAAAGCCACCCGAATTTGTTCAACAATAGGTAAATTAGTATTATTATCTTCCTCCTGTTTTTTATTAACAGAAAGTGTCCGTTTACGAGTCCCCAAAAAACACCAATAAATAGGTAAAACAGCAATTATTGCACAGACAATACCCAACACTAAATATTGTTGAATAGGATTATCTGGGAACATAGAAAAAATTAATTGAGCAAGAACCAAAGAAAAAATACTACCACCAATAGAAAAAGCAAATCTGAAACTATTTAAACTTGTTCGTTCATGGTAATTTTGTGTTAACTCAGGAGTTAAAGCAGCGTAGGGAAGATTAACAACTGTATAAGCAATATTAAAAAAAATAGCAATTATCACATAATACCAAAATAAAAAAGATTGATTCGTACTAGGAACTATCCACTGCAAAAAAAATAAAATCCCAAAAGGAACAGCACCAAAAACCATCCAAGGATAACGTCTACCCCAAGGATGAACAGTGCGATCGCTCATCACTCCAATTATCGGGTCATTAATAGCATCAGAAATTTTACCAATCATCAAAATACTACCCGCAATACCAGCAGGTAAACCAGCAACATTAGTAAAGAAAAATAATAAGAAAAATACCTGGATATTAACACACATTGCTGGACCTAAATCCCCAGCACCATAAGCTAATTTCGTCCAGAAATTAAGTTTTTCAGTTTGGATAGAATGATTATTCATAAATTCATTTAGTTAGTGCCCCAATCTAATACAATATCTTAGAATCAGGACTTAGGCAAAATAATACCAATTTGAAAAAAGAATGCTACAAAAAGGTAGACCTTGCTCGGATATACTTATAAATAGCTAGTCCAGTTCATTTTAGATAGTTATTTATATTGTTGTTCCCTTTTTTTCAAAATTTATCCCTTCTTCCTTATTCCCTCTTACTTCTACCATTTGTAACAAATATTTATCAAATTGGTATAACATATTTCTGTCATCACGAACGACAGTGAAATAATCTCAACCCAATACTTTCGTGCTGGATGCGTAATATCATGTTCTGTTGAATACTTATAAATAACTGTTGTGAGGAGTCAGGAGTCAGAAGGGAAGAAAGGAGAATAGTATTGATAATTTCAGTATTTCTTTGGTACTGTCAGTCCTTAAATTTTATTTATAACTGACCCGTCCGTTAGCGTAGCTCCCCCGGAGGGGGAACATGATATAAATCCTGAGAATATTATCTAATAATTAACTTGCTCTGAGTCCAATTTTAGGAAGCTGGAAATTATGGACCCTATAACTATTGCAATGACGATCGATGATTGGGATTTTTTCTTGCCTCGCGCACACAAGAATAAACCTGTGAAGGGGAGACCTTATCGTATTTTTGAGCCGCAGTGGAAACAAGTTATTTTGTTGTGGTTAGAGCGAGAGGATGTAGAGGAGGAAAATAAAGAGGAGTTTATTCAAGCTTTAACTAAGTTTAAGGATGGGTGTAAACACTTTTTGCCAAAGGAAAAATTAGATAGGGGTTTTTATGAATATCGGGCTTATTTTCTAGCTGCTGCTGGAATTTCTGGGTTTGGCAATTGTAGTCAAGCTGATGAAATAGTGAAAAAAGTAGTTTATTGGGTATGCAATCGACCTTACTCTTCCCCGTACTATATAGTACAGGATGAAGCTATCAAAGTCTTACTCGAGACTCCAAGGAAAAAGACTATCAATGCTTTGGTACAATTGTTGGAGTCAACTTCTAATGATGATACTCTCATACAAGCATCAGAAATCTTAGGAAAAATTAACCCTGGCAATGAGAAAGCAATTCATACTTTGGTAAAAATGTTGGAGTCAGCTTCTGATTATACTCTCATAAGAGCAGCAAAAACCCTAGGAAAAATTGACCCCGGTAATGAGAAAGCAATTGGTGTTTTGCTGCAAGTGTTGGAGTCAACTTCTGATTATTATACTCCTAATCAAGTAGAAAAAATCTTAGAGAAAATTTTTGGATCTGTCGATTATTACAAAAATATTAATAGTCTTCGCATGGTAGCATCAGAAGGTTTAAGGGAAATTGGCAGGGGCAATGAGAAAGCCATTGATGGTTTAGTGCAATTGTTGGAGTCTACTACTGATTATCATACTAACATGGAGGCATCCAAAAGTTTAGGGGAAATTGGCATTGACTCCGGCAATGAGAAAGCGATTAATAGTTTGGTAAAAGTTTTGGAGTCAAGTTTTGATGATCGTACTTGGATGGAAGCAGCACATAGCTTAAAGGAAATCAGGACGAAAAAGGATATAACAACTTTGTTTATATCCTTAAAACACTACTTATCAGCTATAGAATACTTAGACTTTAATCAAGATAGATTCAACAAATCCTACAATATAATCTGGAATTTTACCGAAACTCTACCCTACCCAGAATTTTATCAAGCTTGGCACACTCCATTGAAAAAACGTCTTTGGTTATTTTTATGCTTGAGGTTGTTTTCATTCTTATTATTTTGGTCGTTTACATTTTTATCATGGGGCTTAATGTTTTTAGTCTTTCTATTAGTCTTTTCTCCTCATATTATCCGTTTCCTAATATCATCTTGCAATCGATATTTGAAAAAAATAATATCACAGCAGACTCCAAGTATATGAATTACAGAAATTAACAATTAAATCTTCCCACTGCGGGCATCTTGCCCGCTATAGGTGTACCTTCAAAAACTAAAATCAATCAACCACAGTGCCAACAACCCTAATACACCAACCCCTATCAGAATAGTAAGCACATAAGATTGACCTTTACCAGACACCCCATACTTCAAACCTTCCCCACTAAAAATTGTTGCCAAGCCAACTAAATTAACAAATCCATCAACAATATAACGGTCAACCCAAGCATTTAACCTTGAAATTTGGCTAACCGCAAATACCACAGTTACATTGTAGAAGCGATCGATATAGAAATCATAAGCAAGCAAATCTTGAACAAAACGCAAAGGAGCATATATTGGTCGAGACCAACTTCTACCTAACTCAATCATGCTACCAAAAATAACACCAATCAAACCAGATCCAACTAACAAAACAACAACAGCTAAGTTGAGATAACCCCAGTCAGGTAATAACGATAACCGTTGCATCATTATCGGTGTAAGTAGAGTAATGATAATTAACGATACCATCGGCACAGCCATCGGCCAGGGAACTTCTGGTGCGCGTTTTGTTTTCTGCTGACATTCACCCAAGAATACCAGACGGTAAACACGGGTTAAATTTAAAGCAGTCAAGAAATTAACAAATAACAAAACAGGTACCACCCAAGGATCGATAATCCAAAACACATCCAAACCTTGGCGTAACGCCCAGAAACCCCCGAAAGGTAATAACCCTATTAAACCCGCAGTGCCTACCAAAAAAGAACTTGTAGTAACCGGCATTCGAGACCACAACCCCCCCATCTCTGTAAGATCTTGGCTATTAGTAGTCAATATGACACCCCCAGCACTCATAAATAATAGTGCTTTAGCAATGCAATGAGCCAACAGTAATAGCAAGCCAAAACCAGTCCATTCTGTACCAACAGAAATAAATACTAAACCCAGGTAAGCGCTAGTAGAATGAGACAAAGCACGCTTCAGGTCAATTTGAGCCAGAGCAGCTAGAGAAGCTCCGATCGCCGTTACAGCTCCGATCGCCACTAATACATCTAAAGCTATAGGAGAAATAATTAAAATCGGCTGCATTTGGATCAGTACATAAGCTCCAATGGCAACCACCACAGTGTTCCGCAAAATCGAAGCAGGATTTGGCCCTTCCATTGCCTCATCCAACCATAGATGCAGAGGAAATTGAGCGCATTTACCTATTGGCCCCGCAATCAAAGCCAATCCTAACAAATTACCTGTAATGGGAGAAAGTTCTACTCTTTCAGCCCATTCATATAGGTCAGTAAAATTCATACTTCCAGCCAAAGCTGATATAGCAACTACTCCCATAAGTAGTAAAACATCTCCTACCCGCTTTGTTAAAAATGCATCTCGAGCTGCTGTGACGACTAGGGGTTGAGCATACCAGAAACCTACTAATAGATAAGTAGAAAGAGTCAGCATTTCTAGCAAAGCATAGGAAATGAACAAAGAATCACTAACTGTTAAGCCACTCATTGCAGCCTCAAAAAATCCCATTAGTCCAAAAAATCTGGCTAGCGCCCAATCTTTTTCTAAATATCCCAAGGCATAAAGTTGGGCTAATAGACTGAAACCCGTCACAACACTCATTGCTCCAACGGTTACAGATGAGAGATTAAAGGCAAAAGATAAGTTGAGGTCTGCCGTTTGTAGCCAGTTGAATATGATTTCTTGTGGTTTGTGTTGACAAACAGCTTGATAAACTATGGAACCATGAATAAAGGCCACTAAAGTCATCAAGATATTAAAATAAGCCGCTGGCCGTGGTCCTGTGCGTTGGATTATCCCTATTGACCAGGGTAAAGTCAAAGTTGCTCCAACTAAGCTATAAAAAGGTATCCACCAAAAGTTTTGAGTCAGAAATTCTATCATTTATTATTTGTTTACCTTCACTGTTAAAATAATATATATAATTAGGCTTACTGATTAAATATCGCACGCATTGACTGATATTGGTTGTAGCATTTTTTGGTCTAAAAAAGTGCGCCTGTTTTCCGTGGAAAGAGCTGCAAAAAGCTAGTATTTTGGGACGATTATGGTAGACAAATCAAGAAACCATTATGAACGACTACCTACTCTATAACTCCCCTAACTCCTTACTCTTAACTACTCCCTACTCCCTTTTTCCCCTCCACCGGATGGGGAGGGGCGAGGGGTGGGTACCCTACCTCAACAAAAAGACTAGTGAAGCGCAAACCCTAATTAGGGCTTGCTGATTAAATCTCAAAGCATTTACTGATATTGGTTTCAGCTTTTTTTTTGCCTTTAAAAAGTGCAAGTTTTTTAGACCTAAAAGCTTAAAAAGCTAGTATTTTGGGATGATTATGGCAGAAAAATCTTGGGACAATTTTTACGACTACCTTCTCTATAATTTCCATTTCTCCTGTCTCCTGTCTCCCCCTCCACCGGAGGGGTTAGGGGTGGGTTGTCTCCTGTCTCCTACCCTCACCCATAAGACTTATTCAGCAAACCCTAATTAATATAGGTTCAAATTATTATAAGTATATGTACTGATTTTTTCCTACTCCTAAAGAGCATGGTTCCAAAAGTAATAAAAAAAAATTTAGGATTAGTATCTGGAGAATGAGGATCGTTGAATTCATAATTAAGTCATTAGGTCCAAAGATTTCAATTTTAGGGAATTTATTTTTATAAATAGCTACAATTATGAATTATGATGATAGTTGCTATTGTCAACGATGCCATGTTTCTCTATGCTAAAACTATAGCATTTGATAGATTTAATCATAAAAATGGGAATTCCCTTGAAAACTATCTAGAGACAACACTGGCCTCAATGCTTAAGTTAACTATTAGTCAATAGGAGGAAAAAAAATGCCAATTGCGGTAGGAATGATTGAAACGAGAGGGTTTCCAGCAGTAGTAGAAGCTGCTGATGCGATGGTAAAAGCAGCTAGAGTTACTCTCGTCGGTTACGAGAAAATTGGTAGTGCTCGTGTAACAGTAATTGTCCGAGGAGATGTATCGGAAGTACAAGCTTCTGTAGCGGCAGGTATAGAATCAGCCAAACGAGTTAATGGTGGTGAAGTAGTATCAACTCATATCATTGCTCGTCCCCACGAAAACTTAGAGTATGTATTGCCAATTCGATATACTGAAGAAGTCGATCAGTTCCGAACTTATTAGTTAGCAAGACTCATTTGAGGCAGTGAGAAATACTACAAATATTTTGACTAGAGCTGGTTGATGAAAAATTTTTTTTGCAGATAACTGCAAACATAATGATTTAAAGTCTTAGAGCTAAGTAACTTTGCAGGTCAAAAATATACATCTGTAAATTAAGAATGCTAAATTCACAAGCTTTAAGATCGTGCTTTAGTTTCTTGTGAGCAAAAACACCAACTTTACCCTAAGATTTTAGGGCAATCATTATCAAGAGATTGCCCATTCCAGGGAAAGCATTCAAAAATTATCATCTAAAATTCTAGTAAATTTAGGAATTGATCGCTCCCCAACATCGGGCATTATTTGGAAAAGCAATTATTATTCCAAGTAGCCGATAGCTAGGAAAAGTTAATACATATACAAGTAAAGCAAAATAATATCACGGAGTAAGAATAATGTCAATTGCCGTCGGGATGGTAGAAACCCTAGGCTTTCCAGCAGTCGTAGAAGCAGCAGATGCAATGGTAAAAGCTGCACGAGTCACCCTTGTTGGCTATGAAAAAATTGGTAGTGGTCGGGTAACTGTAATCATTCGCGGAGATGTCTCTGAAGTACAAGCTTCTGTAGCAGCAGGAGTTGATAACGTCAAGCGGGTAAATGGAGGCCAAACAATGTCTACCCATATCATCGCTCGTCCCCATGAAAACCTAGAGTATGTTTTACCTATTCGTTATACAGAAGAAGTAGAACAATTTCGTGACAGCACAAACGCTGTTCGTTCAGTAAACAGACCATAACTTGATTGCGGATAGCAAGTTTTGAGATTGAACTGAAAAAGATAATTGGAGTATACCATCAAGGGATATACTTCCATTCGTGAACTTTTGGAGTTTATTGAATCCTCAATCCTGACTGTGGAGCTGTAAAATAGTTCCTGTTTTTAGTCTGACCACTAAAAGCTGCAATTTTTCAGATGTGATAAATATCTTAGGATGCAGCAATTAATATATAAAAGCCCTCAGTGATTATCAGTCAATATTTACTGAAAGCTGAAGGGTATATTATGTAACTCAGGAATGACCATGATATCCTACAGACTAGAAAAATCTGGCATTTCTGGGTAAAAGCAGGAAATATTAGTTAGTATTAGTGATTAAATTCTAGCACATAATCAAACTGAGAGTGAAAAATAACTTTTCAGGTTTCAATCTAAAATCTAATATCTGAAATCATGTCATTAAATTAAGAGATCATGCAAATTGCCAAAGTTTGTGGCACTGTTGTCAGCACCCAAAAAGAGCCTAGCTTACAAGGAACAAAGCTACTTCTGCTGCAATTCATAGACAAAGAAGGCCATCCACTGCCTAAATATGAAGTGGCTGCCGATAATGTCGGAGCCGGAATAGATGAATGGGTTTTAGTGAGTCGTGGCGGAGCAGCCCGTGAAATACCTCGTAGTGAACAACTGCCTATAGATGCCAGAGTAGTCGCAATTATTGACACAATCACAGTAGACAATAGCATGATCTACGGTAAAAAAAACCAATATCGTTAAACACCTTTGAAAAACCTAGCCAAAGAAAGGACATTTCTAAGATTGTCTCTCAAAGGTTGCAGATCGAGTCAGTACTGACTACGTTGGCAGGTGACGACTACCGTATGCGAACACCAACATACTCATAGTCGCTCCTGATTAAGAAAATCGTTTAATAGCGATAATCGGAAGTGGGTTTTGTACCCATAGTGTCAGAAGCATGAACAAGCCTGGCCAACATGATCGAGGAACACTTTAACTGAGAAGGACTAGACACCACAATGTCTAATACTAATTACGTTTTTGTTATAGATACAAACAAAAAACCATTACAACCTTGCACACCAACTGTTGCTCGTAGGTGGCTAAATTCGGGCAGAGCTTCTGTATTTAGACGCTTTCCGTTACATTTTGTCCACAGTTGTCGATAAATGTCTAGGAAAATGCTGTCTAAAACTTAACAGTTGGATGTTGAAATCTTGAACGGCAAGACATTTACTTAATATATCAACACCCAACATTTAGCTTAAGGAGAAAAAAAATATGCCACACCGCAAGGAAGCGGCTCCACCAACCCCCTGGTCACAAGACTTAGCGAAGCCCAAGATTGATAAGACAGCTTACGTTCACTACTGTTCTAACATAATTGGAGATGTTAGTATCGGTCCTCATGTATTAGTAGCTCCCGGTACATCAATTCGTGCCGATGAAGGAACTCCCTTCTTTATTGGTGCAGGAACAAATGTCCAAGATGGAGTAGTGATCCACGGCTTAGAACAAGGAAGAGTAGTAGGAGATGACAACCAAAACTATTCTGTATGGATAGGTAAAGATGTTTCTATCACCCACAAAGCCCTAATTCACGGCCCGTGCTATATCGGGGATGAGTCTTTTATCGGCTTTCGCTCTACAGTATTTAACGCCCGTATTGGTGAAGGCTGCATCGTGATGCTCCATGCCCTCATCCAAGACGTAGAAATTGCTCCCGGTAAGTATGTACCTTCAGGAGCAATTATTACAAATCAACAGCAAGCAGACCGTTTGCCAGACGTACAACCAGCAGATCTGGAATTTAGCCATCATGTGGTGGGGATTAACGAATCCTTACGACAAGGTTATCTCTGTGCAGACAATATCTCCTGTATTACACCTATTAAAAGTGAAATGAATAGTAATTACGGTAACGGTAACGGTTACAAATCTTCTGTAGCAACTGGCTCCTTAAGCCCAGAAGTAGTTGCTCAAGTAAGACAGCTAGTATCCCAGGGATACGATATTGGAACAGAACACGCTGATGTTCGTCGCTTCAAAACTGGTTCCTGGAAAACTTGTTCTCCAATTCAAAGCAAAAATTCCTCAGAAGTAATAACAGCTTTAGAAGCTTGTGTCGAAGAACACGCTGGAGAGTATGTACGTCTTTTTGGTATTGATCCCAAAGCCAAGCGCCGAATTTCTCCAATTATGATTCAACGGCCTGATGGCAAAAAAATTCCTCAAAAATCGACTACTGGTAATTATAGTGTTCCCGCTGCTTTTGGTGGTCAATCTGCTACAACAAATACTACAGGATTAACACCAGAAATTGTAGATCAAGTGAACTCCTTGCTATCTCAAGGATACAAAATTAGCACTGAGTATGCCAATGAACGTCGCTTTAAAACTAGCTCTTGGCAAAATGGTCCGACTATTTCAGAAACCATTGCCTCACAAGTGTTACCAGCTATAGAACAGTTTTTGGCAGAACATAGCGGTGAATATGTACGTTTGATTGGCGTTGATCCTGTAGCTAGACGTCGTGTTGTAGAAACATTAGTTCAACAACCAGGCGATCGCCCTATTAAGCAATCTGCAACAGCTGTTCGCAGCGCTCAAGTCTCTGGATATAGCCAGGGAAGTGCGGTCAATACAGGATTAAGTCAGGAAATTTTAACTCAAGTAGGTTCACTATTTAATCAAGGATATCGCGTTAGCATAGAACACGCTAATGCACGTCGCTTTAAGACTAGCTCTTGGCAGAGCGCTCCCATTTCGGCACAGACTACTGCACAAGCAATAGAAGAATTAGAAGCAGCTTTGGTACAGTATAGTGGTGAATATGTACGTTTAATTGGTGTCGATCCTGTTGCCAAACGTCGGGTGTTGGAAGTATTGATTCAGGAGCCAAATGGCAAACGTCAAGGAGTTGCTACAGCTTCTAATGGAGTAGGCAATAGTAAGCCTCCTATTTATAATACTGCTCAAGCCAGTGTATCGAGCCAAGGTAGTGCGAATACAGGATTAAGTCAGGAAGTTTTAGCTCAAGTAGGTTCACTATTTAATCAAGGATATCGCGTTAGCATAGAACACGCTAATGCACGTCGCTTTAAGACTAGCTCTTGGCAGAGCGCTCCCATTTCGGCACAGACTACTGCACAAGCAATAGAGGAATTAGAAGCGGCTTTGGCACAGTATAGTGGGGAATATGTACGTTTAATTGGTGTCGATCCTGTTGCCAAACGTCGGGTGTTGGAAGTATTGATTCAAGAACCTAATGGCAAACGCCAAGTAGTTCCTGCCACTCAAGCTACAACTTCTAATGGAGTAGGTAATAGTTATCAACCTTATGGTAGTGTTACAGCTACTGCTAGTAACCAGAAGCTAACTCAAGAGGTTGTAGAACAGGTTCGCTCTTTGATTGCGAGTGGTTACAAAATAGGTACAGAGTATGCAGATCAACGCCGTTTCAAGACCAGTTCTTGGAAAACAGATACTCAAATTAATGGCAAACGTGATGCTGATGTTTTTCCAGCTATTGAGGAAACTCTAGCTCAACACGAGGGAGAATATGTCCGCTTAATTGGTATCGATCCTCAAGCTAAACGCCGTGTTTTAGAAATGATTATTCAGCAACCTAACGGTAAGGCTAAGTAAAGAAAACGGCGTTGCTGAATACTGGGATGATTGAGGCTGAAACGGGGACACGGGGACACGGGGACACGGGGACACGGGGACACGGGGACACGGGGACACGGGGACACGGGGACACGGGGACACGGGGACACGGGGACACGGGGACACGGGGACACGGGGACACGGGGACACGG
>NZ_JAAHHG010000254.1 GCF_010692555.1 Okeania sp. SIO3B5 | reverse complement strand
CCCACCCCCATCCCCTCCCGGGAGGGGAGCAAGAGGGGTGGGTGCAGCAGCCTGTGTTAGCGACAGCTATGCGAAGCAAAAGGTCAACTCGCCGAGGAGCTACGGCTCGGTAGGAATCCCCGTGCCTTCAGGCCGGGGAGGATGTCAACAAGTTTATTTATGGTACAAACGTGATGGTAGTAAGTTTGAGCATAATATTCAAATATTTGCTTTGATTACTGATGATTTTGTGCGGATGCAAAGTGCAAAGTTTTTTGGTTATGGAAAACCATTATTGTCTTTAGAAAATGGGGAGTTAGTTAATCATAGTCTTCCTGCACCTAGAGGTGCTTTTTTATTTCCAAAAATTAGAGAATGCAGCAGATATATTCAAGAGTTAAAATTTTTAGATCTATGGCAAACATTGTTTCCGAGAAAGTTAGAAACTGATAATCAATATGTTGCTCAAACTCCTGCTATAGCCATGAAAATATTTGAGGAGTTGGCAGAAATAAATAGAGATAAAAATAGTAAGTTGGTGGTGGTGTATTTACCGAATAATTAATAATTAATAATTAATAATTAAATAATTCAGGTTTAAAGCCTCCCCTTGATCGGGGAAATAAAGAAATAATATTTCCTTATATTCAATTCCGTAGCGGTTTTAACCAGAGGTAATTATCAATTATCCATTATCAATTATCAATTAATGAACTATTCGTTCTCACTATTATGGAAATGAATCTAATTTTTGGCGACAATATCTACAAGTAGAGTTAGAGAAACGCAACATAATTTATATCTATCTAATTGCTGAATTTAGAAAGAGAATATCTAATGAAAAAGTAGAAATAGTATTCTTGGGAGGTGATGGGCATTATTCTGTATTTGGCAATGAATTTATTGCTAATATTTTGTATGAAAAGTTGTTATCTTTGCCAGAAGTTGCAGCTACTTTGCAGCAGTAGAAAATGTTACAGCAATTCCCATACTGATGAGGTACAAAATTTTAGGTTTGAGGGAACAGGGAACAAAGCTATGCTGGGTGCATCTCAATGGGTGAATAAAGCCAAAAAATTATCGCTTTTAGGGAACACCGGAGCTGGGAACACCGGATCTGGGAATATATAGGAAAAAAGTATTTTTGCTTGCTATGAGATGCACCCGCTATGCTTTACCAAATAATTAATAATTATTAATTCCATTTGGGTGCATCTCAATGGGTGAATAAAGCCAAAAAGTTATTGCTTTTAGGGAACACCGGAGCTGGGAACACCGGATCTGGGAATATATAGGAAAAAAGTATTTTTGCTTGCTATGAGATGCACCCTTCCATTTAACAATAAGGAGTAATACCAATTTGATAAATGTTTGTTACAAATGGCTAGGCTGTTTATTAGGAGTCAGAAGTCAGGAGTCGCATGAGAATAGCCTCAATACCATTTTTTAGGTCATAAATCATCTTTTTTATCAAAAGGACATCTCCTGTCAAGTCTTTTTATCGACCTTACTATTCGTAACATTCTTTTTTCAAATTGGTATAACATCTGGACTGGGGGCGTCATTAATACCAAATTGATAAATGTTTGCTACAAATAGTTAGGGTATTTATTTTAATTTAGATTTTAGAATTTAGAATGCAGAATGGATAGATTTAATACCATTTTTGATGTTGCAAATCACCTTTTTCGTGAAACAGACTTTATCTTAAAGTCTTTTTATGGTGCTTATTATTCGTAACATTCTTTTTTAAAATTGGTATAAGATATACTTTAATCTCAGAAGTATTATTTTCGAGGACTATAGATTTTGGAAACTTATGAATTTGATGTGGTTATCATTGGCGGTGGCCCGGCTGGTTGTAGTTGTGCCCTGTATACATCTCGTGCAGATTTAAAGACGGTAATTCTGGACAAGAATCCAGCAGTGGGGGCACTGGCGATTACCCATAAAATTGCCAACTATCCTGGAGTAGCAGGTGATATTAGTGGGAATGCATTGCTAGATGTGATGCGAGAGCAGGCTATCTCTTTCGGAACTACATATCAACGAGCACAAGTGTTTGGCATTGATGTAGAAGGGTCATCCAAGAAGGTTTATACTCCAGAAGGAACCTTTGTAGGGCGATCGCTTGTCTTAGCTACAGGGGCAATGGGTCGCACATCTTCTCTTCAAGGCGAATCAGAATTTCTAGGTAGGGGCGTGAGCTACTGTGCCACTTGCGATGGTGCATTTTATCGCCAAAAAGAGGTCGCCGTTTATGGACTTAATCCAGAGGCAGTTGAAGAGGCCCAGTTCCTAACCAAATTCGCGTCTACTGTTCACTGGCTGACAAATAATGAACCACAGCAGGAAGATGCCCATGTTCAGGTATTGCTGAGTAAACCAAACGTAAAGCATTGGAATTTGACCCGTCTGAGTGCGATCGAGGGCAATGAGTCAGGGGTAACAAGTATTTTGATGAAAACCAGAGGAAAATCAGAAGCAACTTCTTTGCCAGTTGAGGGGGTTTTTGTGTATCAAAGTGGCTCGAAACCCATTACAGACTACATTAGTCCTCAAATCGCATATTGTGAGAATGGCGGTGTTAAAGTAGATGAAATGATGGCAACCAATGTAGAGGGAGTTTGGGCGATTGGCGATATTCGGAATACACCGTTTCAGCAGGCAGTAGTCGCAGCATCAGATGGGTGTATTGCAGCGATGGCGATCGATCGGTTTCTCAATCAACGTAAAGGTATTAAGCGAGATTGGGATCATTCGTAACTGCTATAATCTTTCTCTGAAGTATTGATATGTTTAGGATTATGGACAATTATCAACGCCCTGAATCTTTGTCAATCCAGGAAATCTTAGGAAAACCTCTAGAAGCGCTAGGATGGAGTTCTCTGTTTCAGTTCCATCCTAGGGAAATTGATCGGATGCCAGATTCTCTTCGTGGGGTTTACCTAATCCGTTATCGAGACGATCCGAAAAAGCTGAAACCATTTTCAATGCTTTATGTGGGAAGAGCTGATCGTTGTTTAAAAAGCAGTCTTACTAATCAGTATTTAGGTAAAGATAATGAATCTTTACCAATTTTTGTGGAAGCAAATCCGTCAGGAGTTTATTTTCAATACCTTTGCTGTGATGATTGTAGGCAGGTTGAGGCTTATTTGATTGTTGCTCTGGACTATCCTTTGTGTAATTGACCTCTTAATGAACTATAATTTGAGGATATTTTGCTCAAAAATTGGCCAAAAAATATATAAAGCCATCTGTGAAGGAGACAAAGAAAATAAATATGAAAATCCTGGGAATCTCAGCCTATTACCACGACAGCGCCGCCGCCCTAGTATGTGATGGAAAAATTATCGCCGCCGCTCAAGAAGAAAGATTTTCTCGTAAAAAACATGATGCCAGATTTCCCCAAAATGCTATTTCCTATTGCCTGAAAGAAGCCAACATAGAATTACTCGATTTAGACCAAGTAGTTTTCTACGACAAACCCTTAATTAAATTCGAGCGACTTCTAGAAACCTACCTCAGCTATGCTCCTAAAGGTTTTCGGTCTTTTCTCATGGCAATGCCAATTTGGTTAAAAGAAAAACTATACTTAAAAACACTTTTAAGAAGAGAATTAGCCACATTAGGTAAGTGTAAATCATCCCAAATTCCGCAACTGATGTTTACAGAACATCATCAAGCTCATGCAGCTTCAGCTTTTTTCCCCAGTCCTTTCGATCGCGCTGCAGTAATGTGTCTTGATGGAGTGGGTGAGTGGGCGACTACTTCAGTTTGGTTGGGAGAAGGAAATAAACTGACTCCCCAGTGGGAAATAGATTTTCCTCATTCATTGGGTTTACTCTATTCAGCTTTTACCTATTACACAGGTTTCAAAGTCAACTCTGGGGAATACAAACTTATGGGTTTAGCTCCCTACGGAGAACCTAATTATGTAGACTTGATTTTAAATAACCTCATAGATTTAAAAGCTGATGGTACTTTCCGGTTGAATATGGAATATTTCAACTATACGACTGGGTTGACGATGACTAATGAGAAATTTGACAAACTTTTTGGCGGAGCACCTCGCAAAGCTGAAACTAAAATTAGTCAACGAGAAATGGATATTGCTGCTTCTATTCAGAGAGTGACTGAGGAAGTAGTATTACGTCTGAGTCGCACGGTGCAAAAAGAACTTAATGCTGACTACCTTTGTTTGGCAGGGGGAGTTGCTCTAAATTGTGTGGCGAATGGCAAGATTTTACGGGAAAGTATTTTTAAAGATATTTGGATTCAACCTGCAGCGGGAGATGCTGGTGGAGCGTTGGGTGCTGCTTTGGCTATTTGGTACGAATATCACGATCAACCACGGGTAATAGAAAAAGTAGTTGAGAATATTCCAGAAAAGGAATTAATTTCTGTGGAGTCTGGAAATTCTGCTGTTTCTGTGGCAAAACCTCCTGTTTGTCGCGCTCCTAATGACATGATGCAAGGTGCTTATCTCGGACCGAAATTTGCAGATGAGGAAATTCGGGAATATCTGGATGCTATTCAGGCGAAATATGAATATTTGCCAGATACAGAATTAATGCCACAGTTAGCAGAAATTTTAAATAATGGCAATGTGGTGGGATGGTTTCAAGGTCGGATGGAATTTGGACCCCGTGCTTTGGGAGGGCGGTCTATTATTGGCGACCCCCGGAATCAAAAAATGCAGTCGGTGATGAATTTGAAGATTAAGTATCGGGAGTCTTTCCGACCTTTTGCTCCTTCGGTTTTGGCAGAACGAGTTTCCGATTATTTTGACATTGAACATTCTAGTCCTTATATGTTGTTGGTAGCTCCGGTGCAGGAGAATTTGTTAATTCCGATGACAGAGGAGCAAAAGCAGTTATTTGGAATTGAGAAATTGAACGTGCCGCGATCGGAAATTCCGGCAATTACTCATGTTGATTATTCGGCAAGAATTCAAACTATTCATCAGGAAACGAATCCTCGGTATTATGATTTGATTCGGCACTTTGAGAAGTTGACCGGATGTGGGGTAATTGTGAATACATCTTTTAATGTAAGAGGTGAGCCTATTGTTTGTACGCCCGAAGATGCTTATCGGTGTTTTATGCGGACAGAGATGGATTATTTGGTGGTGGAGAATTTCTTGATGAGTAAGAGTGAGCAAATTCCTTGGGAAAAGGATGAATCTTGGAAAGATGAATTTGAGTTGGATTAGAATTCAGTTAAAAGTAATTTTGGTTTTGCTGAATGGCAATGATTTTTAGATTTAGATATCAAGGAAAAAATTAGATTTTTTGTTTTTTGATTATACCTTTAACTACTGGTCATTATGTCTCAGCAAGGCCATAATTTGATGATTATATCGCCAACTTAACTCTAATTCTGAATAAGCTATCTTTCTGAGTTAAAAATAATTCAATCTAATCTCTGAAATTATTGCTACATAAATTTTCTAGCTTGCTTGTCATCTCATGAGTATTAAACTCAGGTTAAAATTGATAAAAAATTTTGGTTTGAATATTTCAAGTATTATTTCCTATGAGTTTAAGCCGTCGAAATTCTGCTAAAATTATCCTTTTATTATTAATTTTCCTAGTTTTTTTGAGTGTCCCAGTGTGGATTTATTTTGACAATCAGCTAAAACAGTGTCGTAGCCAAAACAATCTTCCTCAAAAGACTTCAACTCAACCTCCTAATACATCAGAAGATAAAAGTATATTGGAACAGGTTATGGAAAGGGGAAAACTAAATTGTGGTGTATATGGTAATTTGCCAGGCTTCAGTCATGTGAGCAAGATTGATATGACGCAAGGCAATTTTGAAGAACAAAAGCAAGAAAATACTTCTGGCTTTGATGTAGATATATGTAAAGCTATTGCTGCGGCTATTTTTGATAATTCCGAGGCAGTAAAATATGAATATCTGAGTTCTGAAGGACGCTTTAAATCGAAAGTTGATGTTCTTTCAAGAAATACAACATGGACTGTAGAGAGGGATATATCTTATAAGGATAAAGATATAGAATTTGGTCCGATAGTTTTTTATGATGGACAGGGTATTTTGGTTAGAAAAAATAGTGAAGTAGCGTCACTTAATGACTTAAATGATCAGACAATTTGTGTCAAAAAAGGAACTACTAGCGAGGAAAATTTGGTAGATGAAATGAAGAAGCGTGAATTAAGATTTGAAATTAAATCTCTCCAATCTCAAAACGAGGTCTATAAACTATACAAACAAGGTGAATGTCAAGCAGTAACTTCTGATAAATCGCAACTTGCTGGAATTTTGAAAGCTCAAGACAATCCGAATGAGCATACTATTTTATCGGAAACCTTATCTAAAGAACCTTTAGCTCCGGCTGTAATCGACAGTGACCAACAGTGGGTTGAAATTGTTCGATGGGTTGTGTTCGCTCTGATAGAGGCTGAAGAATTAGGAATTAATCAAAATAATCTTGAGGAAATGAAAGATAGTAAAGATCCCAAGATCCGGCGTTTTTTAGGTCTAGAAAAACAAGAAAAAAATATAGGTTCACTTTTAGGACTTGAGCCAGATTATACCCAAAGAATTATTCGTCATGTTGGCAATTATGGTGAAATATATGATAGACATTTCGGTCCAAATTATTCGACTCCGATTGAACGAGGGCTAAATAAACTTTGGAACAAGGGAGGACTAATTTATTCTCCTCCATTCCGATAATGTTCTTTACAGCGATGTAGTAATTATTATTGGATTCAATTGTTCTCAAGAAATATATATGAAAATAAATAAAATTATCAAGCCTGAATTGATTAAAATAGCAGTTACTGGGCATACTAATAGTGGAAAAACAACTCTGATACGGACTTTAATAAAGAAAGAAATAGGAGAAATAGATGATCGAGCTAATGTGACTAAAGATGTTAAACCTACTCCCTATGAATACGAAGGGCTACAGGCTGTTTTTATTGATACTCCTGGTTTTCAACAGGCAAATCTTCTCCTTTTTTTACAACAACAAGGCTTAACGGAATTAAATTCAGAGTTAGAGAAAAAATTAGAGTATGAAATCAAAGCTTGGGGGACAATCAAATCAAGTGATGTTATATTGTATATAGTCTCTTTAGAAACAGTACCAGATGACTCTCATAAAGAAGAGATAAAGCTAGTTGTATCTGCTCAAAAAGGAGTTGTAGCTCTCTTAAATAAAGGTATTTCCCAGTTTCAAGCAAGCCCAAAGTCAGATGTAGTTGCTGAACGGATAACACGAATTGGACAATGGAAAGATATACTTTGTAACTGCGGTGTGTCTGAAAGCTTTGTATTTGATGCTCATTGGTATAATCCAGATCGAGTGGAAGAAATATATGGTGCTATAAAAGAATGTCTCCCTATTAATAAAAAGTTATTCTTTGAGGATAGCCTGTTAGCTTTTCGAGAACACCAAAAAAATAAATTTAAGACAGCTTGTAATCTAATATTCGAGTGTTTAGATAAATGTCGGCAGAGAATAACTGTTCAAACCTCAGCATTTGATTACAATCTAGACAAATCAAAAGAGGAAGCTGTATTCAAAATGTCTGAGTTGCTCTATAATGCAGTAATGGACTTTATCAATAATGCTTCCAAGCTGTATTACGAAGTAGTTGTACCTTTAAATATAGATGATGCAATTATCCAAAATCCTAAACCTAATATAAGAAGAAAAACTAATATTAGAGAACTTTTGATATATACAGGTTCTACTACAAGTGGCCTGACTGCTCTTGGAACAACATTAGGGGTAGCTGTTGGAGCTTCCGCTTCTACTGTTTTAACAGGAGGAGTTGGAGCTGGTATTTTGATAGGTGCGCAAGTTGGCTCAGTGATTGGAAGTTGTCTAGGAGGAATTTTGGGAATAGTAGACAATGCGCAGACAGATATTAGTGCGCAGGTATCTAAAGAGGAACTTGGTAAAATTCAATGTATTTGCATTAATGTCATTTGGGCGCTTTCACAGCATGGATTTGGTGTTGGGAAAGAAGTTGATGAATCATTAATGGCTCGACGTTATGAGATTGTGCAAGAAGTATGTACCGCTACTAATTTTGATTGGTTATCAGCAGATGAGGAACAAATTATAGATCGGTGTACAAAAAATCTCTCTGAACTTAATAAAATTCCTTTAGCTCATATTGCTAATACAGAACTAAATGCTAACTTTTAGACTCTCATATGCTCATAATTCAGACTAATTTTGGCACATCTGAATACAGCGGCTTCCCCGCAAGATATGAATTTGCCTGGATTGGCACTTCATGAATTGGCTGGTCAACGTAAAGGAACCTGGTCAGTGAAAGTATCTGGAAATTGGCGTATCACGTTCAAGTTTAATGGCGTTGATGCCTTTGATGTTAATCTTGAGGACTACCATTAATGAAAATGTATAACCCACCCCACCCAGGCGAAGTGCTGAAAGAACTCTGCATTGAACCTTTGAATCTGACTGTTACTGAGGTTGCAGAAGCTTTGGGTGTAAACCAAGAAACATTATCCGCTATCTTGAATGGTAAAGCAAATATAAACCCTGAGATAGCTATACGACTTTCTAAAGCTTTTGGTACATCTGCCGAAAGTTGGCTTAACCAGCAAATCCAGTACGATCTTTGGCAAGCAGAAATGACCATCGGTGATATTGAGGTCAAGCGTTTGTCCCCCATTTGATTTGCCTTTATCTGGTCTAACAATTCAGTGCAGCAAACGGTAGGAGCGAACGGCTGTTGCCCCTAAACTTTGTAATATTACCTTTCAGCAAATTGACAGATGGACAATTGTGTGGTATGTAAAAAGGAAAATTATAGTAGGAAAGCGATCGCTCTTCCTCCCCAAACACTTTTTAGACTATACTTAAAGCTATCCAAATAATTAACTTATAAACTGTACCATTAGACAGACTGTGTTCATACATAAATGAAATCCATTATAACCAAACTCAAACTTAATAACAAACAGAAAACTCTAATGGCTCAACACGCTGGCTATTCGCGCTGGTGTTATAACTGGGGTTTAAGTTTGTGGAATGCAGCTTATAAAGATGGCTATAAACCTAATTCTCGTAAACTTAGAGAAGTTTTTACTAACCATACAAAACCCCTTTACCCCTGGATGAAAAACTTGTCCTCTAGAGTCTATCAATATGCTTTCCTAAACTTAGGTGAAGCGTTCAAAAGGTTCTTTAAAGGATTAGGAAAATATCCAAAGTTTAAGAAGAAAAGTAGGTCTAATTATTTCACAATTGATAACTCTGGAAAACCAATAGAATTAAATGGATGGAATCATAAATTACCTTTCATCGGATGGGTAAAAACTTATGAACCGATTGAAGCAACAACTAAAAAAATAACTATTAGTAAACACGCAGGTGATTGGTACTTAAGTTTGAGTTATGAATTTACTCAATATCCAACACCAAAAACTACTGAAGTTGTAGGTGTAGATTTAGGCATTAAGACATTAGGAACTTTAAGTGATGGGAAAGTTTTTGAAAGCGTCAAGTCATACCGCCAGTTTGAAGCCAAGCTTTCCCAACTACAATATCTAAACCGAAATAAAAATATTGGTTCAGCTAATTGGCGAAAAGCACAACTCAAAATTGCCAAGCTACACGCAAAAGTAGCTAACATCCGTAAAGATGCGCTTCATAAATTGACAACATACTTAGCCAAAAACCACGGCACCATTGTCATAGAAGATTTAAACGTTAGTGGAATGTTAGCTAACCATAAGCTAGCTAAATCAATAGCAGACCAAGGATTTTATGAATTCAGGCGTCAACTAGAATATAAAACACAGTGGTACGGTTCTGAGTTAGCAATAGTTGATAGGTTTTTTCCATCATCAAAAACTTGCTCGAATTGTGGTCATGTTCAAGATATGCCCTTAAATGTAAGGACTTATGACTGTCCAGAATGTGGCTTGTCAATAGACAGAGATTTAAACGCCAGTATTAATTTGAGAGATGCGGTCGGCTCGACCGTGAATCCCTGTGGATGAGTAACCGCCGACGGCCTCAGTAGAAGCAGGAAGTAAACATCGAATTGTCACTTTATGTGACTCTTTGTATCAGTTTTATAGAGCAGATGTTAGATTTGAATAATGATGTTGATTTAAAAGCTTTTCTAGAAGCAAATATCCCCCTTCATAATTCAGGATTATTGAATTTAGCTGGAAGTTGTGCGGACATAGATTTTACAATTGATAATCTAGGAATTTCTGATGAAATGGATAATGATTTAATTGGTGCTGTCAATGAGCAATAATTCTCTAATTTATTTATTAGATACGAATGTTTGCATTGTATATCTGAAAAACAAAAACTCTAGCGTTAATAATTATTTTCATAGGCTAAAATCAGATAAAATTGCTGTTTGTTCCATCGTCAAAGCCGAATTATTTTATCGCTCAAGACGCAGTAATAACCCTCAAAAAAGTTTAAATATACAACTATTATTTTTACGGCAGTTTGTATCTTTGCCATTTGATGATTCCTGTGCATAAATCTATAGTATAATTAGGGCCAGTTTAGAAAAAGTAGGAACACCTATGAGCTCAAATGATATTTTCATTGCTTCTATTGCTTTAGTAAATGATTTAATATTAGTTACTCATAATGTTAGAGAATTCAAACGAATTGAAGGGTTAAAAATTGAAGATTGGGAAGAAGTTAGGTGATAGGGTGATGTGGGGTGATTTCAGTTATCAGTTATCAGTACCTCTGCAATAAGAAGCTTGACATAAGGAATGCTCTTTTTTTATCTCCTTAAAAGGGGAGGCTTTATACCAGAAATTTTCAGTAATTGTGAATACTTCTTTTAATTTGTGTTAGATAAAAGGAAGATTATAGCTGATTAGCGATCGCTCTACCCTTCTCCAAACACTTTTTTGACTATACTTAGTTTATCCAATTGAGATTAGAGTTATGAAAATCAAAGCAATTATTTGGCAAGAAGATGGAATTTGGTGTGGTTCAGTTCCCGCCTTACCTGGATGTCATACTTGGGGCGAAAATTACGAACATCTCCTAGAAATGCTGGAAGAAGCTATTCAAGGGTGGATTGAAGTTGCCACCGAAAGAGAAGACTTTGAACCAGGGAAGCAGCTAGTTGAGCTATCCCTATGAAATCTATTTCAGGCAAAGCTTTGTGCAAAATTGTTGAGAAACAAGGTTGGCTTCTCAAGCGAATCAGCAGTAGCCATCATATCTATGCCAAGGAAGGTGTTCAAGCTATTCTTTCAATTCCTGTTCATGGCAACCGAGACTTACCGATTGGCACTTTAACTAAGCTGATGAAGGATGCTAATCTTACGGAAGACGACTTGAAAAAATGAGATTGTTTATAACTTTCTTCAAAAGTCTTTTTTTCTATCCAGTCTAACAATTCTGTGCAGCAAACAGCAGGGGCGAATGGCTATTTGCCTCTACATTTTGACCTTTCAGCAGTTTGACAGATTGACACTTTTGTGGTAATTAAAATCGAACTCCAAACACTTGACACGACAGGAACTGTTTGGCCTGAACGCCAACGTTTACTTGAAGAACTTGGAGTTCCCACGGAAAATAGTCAAAGTCAATCTGGCAAAACTTTTGGCATGAATTGGAAAATGACAGCAAAAACAATTCTTGTACAGTTGCATCATAAAATTGAGACTTTTGAGAATTTTAATAAAAAACTTGTGCTTGTAATTCAAGATTGTTTTCTTGATTATATTCAGCGTGAATTTACTTTTTCTCACGTCAGACATCAAGCTCAGTTGGGAGATTCTATGCACATCCATGTATATCGGATGACACAATCAGATCGGTCTTTCAAGTTAGCTTTAGATTCTCGCCTGAGTACAGATGTAGAGGGAATTGCAAGATGTTTGGGTCTTCAGGCAGAAGCTAATGTTGAACTTGAGCAAATTCTCAAAACTTTGGAATCTAAACTATCTGCAAATACTCTTTTCACGTTCATATAATTTTGACAAATTGAAAATTTTGTGGTAAGCAAAAAGGAAGATTGCAGTAGATAAGCGATCGCTTTTGTCGGGTGCGTTAATGAAATTTATCATTTGAGCAGAGTTGAGAGATATTGGTTTTTGAGGAGACTCAAGGCGTTGCATAGTTGGGGGATGATAATTAAATTAGCATAAGCTAAAACCTTGGATTGATCAAGCTAAATGGTTGGGCAGAGATCGAAATCATTCCTTGATAATGCAACGCCAAAAATTTTAAGTGAGGAATTTAAACTTTGAGAAAGCTCAATTTAGTAGGGATATAAAATAACTTCTCCATCTATAATTGTGCAGATATAAGGGCCTTGCGATGTACCCAGTATAATGTCACCGCCTCTTGAAGTATAATCAGCATCAACAGTAGCTTGACCATATCCCTGTCTAAAAGCTTCGTCTAAACAAAGTTGACCCATACTACCACCAGGGCTAACACTGGCAAAGCCTTCCCGATAAGCTTCTATGTATGTTGATGGTGCATCGTAGGTAGGAGAAGAAGGACCACCATTAAGACCTGCTTCTACTCCTGCATTATAGCCATTAGTATATTGAATGTATCCGTCTCGGTAGCCATTAATATATATGGTTGGTGCATCATAGGTAGGAGAAGAAGGACCACCATTACGAGCTGCTTCTACTCCTGCATCAAAGCCTTTAATATATATTGGGTCTGAGCGATCTGGTTGATTTACTTGAGCAATCTCAAAATGATTACTGCTTGAAGTTTGATATGGAGTTTGAACTGAGGCGAAGGCAGGATAAGTTGTTGCAGAAAATGTCATTAAAATAAGCGAGGCAAATAGGGCTAACAAATAGTAGACAGAACCAGTTTTTTTGAACATAGTTAATTTTCCTACATTTAAAGTTACGACACTCAAAAGTAACATAAAATGCCAGATTTTAGACCTTCGTTACTGGACTTTATTGATTGACTTTTGATAACTTTTCTGCTAGGAGTTAAAAGTTAACTAAATATTGATTATGGATAACTAATGAGCGATCGCGAGATACCGAAAATTGATAAGAAGGGTCTCAGGGAGTTTGGTCTAATAGTAGGTGGTGTTTTTGGCGGTTTATTCGGTCTATTACTACCGTTACTCCACAGACATTGGCCTCCGCCTGCATGGCCTTGGATAATTGCTACTCCTCTATTGGTATTGGCAATTGTTTCACCCCCTACTTTGGGACCTGTTTATAAGTTTTGGATGCGGGTGGGAATTTTCCTGAGTAAAATAATGACTCCTCTGTGGATGGGGTTAGTGTTTTATCTTGTAGTTATGCCAATGGGTTTGATTATGCGAATGTTTAAAAAAGACCCAATGGAGCGAGAATTAAATACTGAAACTTCAACTTATCGGGTGATGAGTCAATTAAAAACTAGAGAAAGTATGGAGCGACCTTTTTAAATGTTTGAAGGAATATTAGACTTTCTAAAAGACCTTTGGGGTTTTATGGGAGAGCGGAAAAAGTATTGGTTATTGCCTTTGATTATTACTTTAGTTTTGTTAGGAGCTTTGATTGTTCTGAGTCAATCTTCTGTAATTGCGCCGTTTATTTATACTTTGTTTTAATCTGACTATGCTGGCAGTAAAGAAGAAAGGGAAAGGTTTTTTTGTTGAACTTTACCTATGTCTTTCTTGACCGAAAATTTTGGGTAAATAGTCTCTGCTTTTGAGAGGATAAAAAAAAGAGAATATTCTATATTTTCATTTCTAGCAGAAGGTTTGAGCTCAAGGTACTGATAACTGAAGTTACGGAAAATTTTGGGTAAATAGTTTTTGCTTTTGAGGGGATAAAAAAAGGAGAATATTCTATATTTTAATTTCCAGCAGAAGGTTTTACCTAGAGGTACTGATAACTGAAGTTACGGAAAATTTTGGGTAAATAGTTTCTGCTTTTGAGGGGATAAAAAAAGAGAATATTCTATAATTTCCATTTCCAGCAGAAGGTTTTAGCTAGAGGTACTGAT
>NZ_JAAHHG010000253.1 GCF_010692555.1 Okeania sp. SIO3B5 | reverse complement strand
TTATTGTGGCAGAACAATCTTGGGACAATTTTTCCGACTACCTACTCTATAATTCCCATTTCTCCTGTCTCCTGTCTCCTGTCTCCTGTCTCCTCCCCCTACAAAAAGACTTTTTCAGCAAACCCTAAATAGGGCTTGCTGATTAAATATAAAAGCATTGACATATAAAGATAAGTGCCTTTTTTTGTATTGAAAAAAGTGCGCCTGTTTCAGTTCTTCACCCTCAAAAAGGAGCGTATTTTACGTTCATAGTTCGGCAAAACAATCTTGGGAAAATTCTTACTCCTACCTCCTCTAATACCATTTTGAAAAAAGAATGTTACGAATAATAAGAATCATAAATAAACTTTCAAATAAAGTCTATTTGACGAAAAAGATAATTTACAACATCAAAAATGGTATTAAATCTATCCATTCAGAATTCAGAATTCTGGACTCTAAGAAATACCCTAGCTATTTGTAGCAAACATTTATCAAATTGGTATAAATTACTCGTTTCTCCTGTCTCTTGTCTCCTGTCTCCTGTCTCCTGTCTCCTACCCCCTACTAAAAGACTTTTTCAGCAAACCCTAAATAATGTTTAATCTAGATTTTCCTAAAAGCACAGAAATAGATTACTTAACTAAATTTTCTGGTTGGTATATTTCTGAAAATAATCTCAATATTCAACTAAGTCTGTATCTAAATGGAAAACCTTATGCCTCCCTTTTACATGGTGGATATCGACCAGATGTAGCTGCTACTTTTCCAGAAAAAAAATATGCTAGTCATAGTGGTTTTGGGGGCGAACTTTTACTGCAAAAAAATATTAAACCAGAGACAGATATAAAAATAGAAATATTTGCTGATGGAAGAGAAAAAATATTATTATTTCAAAATCAATTTAAGATTATTGGAAATATCCCTAACCAACCTCAACGACAAAAAATTTTCAACCTACAAAAACTGTTGATTTGCCCCCAATGTGGAAACATAGTTGCACCATGTAATAAACAAAATTGCCCTATATGGATAAGAAGAAATACTCCTCATATTTTGCAACCAGGAGATTTACCATTTACTAAACTTACAGAAACAGAAACTACCCATCCCTACTCAGAAGGAATTTTAACAGTATTGAATAAAATTGGAGAAAATGGAATAGTTTTAGATTTTGGCGCAGGTAACACCCAAAAAGAATATTTAAAACCAAATATTTGTTACTTAGATGTGCAGCAATATCAATATACAGATGTCGTCTGCTCTACATTAAAATTACCATTTCCAAATAACTCCTTTGATGGCATAATCAGTCATGCAGTTTTTGAACATTTACCTAATCCATTTTTGACCGCAAAAGAACTTTATCGCATCTTAAAACCAGGAGGTTTAATATTTATTGATACCGCATTTTTACAACCACTTCACGCTGATCCCAGCCATTATTTTAATATGACAATTCATGGCTTACGGCAAATTTTGTCAGAATTTGAAGAAATCAATAGTGGTATTTTTCCCCATCATTATCCATCCTATAGTATGATGATGTTTATTCAAACTATCTGGCCTTATATTCAACAAAAAGAATGGCAAGAAAATTTAGAAGATTGGCACGCTTTTTTAGTACAAGAAGGTGATAATTTGGATATTGCATTGGGAGAAAAAGGTAGAGAAATTTTGGCAGCAGGAGTGTTTTTTGAGGGTAGAAAAACTTCATTAATGGATAATTGACAATGGATAATTACCTCTTCATGAGAGCTGATAGCTAATAACTGAATACTTAAAATTTATCAGAGGCGATCGCTGAATAATCTAACTGTTTAGAAGTAGAAGTTAAAAAAATCATATAAACAGAAACATATTACAGTTTCAACCACCAAAACTGCACATATTTATCTTGCGGTAAATGTGTTGAACAACAGTAAAATTGGATGAAGATTTTTCCAAAAGAAAAAATTTTAATTCTTCAAAGTAAAGACTTGTTGAATACTCTCCAATAAACTATGAACAAAGTATTTCAGTCTCTTGACTTGAAGCTATGATTTATACCAAGCGTGATAAATGTTTGTTACAAATGGTAGGGACGTTGCATGCAACGTCCCTAGGAAAGAAGGAAGAGGGAAGAAGGAAGAAGGGTTCATTAATTGATAATTGATAATGGATAATTGATAATTACCTCTGGTTAAAACCGAGAGGATTGAAAATAAGGAAATATTATTTCTTTTTTTACCCTTAAAAGGAGAGGCTTTAAACCAGAATTGTTTAATTATTAATAATTAATAATTCGGTAAATATTGAAAAAAAGGGAAAAAAGATAGATATAACTATCTCAAATGAACTGAAAGAGCTATTTTTAAGTATATCCGATCAATATCTACCTTTTTGTAGCATTCTTTTTTCACCCTTGGTATTATAGATGATTATATCGATATTAATCAATAAAAAAAACTGACATTAACCCTGAAACATACCAAAAATTAACACAATACTTTCAACCCTATAACCAGAAACTAAATAGGGTTTGCGCTCAAAAGTCTTTTAGTAGGGGTAGGAGACAGCTATACTGGAGACAGGAGAAATGGGAATTTATAGGGGGTAGAAGTAAGAATTTTCCCAAGATTGTCTTGCCCAACTATGTGCCTAAAATACTAACTTTTTAAGCGTTTTAGACTAAAACAGACACACTTTTTTCTACCCTAAAAAGGCTAAAACCTTTATCTGTAAATACTTTTAGATTTAATCAGCAAGCCCTAAATAAATATATGGAAGTCAAGTTTAACAAAAAAATCAACCATTCAATCAACTATCACAAGCCACATTTTCTGATAATTGGCGCTCAGAAATGTGGCACTAATTCCTTATATAACTATTTAGTGCAACATCCTTTAATTGCAGCATCTTTACAACATGAAATTCATTACTTTGACTTAAATTTTGATAGAGATATAAAATGGTATCAATCACAATTTCCCGAATTAGAGCCAGGAATAATTACTGGAGAATCAAGTCCTTACTATTTATTTCATCCTCTCGTACCCCAACGAATTTTTGATATATATCCTCAGATGAAATTAATTATTTTGTTGAGAAACCCAGCAGAAAGAGCAATTTCTCATTATTATCACGAAGTTAAATTAGGAACTGAAAAATTAACTTTGAAAGAAGCGATCGCTGCCGAACAAACTCGCCTAAAAGGAGAAGTTGAAAAAATTATTCAAACAGGAAAATATTACAGTTTTAACCATCAACATTATACATATCTAGCAAGAGGAATATATATTGAACAACTGCAAAATTGGATGAATATTTTTCCTAAAAAACATTTTTTTATTCTCCTTAGTGAAAACTTATTTAACCACCCACGAGAAACAATGAACAAAATATTTCAATTTTTAGAATTACCTGCCCATTCTTTAACAGAATATCTTCCATATAATTCTGGTAATTACTCACAACCTAATGACGAAATATATCAGCAGTTAAATCAATATTTCCAATCTGATAATCAAAAGCTAGCCAAATTTCTCAATATTGATTTAAACTGGTATTGAAGAAAACAGAAGGCAGAAAGCAGAAGGCAGAAGGTAGAAGGAAAAATTGCTTATATATAGTCTTTTCTTATAACCCCAAATAATTTTCAGCACCCCCGTTGACGATCTATGCTTTATAAACATCTTTCTTAACATAAAACGTAGACATTATAGACAAGTTATGTATGAGTGTTTGAGAGACTTTTTCTTCAAAAATCATGTATTGAAAAGTACATTTTTTTGAGAACTTAAGTAGGGCTTGCTGATTAAATATCAAAGCATTGATATATAAAGGTTTTAACTGTTTTAGGTAGGAAAAAGTGTCAGTTTTTCGCTCAAGAAAGCTCAAAAAACTAGCATTTTGTGCAAGAGTTGGGCAGAAAAATTAAGGGACAAAACTTAGCTCCTACCTCCTCTACATTCCCCGTTCCTCCTGTCTCCCCCTCCTGGGAGGGGGAGGGGCGAGGGGTGGGTTGTCTCCTGTCTCCTGTCTCCTACTCTCACCCATAAGACTTTTTCAGCAAACCCTAAGTAGTTCTGCCTAGCTAAATTGACTCTTTCTCCCTTCTCCCCTACTTCCTACTCCCCTGCTCCCCACAAGGTTTTCAGAAGTTCCTTATAAGGGATAAGTTGACGGTGGGGTATTAAACCCGCAAAAGAAAAGATAATAATAATTAAAACTTAGGTATTAGTTATCATATTTTTTTGCTTTTAATTTAAAGTTCGTTAATTAAAGTGAAAAATACTAAATACCTAGTCTTAAATTCAGTTATCCCCATGAGTATAAATTGCGTTAACAAGTATTATGATGGGAGAGTTAAACAGTTAAAATACATATAAAAACTCTGAAACTTTTCCTCTTATTCCCTATTCCCTTTTCCCTAAATTCAAAGATATTTCTTCACAACTAAAATCCGATTGCTATATTATAAGCAAGGAACGAGTTGGTTAGGACATAGATTGATGATAAACCGTAAGACAGAAAAATGCTTTTCCCACTATTGCCTGTTGCCTGTTCCCTGCTATAACTAAAAAACTCACAAATAAACAAAAAAAAATGACTATTGATTACGAAAATGCTTGGGAAGAATATGCTAACAAATGGCAAGAAAATTATCCTGAATTAACTCATATAGGTGACGAATGGATAGGTAAAGCAGCAGGGGCAGCCAACTCATTAGTAGAATATGAAAAATTAATCGAACAAAAATTTATAGCACCATATATTAATGAAAAACATACAGTACTAGAAATAGGTATTGGTGGAGGGCGTACCGCAGAATTGTTACTTAAATATTGCCAAAAATTAATATGTGCCGATATCTCCAATTCTATGTTAAATGCAACTAAAAATAGACTCGGTGAAACCAGAGTAAAATATCTCAAACTTGATGGAATAACATTAAATAGAATTGACTCAAAAACAGCAGATGTTTGTTTTTGTTACGACACAATGGTGCATTTAGAACCCAGAGATATTTTTAACTACCTAACCAAAATACCCGCCAAATTACGAGGAGAAAAAATTTGCATATTTCACCACACAAATACCCTCAGCAATCTAGGTTGGCAAAGATTTCTCAAAGATTGGGATAAAAATCTTATGGGAAAACGAAACGGAACCGCTCACTCAGTAATGACTAATGCAATAATGGAGAAATTTCTATCCCATCTCAAATACAAAATTATTCATAAAGATACTGATTCAGTTCCTAGAGATTGTGTTTGGATATGCCAGGCACCAGACATTATTTAGGGTCTGCTGAAAAAATTGGTTGGTGGGAGTAGGACGTGGAGACGCGGAGACGCGGAGACGCGGAGATGGGGAGAACAGGGAACGGTTTCGGCCATTTTATTTGAAGGAATTTTCTTGAATTTCAGCAGAAAATTTCAGTGCATTGAGACAGAATAAAAAGTTCCCGAATTATTAATTATTAATTATTAATTATTAATTATTAATTATTAAATAATTCTGGTTTAAAGCCGACCCTTTTAAGGGGAAAAAAAAGAAATAATATCTCCTTATCTTCAATCCTCTCGGTTTTAACCAGAGGTAATTATCAATTATCCATTATCCATTAATGAATGCCATGCGTCCCCTGACTAAACCCTAAAAGTAATTATTCATTACTAATTGCTCATAGCTGACTGCTAATAGCTGTTTGCGCAGCAGTCCGCAGGAAAGGCTTACATTTAAACATTAAAAAATCATCATAAATAATACAACTTATAACCTATGAAATATCTATTTCTACACCCAAACTTTCCAGCCCAATATCGTCATATAATTACCGCTTTAGGAGCAAATCCTAATAATCAAGTTGTATTTGGCACAAAAAACGAACGTCCAGAGTGGAAAATACCAGGAGTTCACAAAGCATTATTCAAACCAAGTCGTGAACCCCGTCCAGAAACCCATCACTACGTCCGTCCCCTAGAAAGTGCAGTAATTTATGGACAAGCCGTATTTAGAACCGCAGAACAACTAAAATCTCAGGGGTTTGTGCCAGATATTATCTGTGGCCATTCTGGCTGGGGACCCACCTTATTTGTCAAAGAAGCATTTCCTAACACCCCACTTCTTTGCTACTTTGAATGGTTCTATCATTCTCATGGTTCTGATGCTGACTTCGACCCCGCAGAACCCTTGACAGTAGATGATATGGCCAGAATAAGAGTAAAAAATGCCCCCATACTAATAGACTTGTACACCTGTGATTGGGGATTATCCCCCACATATTGGCAGCGATCGCAATTTCCCACAGAACTCCAAAACAAACTATCAGTACTCCATGATGGAGTCGATACAGACTATTTCAAACCAAATCCAGGGGCAAAATTAGTACTGCCTAACTTAGACCTGTCTGGCGTTGATGAACTTGTTACCTATGTAGCGCGAGGAATGGAACCCTATCGAGGTTTCCCAGAATTTATAGAAGCGATCGCCTATCTCCAAGAAAGAAGGCCAAACTGTCATGTAGTAATAGTAGGTTCTGAAAGAGTTTGCTACGGTAAATCCTTACCCAATGGTAAAACTTACAAACAAGAAATGCTAGAAAAAATACCGTTGGACTTATCACGAGTTCACTTCGTTGGTTCATTACCCTATGGTTTATACTTAAAAGTCATTCAAGCATCCGATGTTCATGTATACTTGACCAGACCCTTTGTTCTGTCATGGTCTATGATTGAATCTCTATCCACTGGTTGTTTAATTGTAGGCTCAGATACACCTCCTGTCAGAGAAGTTATTCAAGATGGTGAAAATGGCCTATTAGTAGACTTCTTCTCCCCCAAACAAATAGCTGACCGCATCGATGAAGTCTTGGATCACCCAACTCGCATGGCAGAAATTCGAGTCAAGGCCCGCCAAACAGTTTTAGAGCGATATGCTCTTTCCAACTTATTAGTAAAACATTTAGAACTAATTCATCAAGTTGCTAACCGCACCTTACAACTAAAAGATGTAGGTATGGAAAAAAAACAACCTCTAACCTCATCTAAACTCTAGATAGATGAAAAATCAACCATACTATATGGGAACCTACAATCAACTATCCACGTCCTCCGGTAATGTTAACACTATAATCAATCATTAGAAATATGCTGCCTTAGTATAATAAACGTTGTACATAAATATAGTCATATATAGTTAAATATAGTCTTTTGTCTCCAGAAATTTGGGTGACTATTGAGACAATTTAATAATGTCTGTGATTATAGAAAATCAAATAGCCTCAAGAGTCAATGATCTGACTTCAATAGGGTGAAATTCCACCCACTGAAACGCTACCTCTAGATACATAAGAACCTATGTCCAAGCCTCTGTTTGATGACCAAGCAGAAATTGAATCAGGGAGATAATCATGCAAAGAGGTAAAGAAAAGCAGTCTCAAATGTCTTTGACTATGAGATAGAGGGTGTTGTAGTTCACCCAGTCAGGTTAACGCCTGCAAAATAGGGATATGTCATATTTGACTATATTTTTATGAACTATAAATACGCTAATTGTACTTAAAAGTCAATAATCGTAAACCCAGAGGCAGATGATAGGCCAAAATTTGGCTGATAATTTTTGTAGTTAAAAGGCTAGACTTATTCCAGATAAACAGGTTAAACTACAGCCGAATATAAAATTTCTGGTGTTTGTTAGTAGTTTAGCCAAACAAAACAATTGTCCATATTTTAGTAATATAAATGATGTAGAGGAGTGAAACGGTATGGTAACACTAACTGATGGAGATGACCGCTTCGATCAGGAAGCTTCTGGAAATATAGCACCTGATACAATTATTGGTATTGGTGGAGACGACACTATATTTACTTCTACCTTGGGTGGCAGTCTAGCTAGAGGTGGACCAGGAAACGATGTACTGGTATCCAGGGGTCCTTCTGGTATTAACAACTCTGGTCAACCTGATACTCTTGAAGGTAATGCAGGAAATGACTCCCTGGAATTCCAAGCTGCTGCTGGTTTCGGATTTGGAGATGCAGACAATGATACCCTAGTCGCTCTTTCCCGTACTAGCCTTTATGGAGGTGCAGGAGATGACTTTCTCCGTGGTCTGATTGGAGATAACTGGTACTCTGCCAATCAAGGCAATGATATCCTACTTATAGGCACAAGAGATAGTCTTTATGGTGGCAGGGACAATGACACTATTAGTGTTTTTAATCCAGATGTAGTAGCGGCGCTTGATTTTGACACATTACCTACATTTACAGGTAATACAGGTCAAGGCCAAAACTTTGTTTCTGCAAACCGACAAGAAGATTTAGTTGTTGCTTTTGGCGATCGCGATACTATCTACGGCGGTAGAGATAATGACACATTATATTCTTTGGGTAGCCAAGTCCGTGTAAGTGGAGATCGTGGCAATGATGTAATAATTCAGCTAAATCAGGAATCTACAGGTACCCCTATTAGTAGCACAGCTATAGCTTTAACTGCAATAGAGAGGTCTACTCTAATAGGTGGTGAAGGTAATGACTTTATTGAAGGTGCAGTAGGACCATTTGGTGATGGTAGAAATTCCTTAGATGGTGGAGCTGGCAACGATACTCTCAGAGGCCAAGCTTCAAGAGATACCTTGGTTGGTGGTGGAGGTAATGACTTCATTACTACTGGTTTGCTCGAAGAAAATGAAGATAAATTTAGTACTAATGGTATAGCAGTTACCGTTCCCGGTTTTGCTGGTCAAAACAGATTAGATGGTGGTGCCGGTGATGATACTCTAGTATCAGGCTTTTTGTCAGATACTATGATTGGTGGTCAGGGAAATGATTGTCTCAGCGGTATCTTTAGTCGTGTGGATGGGGGCGAGGGTAACGATACTATTGATGCTACAAGTATTAGTACTAATGCTTCGGGTGGTGGTAGTATTGAAGTCACTCTGATTGGAAGTTCAGGTAATGATATCCTTTTGGGTAGTACTCAGGCTGGTGTTACAAACTTCTTTAATGGTGGTACAGGTAATGACCTTATTCAGTTTGGTGGAACAAGCGACCAGTTAATTGGGAATACACAAGGTAACGATACAGTCATAGCATTTCAGGATGGAGGTACAGCACCATTCTTCATAGAAGATACTCAAGGTAGTAATACTTTAAGTGGTGCTGATGGAGCAGACACCTTAATTACTGGAGCAGGTGATGATTCGATTGTGGGTGGTACTGCAGATGACGAAGGAGGAGATACTATTAATGCTGGTGCAGGGGATGATGTAATATTTGGCCGTGGAGGAAGAGATACTATTGTTGGTGGTGCAGGTGATGACTATATTGCACCTGGCCTTGCTACAGGGGACTCCTTAATTGGCGGTGAAGGTAACGATAGTTTTGCTTATTTTACTATTACCGAGGACAGCAAAGCTACTGTTATCGTAGACTTCGATCCTGCTGATGACCGGATACTTCTAGACTTGAATGGATTTGGTTTGGAAAATTCCAGCGAAAATTCAATTATTGGCATTAATGATTTTGCTGCTGTTGCTGCAGGTGATAACTATCAAGATAGCTTTGCTCGAACTAGCGATCCTACTATTATCTATGAACGAAACCCAGTAAGAAATCCTAGCGATCCAGCAGACGACCAAGAACTAGCTGGTTCAGGTTTGTTAAAGTACGATCCTAACGGTAATCTAGAAAATGATGATAGTAATCCTATTCTTACCATTGCTCGTCTCAATGGTACTCCTAACCTACTTCAAGCTGACATCTTTATTATCTAATATTATCTATTAGCATTAAGTAAAATTATGAGGCTGTGATTGATTTTTAATCACTCCTCATTTTTTTCTGGATTAGTTTCTGTTTTGACTTCTTTTTCTACTTGATTTGTACCTTCATTCTGAGTTTTTTCGTTAACCGGAGCTTGTTCTTGAAGCAATTTTATTTGGTTATCAATTAAACTCAAAAATGTAGTGCCAAAATGCTGAATTTCTAGAAAACTTGCATCAGCAGCAGCGGGTTTATAAATTTTAAAAGTCTGCATAATTCCTAATGTAGCAGCACTTTCTAACGGACCAATAAAGCTGGTATCTCGGTCTAAAAAATAAGGTTTACTAGCCCATTTTTTCATCTGTTCGGCATTCAAAAAATAGCAACCAGAGTGAGGATTAAGAGTTCTATTAAAGGCAATAACTTTTTCCATGATTTTTCCTTTAAGCTGATATTGCTCTCGAATATTTTGAAATTTAGCTGTTATTTCTGGTTTTAAATCTCCATCTATATAAGCTTTGGGAATAGCTCCTAAAGGAGAAACTTCATAACGATTTGGTTGAAGTAAATTACCATTTCCTGTGTGGTGATTAAACCAATTTAATTTCACAAATAGCCATGGATCGTGCAGTATTAAATCGTCTTCTAAGTAACAATAATAATCATATTTCCCAAGACATGATTTCATTACTTCCTGACATTCAAAACCCAGTAACATAGGTTCTACGTTAGTGCTGTGGTGCATCAGAAAATCTGAGGGTAAAGGAATTTGAGATAATAAATGAAAACCTTTAGTTGTACAAACAATAATATCAATATCATGGCTATGATTTTGATTTGCTGGAGTTGCTTGATATCTACTAATATCAATTATGTACTGAGATTTAGCATATAAGGCACGCAATGCAGTTAAACAGGTTGTTAAGGCTATGCGTCGTGTTTGCGGGTCTTTCCGTAAAGAACCATGTTTTCCGCTACCTTCAGGGTTAAAGAAATGAGCAATTGTAAATAATATTCGCATTTTTATTTAGATTAGGGAGTAGGGAGTAGGGAGTAGGGAGTAGGGAGTAGGGAGTAGGGAGTAGGGAGTAGGGAGTAGAAAAATCTACTAATACTAACTTTTTTGGCAGCTCAACTACTTATTCAAAAATCATACGTCAATTTTTATCTGTTAAATAGTTCTGGAACACTGTGTTTTTAATAATTTAATTTTTTTAGAAAATAAACATAGACTAATAAAGTATACTATTTTTTTTTGATAACTAAATAGGGTTTGCTGAAAAAGTCTTATGGGTGAGGGTAGGAGACAGGAGACAGGAGACAAGAAAAATAGGAATGAGCGAGTAGGTAGGAGTAAGAATTGTAAGAATGATTTCTCTGCCCAACTTTTGCCTAAAATACTAACTTTTTGAGCATGAATAGCTGAAAACCAGGCACTTTTTTTGACATCAAAAAGCCTAAAACTAATATCTGTCAATGCTTTGGTATTTAATCAGCAATCCCTAAATAATTCAGACGATTACACCTGTGACAATTGCTGTCTTTAATTTTGTAGAACCCTTATGGTATCTTTCACAACTGATAATTAATAATTGATAATTAATAATTGATAACTGATAACTGAAATGACGCGGTATGTGTTTTTGGCATGGGAGTCAAAAGTTCATAAGTCAGGAAATTCAGAAACAGAATAGAGGAAAAAGGTAGGAAAATGCTCCCCCACTCCCCTTTCTGTATCCTAGCTCCTTCAAAAATAATACTTCAAAATTTTAATTATCAAATAATTCTGGTACACGATTTTTTAACTCTTTATTTAAACGCGGTAATTCATCTCGCATTTGCAGATACCAATTCCGACGTTGGCGATAATGTTGATAAAGTAAACGATTATTTTTTACCCAATCATAAGCGTTAATTGTTATTCTTTTTCTGAGATTTTTATCAGTTATTAGTTGTCTAAATTTTCTAGCAAAATCTGAAACCGAATGATAAATTAAACCAGTTTTACCATCAATAATTGAATCTTGATAAACTATTGGACTAGCTAGTACAGCTACTCCATAACCTGCACATTCAACAAATTTTAAGTCTGATTTCATTTGATTAATTGGGTTGTCATTTAAAGGTAATAAACCAAGGTCACAACTGCCAAGAATCTCTAGATATTTATCATAACTACAAAATGGATAAAATTCTTTATTGGCTGTATTTAAACTTTCAAAAAATAACTTATCGTGGATGACTTTGAACCTAATTTTATCTTGATAATCTGACAATACTTGATTGATTATAGGCATAATCTCTTTCCAGTCTGCTTCCCTGTTGACAGCTCCGAAAAATATGGTAAGATATTTATTATGGGAAAGTGTGCGCTCATATAGGGGTACTATTCTAGCCAATTGATTGTGAAAAACTACAACGTTGGGGTTATATTGACGTAAAAAATTAGCTAGGGATGGGGTAGAAGTTTGTACACAGTGACAGCCACGATAGCTAAGATAATTATTTTCAGCATATTCAGGACGACGTAACGGATTATCATCAATTTCAGCCACAATCAAATAATCCTTTTCCAGCAAAGACTTAAGTTTGTGAAAGTCAGACGGATAATTTAAAATACTGCGTTGCCAGATAAACACCTTTTCTTCTTGAGGCAACCCTATATTTAAGTCAGCAGTTTTCGCAGTAGAAAAAGTTCTCACCCCAGGAATAGTAGCGCTAAAGCAGTCTGGTTCCAAGACTCTGACAGTACCACAAACTTTCGAGTCCATAATTATCGTTTGAATTAATAATCTCCGGGGAGGGATAGGAGATTTGATGGCGCGTGTAATGAAGTATTCAGCAGCTGTCTGAGTAGCGAACCTTTTTGAATCCAAACCCAAAGCATTAACCAGAACTTCAGTTACTTGGAGAAACCGTTGAAACTCCTCTCCTTTTTCACCACGAGTTTGTATTTCATATACTTGTAAATCTGCGTTAGCGAAACATGACTTGAGACTTTCCAGAGTAAACCAATGACGAATTATTTCCGAATTTTCCCAACCACCTTTAAGCAAATTAAAAATTCTGCGCCAATGCTGTACATTTTGTACAATAGCCAAAACTTGACCATCATTTTTTAACCAACTTTGATGATATTTCAAAACTGCAGTCGGGTTAGCGATCGCCATTAAATCTAAACCATAAATCAGACAGTCTACTGTTTCTGGTTGAATATTTAGAGTAGAAAGATTTTGCTGTAGATTTCCTACTACAATTTTATCTACTTGTAAGACAGAATTTTTAGCAAAGTCTGGATTAGATTCAATAGCAATATAATAACAGTGAGGATTAATCTGTTTATATTGAGAAGCTATTGTGCCATTACCACAGGCAAATTCGATAATAACTTTAGCATCAGCGGGTATAAATTTTAGAAGTTCTTGGTGAATGGAATTTTCTGAAGAATTAAATCTAGTCTGAGTCATATTTTCTAATTTAAGCTGTTCAAAATAATACCATTTCTCAAAAACTTTTCAATAAGAAGGAAGAAGGAAGAAGGAAGAAGGAAGAAGTAAGAAGGAAGAAGGAAGAAGTAAGAAGGAAGAAGGAAGAAGTAAGAAGGAAGAAGGAATAAGGAAAAAAATCTGACATTGTCTGAGTTTTTAGCTTTTGATATATCAAATACAGTAATGGGGACTGCTATATATTTTATCTATAACTTCTACTGAGACAAAAAAGTAAGTTACTCTCCGAAATTTATCTACAGAAAATCAGCAACAAAACCCAAGCATCTGCCATACATCTATATAGATAAGAGTATATTTTTGAATTTTTCGATATTTTGATTTTTTCTACAATCAAAAGTCAGGTGACACAGGGTGCATCTCATATTTGCTATTTGCAAAAATACTTTTTTCCTATATATTCCCTGTTCCCTGTTCCCTGTTCCCTGTTCCCTGTTCCCTGTTCCCTAAAAGCAATAACTTTTTGGCTTTATTCTTGCATTGAGATGCACCCGTGACACATATATTTGAACTCTGATTCTAGCCCAGACAAAAAAATCAATTACCTTTAGAAAGTAATCTAGAGAAAATCAATAATTCACAGCCATTCAAATTCTGAGATAACTCAACTTTCAACCAGAAAAAATTGAGTAGGAATGAAATATTTTCAGCTCTACTAAAGAAAATTAAAAATAAAGTTCAACTACCTCTTATACATCTATATATATAGAGCAGTATATTTTGGAGTTTTGCGAGATTTCTCTCAAG
>NZ_JAAHHG010000252.1 GCF_010692555.1 Okeania sp. SIO3B5 | reverse complement strand
AGCTCTCATGAAAGGGTTTAAATGAATATAGACTGTTTTAGCCGACTTTGGTAGTAAGTATAAATTCTGCCTCAATTACTAAAGCTTTTATCTAAAACTAAAAGGTATCCGCTCAATAAATGGGGGCGGACTACCAGTTTAGGAACGATTTTACGTCATTTGAGGCAAGTCAATTACATATTTACCCCGGATTATTGAGCGGTTACACTAAAAGCAATAGCTGAACGCTGAAGTGCTGACGGCTGAATGCTTACTCCAATTAAGCGGATTTGATATAAAGAATTAATGCCTTAAAGAATACTTCCTGTCCATATGATTTTGTATTATATCTATGGTAAGCATTCAGCTCTGAACAGTCAGCATTTCAGCAAATAATGAATAATTCCTTATCAGCTTAAAGAAGTTTCATTAATGGATAATGGATAATTGATAATTGATAATTAACTCTAGTTAAAACCGCTACGGAATTGAATATAAGGAGATATTATTTCTTCTCTTGGTTGATTGGATATGGCGATGGGGACCCACTCTTATCAGAGCCGCTCCGCTTTATATGTTGCGGAGCAAAACGCCATCCGGAGACCGCTTTTTTCCCCTTAAAAGGGTCGGCTTCAAGGCGCGAATTATTTAATTATTAATTATTAATTATTAATTATTCGGTAATTTGACAGTAAGTTTTAACTCTATCCAAATTTCTCAATTGCTTTAACCTACTTTGATCATCAATAGCTGATAGCTAATAGCTGATTGCTGATTGCTTACTATCTATTTGCTGTAGCGTAATCAAGCAGAGATTTTTTTTCTGTAATTAGTGTGATTAGTACATATAGCAATCAGGAATAATTTATACCAAGCGTGAAAAAAGAATGCTACAAAAAGGTAGACATTGATCGGATATTCTTAAAAATAGCTGCTCCAGTTCATTTGATATAGTTATCTCTATCTTTTTTCCCTTTTTTTCAACATTTACCCCTTCTTCTTTCTTCCCTCTTCCTTTTTTCGTACGGACGTTGCATGCAACGTCCCTACCATTTGTAACAAACATTTATCACCCTTGGTATTATGAGATTTTAAATAAAAATTAAGTTCGATGAAAATCCTTTTATATTCTGACTCCTGACTCCTGACTCCTAATACAACAATTTTACGATTGTTAATCTGGGTAGATAAACAAGACAATATCACAGTATTTTCACTCTAGATTGATTTGACTAAGTAAAATTAATTTGATAAGATATTGTCAATGTTTAAGAGTAAAAAAAATATATTTTTGTCCATTAACAAGAAAGATAAATTTTAAGATTCCCTTAACCTTTCACAAATGAAATATCTAGACAAGTACAGCAGGCTGAAAGTAGTGTTAAGTTAGAAATCGTTTCAAGTTAAAGTTGAGAAAAATAATAATCAACTGAAAAAAAGGGGAAAAATAATGTTACAAATACCTCAACAAACAACAGATCCAACTTATGATATTCTGAGGGCGGAACGACAACCCCTAACCTCAATATTTGCCCCAGAAAATGTGGCAGTAATTGGCGCGACAGACAGAGTCGGCAGTGTCGGACGCACAATTCTCTGGAATTTACTCAGCAATCCTTTTGGAGGCACAATTTATCCGGTTAATCCCAAGCGTCATAATGTGTTAGGAATTCCAGCTTATCCAAATATTAAAGCCATACCAGCACCAGTAGACTTAGCAATCATTGCTATACCCGCACCAATGGTCCCTGATGCTGTGCGTGAATGTGTAGAAGTAGGTATAAAAGGCGCGATCGTAGTCTCTGCTGGATTCAAAGAGATTGGACCAGAAGGCATAGAATTAGAACGACAAATCATGGCAACAGCTAGGGGCAAAATGCGGATTATCGGCCCTAACTGTTTAGGCTTAATGAACCCTCATAGTGGACTAAACGCCACCTTTGCTAGCACAATGGCTAACCCTGGTAACGTTGGTTTCATTAGTCAGAGTGGGGCATTTTGTACGGCCGTTCTCGACTGGAGTTTCCCGGAAAACGTTGGTTTCAGTGCCTTTATCTCCATCGGTTCCATGCTTGATGTAGATTGGGGCGACCTCATTTATTATCTCGGTGATGACCACCATACCAAGAGTATTGTAATTTATATGGAATCCATTGGCAATGCGCGGTCGTTCCTGTCTGCTGCTAGGGAAGTAGCATTAACCAAACCAATAATAGTAATCAAAGCAGGTCAAACCGAGGCGGCTGCCAAAGCGGCTGCTTCTCACACAGGTTCCCTCACAGGTAGTGATGAAGTTCTCAATGCTGCTTTCCGTCGCTGTGGAGTATTGCGGGTGAATCGTATTTCTGAACTATTTGATATGGCAGAAGTGATGGCAAAACAGCCACGGATTCCCAAAGGACCAAAATTGACAATTATAACTAATGCTGGAGGACCGGGTGTTCTAGCTACTGATGCCTTGATTGCTACTGGTGGGGAACTTGCTCCACTGGCAGAAGAAACCATTACTCAAATGAATGAGTTTTTACCCACTCACTGGAGTCATAGTAACCCCATTGATATCCTTGGTGATGCTGACCCCGAACGTTATCACAAAACTCTAGAAGTAGCAGTCAAAGACCCTAATACTGACGGTTTGCTAGTAATTTTGACTCCTCAAGCTATGACAGATCCTACTCAAACCGCAGAACAGTTGAAACATTATGCTCAGACTTCCAAAAAACCAGTATTAGCAAGTTGGATGGGAGGAGATGAAGTAACCACGGGTGAAACAATTCTCAATCGCGCTAGTATTTCCACTTATCGTTATCCAGATGCAGCAGCACGGTTGTTTAACTTTATGTGGAAATATAGTTATAACCTGCAAGGTATATATGAAACACCAGTGCTAGCACAAGAACAAGAAGAAGGTCCTAACTGTTCTTTAGTTGAGCAAATTATCAAAACTGCTCAGGATGGAAACCGAACTATTCTCACCGAGTCTGAGTCGAAACAGGTTTTAGCTGCTTATGGTATTCCTATTGTCCAGACATTGATTGCTAAAACTGAAGTCGAAGCAATGGAACACGCTGATGCAATCGGTTATCCCGTAGTACTGAAGCTTTTTTCTGAGACAATTACTCACAAAACTGATGTGGGTGGAGTGCAGTTAAATCTCAAAGATGCAGAAGCGGTAAAATGGGCATATCAGAATATTCAAACATCCGTAGCTGAGAAAGTGGGTTCTGAGCATTTCTTAGGGGTGACAGTGCAACCGATGTTAAGCTTAGACCTTGGTTATGAATTGATTATTGGTAGCAGCATAGATCCACAATTTGGTCCGGTATTGTTATTTGGTACAGGTGGGCAGTTGGTAGAGGTGTTTAAAGACCGAGCAGTAGCATTGCCCCCTCTGAATACAACTCTCGCCCGTCGAATGATAGAACAAACAAAAATCTATCAAGCTCTCAAAGGTGTTCGGGGGCGTAAAGCTGTGGAGATGGCAGCATTGGAAAAGCTAATGGTGAAATTTAGTCAGTTGGTGGTAGAGCAACCTTGGATAAAGGAAATAGATATTAATCCACTGTTGGCATCTTCGGAACGTTTAATTGCTTTGGATGCACGGGTAGTTCTCCATGACAAGAGTGTGGGTGTAGAAAAATTGCCATCACCAGCTATTCGCCCGTATCCGACTCAATATATCAAACCTTGGCAAATGAAAAATGGTGCTGAAGTGACTATTCGTCCTATTCGTCCAGAGGATGAACCGTTAATTGTTCAGTTCCACAAAACATTGTCTGAGGAAAGTGTGTATTTTCGTTATTTTAATTTTCTCAAATTGAGTAGACGCATCGCTCACGAACGGTTAACTAGGATTTGCTTTATTGATTATAATCGGGAAATGGCATTGGTAGTGGATTATAAAAATCCGGAAACAGGAAACCATGAGATTTTAGGAGCAGGTCGCTTGAGTAAGTCACATGGGGTAAATGAAGCAGAATTTGCCATGTTAGTGAGCGATCCCTATCAACGTCAGGGGTTAGGAACGGAATTGTTATTGCGACTGGTGCAAATTGGTCGAGATGAGCAGTTAGAGGGAATTGTAGCGACAATTTTAGCTGAGAATATAGCTATGCAACGAGTTTGTGAGAAAGTGGGTTTTGAATTGCAGCGTAGTGCTGATTTAGTAGAGGCCAAATTGACAATCTCTGATTAAGTAGTACTTAGCGATCGGCTTCTCAAGGTTGATAATGGGGGTTTTAATCCCCCATAAAAGGCGCACCTTCAATTGTAGTATCATCTTTAAAGCTAACAATAATTAATTGTATTTAAAGATGATTATCTTCATTGCTTACATCATTCTCGCCAAAAATAAAGTTATACCAAGTTTAAAAAATGTCGTTACAATATTAATCTCTAAATTCTGACTAGCAGAGAAAACCACTGTAGCAATTAAAAGCTAAATAAACAAAAAACTTAACTGCTAATGACATCTTCTGAAATGATTTGAAGTAAGTTTTGAAGCCCCTGATTTTCGTAATTATTCATCTCAATTTCTTCTATTAGACAATTTAGAGATTCATCTTCATTAGCAATCTCTAATATTTCTGCCATACGATCCGCCTCATCTTCAGAAAGTGTTGAAAGAGATATTAAATAACAATACTCTTCTGCTAATAAAGATAAATTCTGATTGATTTGGTATAGAATTTGATACATGATTCTGAATTTAAATTATCACTGGAGTCAACTTAATTCGCCTAATTAATAGAGTAGGAAGGAGTAAAAAACTCCTTCATTTATATTAAAAAACCAATTTAATTTTAAGCTGACAAATTACTAGATTTAACATAGTTAAAAAAGCGTGTTTTCAGTTTTTTCAAAGCTCGACTGCCCCTTTGTCTAGCATTAGTTTCAGTTAGAATTTGTCCTGTAGAAGTTAAAATATCGACAACTTCCTTCCAAGATTTATCTTGAAAAAATCTTAATTCTAAAATCTGACGTTCTATTTCAGTCAGTTCTTCAAGTAACCGCTTTAAAATACATAGTTGTAATTCATTTTCTTCCCAGCTTTTACAGCTTTTAGGAGCAACTTGACTCTCTATATATTCAGAGTTTGCTCGCTCTTTTTGTTGTTTTCGGTTCATTTCCCGAATGACATTGTAGGAAGTTATCCGAATCCAAGCTCCAGGGTTTTTGATATTTTCCCCAGAGGTTATCTTGTTAGTTCCTCTTAGATAGACCTCGGAAACCACATCATAGAAATCGACCTGTTCTAGATGAAATTGTTTAAGGCTATGCTTGATAAAGTAAGCCAAAACTGTTGAAGATCTCCTCTCTTGAGGATTATTGATTTTTCTTGGTTGTATTAGACCTTCAATTGCTAAGTCAAATAACTTTTTTGCATCGGGTCGTAGTTTCATATTTTAATTAATATCATGTCCGGATAATTAGTGATAAAAAAACTTTCTCCTTCTTTTCTTCTTTCTTCCCTTCTGAATTGCAGAATTGCTGAATTCTGAATTCTGAGTAGTTTATTTGTAACTGTTCAACCGGACATGATATAACTCCTATGGTGACATGAAACTTCACCTCCTTAAGCTATTTACTTTCAATTCTTATTCATTTTCAATCTATTAAGTAGGTACATCATAGAAATTGACCTACTTCAAGTTATGACTTTTTTATTGTTTTTCTTTCTGCATTATTTTCAGAATAACATTGTATACCCAAGCACTGAAATTTTTGATATTTTCTCCAAAGGCTATTTTGTTAGTTTCTCTTAGGTAGAGGGAGATCAGAAGTTTGTTTAGTTCCCATATTCTCAATAGTTCCCATGCTTTACATACTACACAGTAGACCCATAAAACAACATAGTAGAAGAAATAGAGTAAATTGATTTCTAGAGAAATATGTTCAGGAATATATTTACTAGCCAAAGCAATTAAAAATTTCCTCTCTTGAGTATCATTTATTTTGCTTGATGGTAACAGTAAATCAAATCCATGTAACTCAAATGGATACGAGCCAGATGGATATGAGTCAGATACACATAAGTAACTTAACTCTTGTTCTTGTTGATTTTGTTTAATTATCATAAGCATTGAATTGCTAACAAAACATTAAATCCAGAAACATTGATGAATACTATTTTTTTGATTCACTTATCTTTGGATTCACCTATATTGTGAAAAGTTTTTAGAAGTGTGACACTTTTAGGAAAAAAAATTGAATGTCACGTAATTCCTTGTATTAGCACAGATAAAATAGGAAACTCCCACAGGTTAGCAGGAGTTTAGGAGATATTTTTATGTCTTCAAATTATTCAGAAGGTAATAACAAGACAATATGAACAATACAAAGATTAGAGATTTCGTTTTAGCTGGTGTTGTCAGCACTTTAGTTGGGGGTACATTAATCCTTGCTACTATTGATAAAGACTATCGTTCTTCCTTCTTCGATCTCGCTAAGGTTGGAGTTGGTGGTTATATTGCTCTAACTATTCCTAAATCTAACTCTGAAGGGGAAGAAGCTGAGTAAGATTCTTGTAGTGGCACTTACAAAAAATAAAGCCAGAAAATAGGCTCAAATATAGATTATAGATGTGCAGAAGTTTTTACGTCAAACAAAGATATAAATCCTGAATAAGCACGGATTGGGCGATCAGTAGTTTCGGTACTTCTGAAGTTTATGGACTCTGAAATTTACCTGAAATTTTAGCACATCAAGTTCAATTATAGTAATAGTTTCAGTTTTAGCATAAAATTAGTCCCATTACTAGCGATCGCCCGCAACCAATTCTAAGAGTGGTGTAGCAGTGGCTTCATATTTTTGGTGTTGGTGATTTGAGGTATGATATCTGTCCAGTTCAGAGCGCGATAGAACTCTGTTCTGCTTACGCGACCAAAAAACTTTCTCCTTATACTCGGAGTTTCTTCATGTTCTTTCTTCCCTCCTAATATCATGTCCGGATAATTAGTTATAAAAAAACTTTCTCCTTCAACTCCAGTTATTCTTCTTTTTTCCTTCTTTCCTCCTGACTCCTCCGTAGTTATTTATTTATCACTGTTTAACCGGACATGATATAACTCCTGTAAGGGCGAATGCCATTCGCCCCTACTGACTTCCCCTCCTGGGAGGGGTTAGGGGTGGGTTGACTCCTAAGTAATTAAGATTAATATCATACACGCGCTTCATCAACGCCAGATTTTTTTGTCCCTGCCGCTGGTTCGGTTTAGAGGTCTAGTTCTGTTTGTACCTCTACGTTTGACTCTGATAGTTGCAACTCTGGCTTGCTTCCAATATCTGAACCACTTTGGGACTTTGGGGCGGATGCTAATCCTGTGAAGTTTTATTTGCTATTTCCTGAACTGTTGGTTGCTCTGGTTCTGGTTGTGCTTCTAATGCAGCTTCTAACTTAGTCGCAAGCTCAGGAGGGCAAGGTTTTTGATACTTTGCATTTACTCCTTTGAGCGATCGCTTGTCCACGACTTTGAATGTGTCATGCTTTGGTAGATAGATCACTCGTTCGTTCTCTTTGCACTGCTTACCTCCACGGTAAAACCCAACATAACGGGCTATCTCTCGTCCTCCTAGAGGGTTCACCCAACTAACTAAATCAAAAGGTAAGGCTCCTTTTTTAGTGGTAGCGTTAATACATTTGATTAGATTGCGCTCAGGAATTGTGCAGCTTTCCCAAATCTCTCCAGCCTTTTCAGCCCCTATCTCTGACTTGAATTGCTCTAGTTGTGATTTATTTTTCTTAGATAATAGCTGCTCCTTCAGTTCAGTCAGAGTAGGTTCAGGTTGTTGCAAACTACTCCTAGTTTCACTCGCTTCTACTTCATCAACTTCTAAAGTTTCGGTTTGGGCTGGAGAATTTTTTTCTATGGATTGCTGCCGATTTTTTTCTGATATTTTATTAGAGGCTGCATTTACCTTAGCTATTTCTGCCTCATTAGAGTATAGTGATTCAATTTTCTCAGGTTCTGGTGTATCTTGTGGAGGCTGTTCACCTAATACACTGTCGTATGCTTGTGCCTCCTGTGGAGTGTAGGTAGTCTCTGAATTGCTTTTGTGTTGCTCTTGCTCTTCTATGTAATTATCGGCAGCCTCAATCTCAGCGATCGTTTTTTCTAGGTGGTAGATTAAGTAGCCTAATAAGCGGTTATAGTAAAATCGTGTTTCGTTTACTGAATTAGTAATTGGTTTAGTGGCCATTATTTTTGTTAGGCCCAAGTAGGCTCGTAATAAAGCCTTGTCTTGGCTGAGATTTTGTAATATAATTGAAATTGGATTGATGAAAAATATCATTAATTTGTCTCCTAATACTTGTTTAGCGGGGACTCTAAAAGGACATTGCCTCAACTTTCCTAGGAGAGGGCGGTGTCCTTTTTTATTGTCCACTTGTAGAACTTCTTTATTGGCCTCTACATTTATTATTATAGCTTGCATACCAAGAAATGTAAATAATTTTTATAATTTTTTTTGCTTGCTTACTAACTATAATATAACTTATAATATATACAAGCAATAGGAGGACTGTAATATGGCCACTAAAACAACAAAAAAGAAGCAGACTAAAACCTCTACTAAGTGTGGGAGACCAGGAGGAAACCCTGATTTATTAGCTTATAGATGGAAACCTAAAGTACCAGGAAAACCCAAGTCTAATAATCTGACTGTCCGGGTAGATGACGATATGTTTAACGGAATCAAAAATATTTCAGGTTGGCAAGACAAGTTAAGAGCGAAAATCGACGAACTTCTACAAGAGGAAAACGCGCAAAACTATCAGACTGGGGATGGGGTGGGTTTAGTGGAAAAGTAGTTGCGATCGCGAAAATAGCAGTCCCTGAGATACTTACATAGTAAGCCTTTCATTTCTAGATTGTCGCTCATAGCAACTTCGCTATATTTGACCCAATTACATAGAAAAGCTTTAATTATGCCATATCCTTTTCGTATAGAACATCGCATCAACAATAATAATAAATCACGTCGGGTAAGTCCTGATAATCTTCTTCCAAGTGAAGCTGATAATCCTATTCAACTAACGGGTATTGAACCAAGTGAAGCTGATAATCTTATAGATGCTAACTTTGCTAACTATATGGAGCGTTTAGTTAAACTTGTGCCAACGGAAGTGCTTAGTGTTTACGTTACAGTACGTAGCTTTTGGATAGCTGAACCGACAGATAAATTACTTACTGAAAATAATACATCATTAAGCTTTATTGATTGGTGGCCTGTTATTTGTATTGGTCTTGTAATTCTTTCAAGACTTTGGGGGACAAGAGATACTGAAAAGAAGTGGTCATCTATACAGCTAATCGGAACTGGAATTGCAGCCGTTTCATTTGTTATTTGGGTTTACGCAATGGGACATAATATCTTAAAATGGAATCTTCCAGATCCACGTTATGCACCTACAGCAGTAATTTTATGGATATTTATAGTTCCGTTTTTTTATAAAGGAGATTACAAAGTAGAATAAAAAGACTTTTTTTAAAAAATCAGCGTAGTATTTATCACAATAATCAATTTTCAGTTTAAGGTCAATAAGAATGAATTTGGATTCGATTTTTGAACTAAAAAATGAAATTTTAGATCAATATTACCAAAATGATTTAGAGCGTGAACCAAGTCTCAGAACAACAAGCTTGAACATTGAACATAATCCTGAAGAGCGCTTAAGCGTTGGATATTCAATCAAAGGCAAAAATGATTATCAACTTGAGCTACGTATCGAGCAAAAAGGTGGTAAAGCTTATAAATTTGCTGAGAAAAAAGCAGAAAAATTCCAAAATGAGATAGATGTACTGATGGTAGAAGACGTAACCATTCCTTCTTCTACTGTGCTTATTCAATCGGCAATTGATGGAAAAGGTAATAATAATTTTACAAGAAAAAAACGTCCTCTTCATCTAGGTCTTTCTGTTGGTCATCGAGATGGAGGCCCAGGCACTCTTGGAGCTTTTGTTTGTACTTCTAATGGTTCTGGAGCTATCCTGTCAAATAATCATGTTCTTGCCCTTTGCGATGAGGCAAAGCCGGGGGATAAGATATATCAGCCTGGTAGGTTAGATCAAAGAAGCATTATGACTATGGGTAGTTATATTGGGACTCTTGGAGATGCCATGTCGATTAGCAAAATTGGAAGCAATTTGGGTGATAGTGCTTACGCTGTTCTTGATGAGGGTATTGAACATCAAGGGAATCTTATCCCATCAGGCTTTGGGAATTCAGATGATTCTGGTAGATATATTAATGATGTACAAGATTATGATGTAATAAGTCCAGAAATAATACTTGCAAAAATTGGACGGACTACTGGGTACACAGAGGGGATTCCTAGTGCTATAGAGCTTGATAATGTAACTGTTTATATTCCTCAATTTAAGCAGAATGTACGTTTTGATAATCTTCTAGAAATACGTTGGCAATCACTTGATAAACCATTCGCTGAGAAAGGTGATTCGGGTAGTTTAATTTTTATTCCAAAAATTTTACAAGCTGTAGGTCTTCAATTTGCCAGTGGTATACTTGATATTAATGGTAAGAAAGTGGGGGTAAGCTATGCTTGTAATTTGAAAAATATTTTAGAAACTCTTGATCTTACTTTAATATCTTAAAAATCATGTCGTATCAATCTCTGAAAAAACTAAAAAAACAGGTAAAAGAACTTATCGAAGATATAGATGGAGTCGGTGGTATTGGTTTAGCTTGGGATGAATTAGGTGAACCTATTTTACGTATAGATATAGATGATAATATTACTCGTTCATTAGTAGAAAAACGTTTGTCTATACTTGATCTAAAAATTAATTCAAAAAATGAAATAGACTTCAGTGGTTTTGACTCTAATTCTCTTGAAACTGACCTCCCATATAGCATTGAAGGTACAGAAATTAATATAGATAATGTAGTTGGTCATATAATTCAAACTGTAATGTATAGTAACAAAAACATACTATTTAGAAAAACTAGACAAATTGACGTGGATTAAAAAATATTTGTTAATAAAACTAACGAACTTGGCGGAAATAACAAGATATAGCATTTTTCCAGGCAAAGGCTAAAAAGCCTTGTATTGAAAGGGTTATAAAATAAGTTGGCATGAGCGTGCCAACTTCCCTAGTTTTATGCCAAAAAGCCGATCGCCATTTTCTGAAAATTACTCTCCCACTGACATCAAGACTTGATTCATTAATCTCTCCGATAGATACATTCCAGACAACCGTAACTGTTCTAAAACTGGACGTGCTTCTGAAATTACTCCACGTTGTTTGGCAGTTAAAACTAAACCTAAAGTACCTCTCACCGGAATTCCTAACGCCTGGGCACAACGACGAGCAGCTAAATCATCAATAATCACTTCTGTATTGGGATAATGATATCCCCAACTCAAAACCTCTGATTCTCCTGCTCCTAAGTCCCAACTTTGAATCACAGCAGGAATAGTAGGAGTTTCAGTCACAACTAACCAATCTGTTTGAGCTAACATTTGAGCAGTTACATCTGTGTTGCCGTAGGCTTGAATTTCTGTAGCTACTGCTTGAGGAACAATAATTTTCGGACTCAGTATTTGCAGGAAGTTGAGCAAATTTGACTGAGTCAAAAAAATCAAGGGCGAAGTATTTACTGCGGGAATTTCAGCCACGATCTAACTCCCGTTGTAAATCATTAAAATCAACATTAAACACATCTATTTTTTCCCTTGCCAAACTAGCGAGAAAATCTCGACGGTTTAACCCGGCAACTTGAGCCGCTTTTTCTTGAGAAATTTCCCCTTTTTGATACCAATATATAGCTGCTGCTAAACGCATATCCCGAACAAATTCTTCAGGAGCTAAACGACGGGCAGAAAAAATTTCTTCTGGTAAATTAATAGTAATTTCTGACATGGCTATTTATGTAAAATCACTAGGATTTTTAATCATACAAAGTAGAAGTTTTGATGGATATCTGAGACAATATCCTAATAGCAATTTTACCATTATTTCTGCTAAAAACCTAGTCCTTTTTTCCAGATCAATATTCCCTCTAACGGGGACTATTCACACCTTTCTCTAAAACATTACAAATCAGCAACGCCAAAGTTATGAACCGTCTTAATATAATCCAACATTTCACTGGTGTTTCTGACAAGTACATCAGCTCCTGCTTTTTTTAATTCAACAGAACTTCCATATCCCCAAAGAACACCTATACATTTAGCTGAAACCTTGCGACCAGCATTCATATCGTAAGAGCGATCGCCTATCATTAACAGAGTATGTCCATCGTTTAAATTAATTATTTTTTTGAGAAGATCGTGCTTTTGCTGTTGTACATCACAGCCTAATACTTGTACAAAATATCTTTGAAGATCAAAATATTTGATTATAGATTTTGCGATGTCAGTTCTCTTTGATGTTGCTACATATAATCTAATTCCGCGAACAATTAAAACTTCTAGCACTTCCTGGATATCTTCATATAAAACGTTTTCCATATATCCAATAGAGACATATCTTTCCCGATAATATGAAATTGCCTCCTCAATAATTACAGCATTTCTTGTATTCAGTATTTCAGAGAAAATCTCATTCAGAGGTGGTCCAATATACTGATTTAGATCGGCAGGTTCTTTTCTCGGCGCACCAACTTTCTCCAGAGCATAGTTAATTGAAGCTGTAATACCTTTAGAGGGATTACTAAGTGTTCCATCCAAATCAAAAGCAACTACTGTCATTTTAGAGTATTTCTATAAATTTACCTGAAATTTTAGCGCCTCAAATTAAATTATAGTAAAAGTTTCAGCCTTAGCGTAAAAATTAGTTCCATTACTACCGATCATCCTTTCCCTTCTGCCCTCAGCATAGCTGCCTTCTGCCTTCCTTTTTGAGAAACGCTATAAAAAACCTTCTCACTTTAAACCTGTTTTTCCCTTCTGCCCTCAGCATAGCTACCTTTTGCTTTCCTTTTCAATAATTGCCTCATCAAAAATAGCATTAGTTAAATTTGCATCCTCAAAAGATGTTTTTGATAACTTCTCCAACTTGATAACAACTTGAAAAAACAAAATTATAGCTAATCCAAAAACTATTCCAGAACCCAAAAATAATAAAAACGCCTTAAGTATATTTCCGGCAAAAAAAGAGATAATACCACTCGAACCAATAACTGCTGAAGTACCTGTTAAAACCGCAGCAATAATCTCATTCTCTGCATTAGTAATAGCAACTGCTACAGCTCCAGTTGCAATTAAAGCAGCAACTCCCGCCATTCCACCTGCAACAAAACTCGCAAAAGCACTGGCAATAGTAACAGCGATCGCGGCTCCAGCACAACGGACAATCAAAGTCCTAATTTTGCTCCTACATTGTCCAATTCTTGCACCTCGAAAATTTGCCTCTGCTAGGATAGCATCCTGAAAATTGCAACCTCTGAGATCGCAACCACTAAAATTAGCCCCTGTCAGGTCTTGACCTTGAAAATCACGATGCCGTAGGTCTTGGTTACAAAAATTTAAAGGTAATAGTTGATTCATGGTATTTTCAAAAAGAAATTAATATAATAGACATCTCCTGAAAAGAGGGAATAGGGAATAGGGAACCCACCCCTAATATCATGTCCGGTTGAATAATTAGACAATGGTTGTCCGAAGGCAGGAGGCAACCCACCCCTAACCCCTCCCAGGAGGGGAAGGCAGGAGGCAGAAGGTTTTCTTTCATTGTCACCTTAATTTTCTCAAAATAATATGGGTCTAAAACCCCGCCTTTTAAGGCGTAATATTTTTGGAGCGGGGCTTAAATCCCCGACTTCCCCTCCTGGGAGGGGTTAGGGGTGGGTTAACTTCTGACTTCTGACTTCTGACTTCTGACTTCGTTAAACACGCTCCGATGCTACCGGACATGATATCAAATCCGGTTAAACAGCCATAGAATGGTTAAGTCTTTAGAATTCAGCAATTCTGCAATTCAGAATTCAGGAGAAGAAAGATAAGACAAGATGAGCGTAGTTATGACAATTGGATAATTT
>NZ_JAAHHG010000251.1 GCF_010692555.1 Okeania sp. SIO3B5 | reverse complement strand
TTCCCCATCTCCCCATCTCCCCATCCCCCAATCTCCCCATCTCCCCATCTCCCCATCTCCCCATCCCCCCATCCCCCCATCTCCCCATCCCCCCACACTCTCTCTACCATTACTATGCACCACCACCACTTTTTCTTACCCCCAAGTCTAAAAAATAAGAAGTAGAAGAAAAGTGTTCAGAAAAATGGATTCTCAAACGTCATATAGATGGAACAAACATATTAACCTTAAGAGAGGAAAGAATGAAAAAGTTTATCAGTCTTGTTCTAGCTACAGTATTATTTCTCACATCAGCACTTTGTGCTGTCCCGGCATCGGCTAATGCAGCTACATTGAAACTGAAATCTGTAAAAGCCGAGCTTGTCTCAACTGGGGTAGATTCTTCGATTACAAGTGCTGTCAGTAGCATTGTCAAGTTGGCAGCAGAATATGGATTACCAGTAGTGGCAGGAACTGTGAGTGGCCCTGGTGGCGCTTTCCTTGGAGCTGCTGGAGGTCAACTCGTGTCTTTAGCAGCCGATAAGCTTAACGATATCGCGAGCAGTATTGGTCGGAAATTCCCAGATGAACTTTACATCACAGTAAACGGAGGGAAGGTATGGCCATCTGGTAAGTCTGAGGATATTTACAACGGTCAGTCAAAAACCCTGAATATAGAGAAAAATTTCACAACAACTGCCAAAGTTGTGCTGTGGGAAAGGGATAGCATAAGTTCTGATGATAATTTAGGCGAATACGTGTTCAAACCAAATTCCGAAACAGGAGAATATATGTTGAGTAATGTAGACGAGGGTTCTGTGTACTTTTTGGATGTGGCAATCAACTAAATATAGCCATTGTTTGAACTTGGATAACTGGGGTTTCAACGTTAGATGAATTCACAGTTAATTTAGGTTCCCTAAAATAAAAAGGAGCGATCGCCCCAATTATTTAAACCTTAATCAGATAATTCTGAATTATCTCCCTAGTAGCTAAACCAGTTTTTTGCCAACTAAACTCTTGAGCTACTAGCCAAACTTAAGGTCGAGAGGCGCGATCGCTCTCTCCATTCTTTAGCAATAACATTCATCCCATCAGTTATTTCTCCGACATTTTTCGGGTTAACCAAAGGCGATCGCCATTTCCCAAATAAAAAGATTGCTGTGGCGTAGCAAAAAAAAATCAGAAATTCCCTTCCCAGATCGTCTTAATTACACAGGAACTCAAAAGGAACCTCAAGCTCAAACCAGAAAATCCTAAATCAAGGTAATCTGGCTAACCTTTGTTATTTACTCTAGTTCAGAAAGAAAACTTAATTGTCATGAAAAACAGATTCTTCAAGGCTGCAGTTGCCTTCCTATTTACGATCGCAATCTCCTTAGGTATGTTCGCTAACGAAGCTTGGGCTTCTTTTAGCCTAACCTGCTACAACTCTAGCGTTAATGGTTCAACTCTGTCTTCAACTTGCTATATGGCTGATGGTTACACCCCAAATCAAACAGAGATAAACTTGAATCCATACATAGGAAATATTGATGGAGAACTTATGTGGCAACACGATAACTTTATTGCGACTTGTGGCAATACTGAATTGTCTGGCCCTAGTGTTCTAGTTGGTGAGTGTGAAAAACGTGCTCAACAATGGGTACAAGCTGAAATCAATCTGGACGATCACATTTCTAATATTAATGGCATTTTGACGTACCAGTAATTGTCATCAATTTTAGTGGTTAACAAGTATTATATAGCCATTGGTTGAACTTCGATAACTGGGTTGTAACGTTAGATGAATTCACAGTTAATTTAGGTTCCCTAAAATAAAAGGGAGCGATCGCCCTCATTATTTCTTGATCAGATAATTCTGAATTATCTCCCTAGTAGCTAAACCAGTTTTTTCCCAACTAAACTCTTGAGCTACTAGCCAAACTTAAGGTCGAGAGGCGCGATCGCTCCTCCCTCTGATTACCAATAATATTCATAATTTGGTACTATACTTAACTAATATCTTACTTAAAAGTTGGTAATTATCTGCTCTATAACACTGACACAAAGCGTCACATAGTGTTACAACTTGAGGTTTACTTCCTGCTTCTACTGAGGCCGTCGGCGGTTGCTCATCCACAGGCATTCACGACCGAGCCGACCGCATCTCTCAAATTTATACTTGCGTTTAAATCTCGATCTATTGACAAGCCACAGTCTGGGCAATCATAAGTTCTCAGGCTTAACGGCATATCTTGAACATGACCACACCTACTGCAAGTTTTTGATGATGGAAAAAACCTATCAACTGCTACTAATTTAGAACCGTGCCATCGTGTTTTATATTCGAGCTGTCTCCGAAACTCATAAAAGCACTGTCTGCTAATTGATTTAGCTAGCTTATGGTTAGCTAACATACCGCTAACATTCAAATCTTCTATGGCAACAACGCTGTGGTTTTTAGCTAAATATGTTGTCAATTTATGAAGTGCATCTTTGCGGATGCTAGCCACTCGTCTATGCAGCCTAGCTATCTTAAGCTGTGCTTTTCTCCAATTAGCAGAGCCAATAATTTTATTGCGGTTTAGATATTGCAGTCTAGAAAGCTTGGTTTCAAACCTACGATATGACTTTACGCTTTCAAATACTTTTCCATCACTTAAAGTTGCTAATGTTTTGACACCTAAATCCACACCTACAACTTCAGTGGTTGTTGGGGTTGGGCTAGGAGTAAATTCATAGCTCAAACTTAAATACCAATCACCTGCCTGTCTACTAATAGTGATTTTTTGAGTAGTTGCTTCAATTGGTTCATAAGTTTTGACCATACCAATAAAAGGTAATTTGTGACTCCATCCATTTAATTCTATGGGTTTTCCACTGGTTTTCAATTGTGAATGAATCAGACTTACCTTTCTTCTTAAACCGTGGGCGCTTACCCAATCCCTGAAAAAACCTCTTAAATGCTTCACCCAAGTTTCGGAAAGCATATTGATAAACTTTAGACGACAAGTTTTTCATCCATGGGTAAAGGGGTTTGGTGTGATTAGTAAAAACCTCTCTCAGTTTACGAGGGTTGGGCTTGTAACCTTCTTTGTAAGCAGCATTCCATAAACTTAAACCCCAGTTGTAGCACCACCTCGAGTAGCCAGCGTGTTGTGCCATCAGAGTTTTTTGTTTATTATTTAATTTGAGTTTGGTTCTAATGGATTTCATGGAGATTGAGCGCAGCCTGTCTAATGGTGTGTTTTTAACGTATTATATCGTTATTTATTGATTAAGTCAATGCTCCTGTGGGGTGACAATTTTTATTTCTGGAATAGTTATAAAATCTTCTGGATTAAAAGTTAATAAGCAATTAATTCCATGAGATTTCATTACGGCTAATAATCTAATATCATGAGTTCGTTTTCCTCTAATATTGTGAGTAGTAACTAACTCTAACCAATAAGAAAAAATTGCTCCATTTTCTGATAATAAAGCGAATTGAGAAATTAATATATTGATTTGTTGTCGAGTTCTTTCAGGAGTCCAACCTAAGCCATTTACTTCTAGAGGGCGGGTAGCAACTACCCAAAACTCTATCAGAACTTGGGCAGTTAATAAACATTCGTGGTTTTGATTCAGTAATAAAAATACAGAATCAACGGCTAATTGATAGTTGGATGAGGTGGGGTCGCTAGCTCTTAAAAGAATGTTCGTATCTAATAAATACCTAGTCATTTCAGTTATCAGTTATCAGTTATCAGTACCTCCTGCTTCAGTAGGAGACTTGAAATACGGAATATTCTTTTTTTATCTCCTTAAAAGGGGATACTTGAGACCCAAATTTTCCGGTCATTTTTAATAAATTGTTTCCCGTTTTAAAGCGGTATCTGGTAAGTCAGGGCTATTTTTAGGCTGGCTTTCTGCCCAATTTTTCCAATTTTCTGCCTGTTGTTGTGGTATTTTTGCCTCTGGTTTTACTAGAGTTTTTTGTCTGATAAATTCACTGAAATCTAGGATTTCTTGCTGTTTTTCTGGCGGTAATTCTCTGAAGTTTTTGAGCAATGTTTGTTCTATGTTCATTTGATTAATTGATAATTGATAATTAAATTATATTAGTCGTTTTTGGGAAAAATTTTTGTAGTTTCAAAAATTTTCATAACAGTGTAGTATTTCTCACCCTTTGTGAGGCACAGCGCTGGAGATCCCCCCTAACCCCCCTTGAGAAGGGGGGAACTCGAAGTCCCCCTTGAGAAGGGGGATGCGCGGGGGATCGTTGATGTACCTCACCAAACTGAAAACCGCTATATTAAAAGCAGTTTGATACACTTCTAAATCTTCATGGTTATTGATTAAATTTTGGCGGTTTTCAGTCATAATATCCTTCTCCCTATCACACCACCACCATATCACACAATCACCTCATCCCCCCATCACCCCACCTCCGAATTACCTCCCTAGTCGCTAAACCAGTTTTTTCCCAACTAAACTCTTTTGCTCTAGCCAAACTTAAGGTTGAGAGGCGCGATCGCTCCCCTCCATCTTTAGCAATAATATTCATCGCATCTGTTATTTCTCCCACATTTTTCGGGTTAACCAAAATAGCCGCATCTCCAGCAACTTCTGGCAGGGATGAAATATTAGAAGTAATAACTGGAGTACCGCACGCCATTGCTTCCAATACCGGAAAACCAAACCCTTCCCACAGACTAGGAAAAACCAGAGCGATCGCCTGATTGATTATTTTGGGTAATTCTGAATCAGGAACATAGTCAAGAAATTTGACTAATTTTGTTAAACCTAATTCTTTGATTTGAGTTTTTAATGTTGGTGTATAAGTATTATCTGTAGGTCCGGCAAACCATAATTCATACTCGGAAAAATTAGGCAATTTAGCAAAAGCTTCTATCAACCGATGTAGATTTTTATAATGGTCGTGGCGACCGAGATAAAGAAAGTAATTTTTTGTGGGTAAGTCTAAGAATTGAAATTTTTGAGAGTCATAACCTAAAGGAATAGGTGTAATTTTTTGAGGTGGTATTTGGAAAAAGTCAGTAATATCTTTTGCGGTTGCTTGAGAATTACAAATAATATGTTCTGCCTGATTTAATACTTGGGGAATATAATATTTGAAGTAAGCAGTTAAGCGAGAACCTGGTTTAGGAAAGCGTAAAGGAATTAAATCGTGAGCCATTACTATATAACGACACTGAGAATATAATGGCGCTTCTGGAAGGGGAGAAAAAAGTAAATTTGCTTGTAATTTTTTATAGATTTTTGATAGTTGAAATTGAGTCCATAATAATCGTCGTAAATGACCTTTTGTTCCCTGAGCGGGTGTCATGTTGTTAGGGATTAGATGGCAGTTAAAATTGGGGATTTTATTGGCAACTAATAGGGTGGGATTAAGTTGTTGAAGTTGCGGCAGGATGTTATTTGCGTAGATGGAGATTCCTGTTGGTTGTGGGATTAATACTGATAGATTGATTATAAGTTGGTTAGACATTTGCGCTTACAGTGATTATGGCATGGCTCACAGGGATTATGGCACGGCTCACAGGGATTATGCCACAGATATACGGATTAAGATAAGAGTAAAATGATGCTTTGTTGGGTTTTATGTAGATGGATATTCCTGTTGGTTGTGGGATTAATACTGATAAATCGTGTATGGGTAAGTTTGGGTAAGTTTAATAGAACGGAATTATTCTGGACATGCTGTCTAAATCTCTAATCAAAAAAAAATAAGTCAAAGAAGTCAGAAATTCTTCTGGGAAATCGTCTTATTTACAGAGGTAGCTTACAGGGGAGCTACTCAATAAGCAGATGATCCAGTATTTGCACAATCACACCCCAAAATTCGGTGTAAGACCACAAGTGCTAGATAATATGCTGTTCGAGGGAGTTATCCTGGACATGCTCTCTAAACCTCTAATCAAATTAGAACAAAAAAATCACTCAAAGAAGTCAGAAATTCTTCTGGGAAATCGTCGTAAATAGTTATATTTTGGAGAAAATTCATGCTCAAAAAGTTAGCTTGTTTGGTTTTGACAGTCCTTATTACCTTCTGCACATCTGTTGCTACTGCTCATGCCGCATCTGCCACCCTGTACCAGGATAATAATTATGCTGGGGGCACTTTAGAGGTCGATAGTGATATCAGTTGTTTCGTGGATGTTAGTTTCAATGATGAATTATCTTCAGTAAAAGTTCATAATGGAACACTGACACTTTTTTCAGATTGTAATTACGGACAGCCTTCTGTTACTATCAGTGCTGACGGAGGGGTTAACAGCTCAGGTAACTACCCTAATGCTGATTGGCTAGGTGGTCGCAATGACTACTACTCTTCCATTAAGGTCAATAACTAATAAGTCACATTAAATCGATTGTGTAGACAAAGAGGGTGTGTTATCAACGCACCTTCCTTGTTTTTATTTTACAACTTTTAACTTTTAACTTTTGACTTGAAAGGCTTTGTTGGGTTTCACTTCGTTCTACCCAACCTACAATTATGTCTGATAAGTTTACCTATTGCTTTGATTTTAACACGAGCTATTTTATAATTTATGGATATGCTAATTAAGGCTGCTATAGTTATTCTAATTAATCTATATATTAAAACTAATTTACTTGTATGTTTTTCTAAACTTAGTAGATAACTATAGATGCTATGCTCAAGTTTTAATTCTGGATTTTTATTAGTAATAGAAGATGGTTGATGAACTACAGATATTTTTTGAGTTATGGCAATTTTATGACCTTGTTCTGCATAGCGTCTACAGAAGTCAAAATCTTCATAATATAAAAAATAATCTTCATCAAATTCAGGACAGTTTTTAAAGTTTTTGAAGTTAATTAACATACTGCATCCTGTTACCCAATCTGTAGTTGATGTTTCTGTGTGTAATAGAAATTCATTGGGAATTATTTTGCCAGTTTTAGGAATAAATTTTCCGCCACCAAACCATACTTTTCCCGTGGGTTCATAGACGATTGTTCCTAATATGGAAAATTCGGGATTTTCAGCTAAAAAATGATGTGCTTTTTCCAGAGAATCCGGGAATAAATAAGCATCGGGATTAATTAACCAAATTATTGCTTGGGGATTTCTAGCGTAAATCCAGTTTAATCCTAAATTACAGGCTTTACCATATCCTAAATTAGTTTCTGAGTCGATAATAATTGTGGTGTTGTTTTTAAGTTGATAAATAGAATTATCATCAGTCGAGTTGTTAATAATCACAATTTGCTGAAATAGTTGGGGAGTTAATTTAATGGAATTGATTAATTTTTGAATTAATTTAGTGGAATAGTAATTAACTGTGAGAAAGTATATGGAAGAATTTGTATTGATATTAGTTTCTCCTAATCTACAAGTTCACTTTTGATTTTTTACTTAATCAGGACTTATATAATGTCCGGTTGAATACTTACACTTTGGAGGAGGTAAGGCAGCTATGCTGGAGGCAGGAGGCAGGAGGAAAGAAAAGGTCAGAAGGGAAAAGGTTTTTTAATCACTGATTATGCGGACATGATATTACGCAAAACTTCTGTACGTCGCCCTACCGACGGCTCCCCTATCTGACTTCTGACTTCTGACTTCGTTAAGGGCAGTTTTGTAGGTTTGGTTGCGCCAAACCTACAGTATTATAACGCGCTTATCCGAACATGATATTAGTGAATCAGTAACTTAGACTTTATCACAAGCAGCGGAATCAGAATCACCATTGAGGGAATAACTAAGGTTTTCGGGTTCAACCTCAACAATACCCTGAACAGGCTCGCCGTAGTAAGGAGCATCGTTTTCCACATCAGCCCAACCACCTGTGGGTTCACGGAAGTCACGCCAATTCATGACGACATAATCTTCGTCCTCACCACCGAAATAGCCACTGTCAGGCTTGATCGGATGCCAATATTCATAGTCAAAGTCTTGATCACTAATCCAGCTAAAGGTGCCTTCGTTATTTGCATCATTGAGACCAACGATCGTTAAGGCGATCGCCATTAAGACTGCTATCAGCGACTTACAAAGTTGTTTGATCACTTTTAAACTCCATTGTTTTCATTAATCAGGAGTAGTCAAGTAAATAAGTTTGATTGAGGCTAAGGAGATTTTTTTATTTAACTAACTCAATCATTACTCTTAGTTTTTTTGACTGTTGCGATGAATTGATTACACTTATAGTTAAGAATATTGTGGGAAAAAAGTCAATAAAAAATCGGGGAGAATTCAGGATTTAAAAATTTAGGTTATACAGTTCATTAAGAATTATGTTATCAGGCAGAAAAGCTTGTTTGGGCTGGAGTATGGGCTTTTTTGCTACAGGTTTTGAGACGCTCACAGGCGAAGGCAGAAAGACTATGAAGTGGTTAAATTAATTGAATATGATAGGATAGTGTTTTTTACTCTAATTTGAGGTCGAATAACATAAATCCTGTATTCTTGAACGGCCGGAATTGTTCACAAAATTTAATAGTAAAGTTTTAAATAAATATATTGATTTTGGTAGAGAATTGAGTTAAAAAGTAGATGAAATATACTTGGGTTTTTCATTCATTCATCAATTAGACATCTAGACATCTGAAGAAATGGGAATTTAGAGGAGGTAGGAGTAAGAATTGTCCCTTGATTTTTCTGCCCAACTATGCGCCTAAAATACTAACTTTTTGAGCATTAAGAGCTGAAACAGGCGCACTTTTTAAAAGCCCCAAAAAGGCACTTGTCTTTATATGTCCATGCTTTGATATTTAATCAGCAAGCCCTAAATATTCCTATAGAACCCCTAAGCGCATCTCTAAAAATTTAGGTGTACGCTCCTATTACTTAACTTAAGCATATATCTTTTCGGAGAAAGATATTTCCAATCATCAAAAATAAAATCAATTATTGTAGAGCGTGTCATCAATTATTTCCCCCCTACTCCCTACTCCCTACTCCCTACTCCCTCATTTGGTGGAGAGAGCTAAAAGATACGCTTAGGGGTTCTATATGCTATAATTTCAATTAACTGCAGATTCCGAAGTTTAACGATCGCCCTTCCTCTCAATCTGGGGCGACTTTGGTGAATTGACCTGAAACTAACCGAAAAAAAATCAAGGTAAGTTGAGTCCAACCTTATCAATTCAAGGCTAGTCTCAAGACAGATTGTGCTGCCTTTGCTGAGGGGGCGAGAACCTCTTGTTATACCAATTTGAAAAAAGAATGTTACAAATAGTTTCAAACTTTAGATGTCAAATAATTTGCTGAAATTACTGAAGCATCAAAGTTTTGAGCTATAAAATCATAATGCATGACTTTTGACTTTTGACTTTTGAATTCCGTGAAACGGTATTAAGCCTACGCGCTATCGCTGTTTTTGATATTAGTCTATTGACTTTTAACAATATTGGTGTTACTTTCTGCGATCGCCAAATGTAATTCCGGTTGAATTGGAACAATTGCCAGGTTGGTGTTTGACAATTAGTGCGAGCATCTTGCTCGCGTCATTAATCATCATAATTACCCGATGTCAATTACGATAGTGGCGACTGCTATAGTTCCTGAATTATTCACAAAATTTAATACCAAAGTCAACATAATTAAGTTAACTTTGGTAGATAATTGAATAGACATCTCCAATAATAAAAAATCAAATCAATTATGGTACATAAATTGTCAATTCTTCCCCTCCTGGGAGGGGCGAGGGGTGGGTTCCCTACTCCCTACTCCCTACTCCCTACTCCCTCTTTTGGAGGAGATGTCTAATAAGTAAATAACTGGGTTTGAAATTCAGTTATCACTTAAATATCGCTATCAAGTATCCCACATTTCAACTATCATCAAATTTAGTATGATTACACCTATCTGACCACAAGATTTGAAGTGTAGTCAATCCTAGTCTCTTTTGTTTTCTAAATTATTTGATTGCGTTCAATACAATAGGATTAATACAAATGAAACGAATCCTTGTTGGTGTGCTGATTTTTATACTCAGTATCACCACCTTCACTTTCAGTCCAGGAGATGCTCATGCATATTCCTCATCTTGTCCAAATAACCCATATCGTACAGTATCAGTCTTCCCAAACTATTACAATCTTAAGTATTTTCAACTTCCAGCTAATCAAGATATAGATAATAGTATTATCGGAGGCATGAATGGCCCAGTCCAACTTTCCAGTGTAGTGGATCAAAGTACATTAAAGGTTGTACCAGCTCCTGCGTGGCTCAAAGTTAGTGGTAATGTCCAGAAATGGGCTGTTAGTGGATTTCCTCCTACTTATGAAGCTGGTAAGTGTTATGCTATTTTTGTGAATGCGGCTGGCGTTTATAATCCTGGTGGCTTTTATGTAAGTGTTGATGGTAATACTTCTCCAGGTCCAAATCCCACATATCCAGGTACAAATCCAACTTATCCAGGTACAAATCCAACTTATCCAGGTACAAATCCAACTTATCCAGGTACAAATCCAACTTATCCAGGTCCTAATCCCACATATCCAGGCCCTAATCCTTACCAACAAAATAACCAACCCCCAAGAGTATACCCTCAAGCTTACCGTAGTTCTTATACCTGGATACCAGAAAGCCTTAGAGAAATCCCTACCACTAATTTTTTCATAGATGATGAAAGAGATCCGCTTACGTACAGTATGTCTGGTAACCCATCTTGGCTTCAAATTAACCCAAACTTTGGCTCAGTGTATGGTACTCCACCTACAAGTGCAGGTGGCCAAAGTTATACAATTACTGTGTATGCAACGGATAACAAGCCAGGTCATAGTCCAGTTTCTGTCACCTTTACCCTGAATATTCTGTCTAATAACCACCCACCAACAGTAAGCCCTAGCTCTATTAATGAAACAGCAACAGAAGGAATCAGCTTTTCAAAGAATTTAAGTGGATTTTTTAGCGATCGCGATGGCGATCGGCTTAACTATCAACTTTCAGGCTCTTATCCTCCTGGGCTAAACCTTAACTCTAGCACAGGAGTATTAAGTGGTGTTCCCTCAGCAAATGGAAATTTCAACTTTACTGTAATTGCTAATGATGGCAAAGGTGGAAAGGCTAACTTGAATGTCAGTATTGTTGTTAAATCTGGCAATAGCCCACCAACAGTAAACCCTAGCAATATTAGTGAAACAGCCACAGTGGGAATCAGCTTTTCTAAGGATTTAAGTGGATTATTTAGCGATCGCGATGGCGATCGGCTTCACTATCAACTTTCAGGCTCTCATCCTTCTTGGCTAAACATCAACCCTAGCACAGGAGTATTAAGTGGTGTTCCCCCAGCAAATGGAAATTTCAACTTTACTGTAACTGCTAATGATGGCAAAGGTGGAGTGGCTAACCTGAGTGTAGAAATACAGGTTAGGGAAAATCAGCCTCCTCGATTAAAACCAGGTCAATCCTTGCCAAGCAGTATTACTCAAGGTCAGCCCATCAACGACATTAATATATCTGATTTATTTGAGGACCCTGAAAATAGAGGCGCAGTAAAGATTTGTGTTGAACTAATAAATCTTCCCAGTTCTACATGTGTACAAGGCACTAATGTACCTCCAACGGGCTGTTTTACTAATGCCATCTTCAGAGGCTGTACTGACCCCCCAAATACTACAAATATAACAACTTCGAGTTCTAATGTTACAGTTACTGATGTCGATGGCAATACACACACAGAAACATGGAATCTAACTATACAGCCAGGTACTGTTAATAATTGTCCTACACCCCCTGTTTGCTAGGATTCTTTACGCTTATTTCTTTTTTGAGTTAGGTTGTGATTGAATATTCACAACCTCAAGTTAAGTTTTTCTAGAGTTCTCTTTCAGTTCAATTGGAGAAAAATAGTAATGAATGCAATGAAAGGCATTTTTGCCTGTTTTATGGCTTTTTGCCTGAGTTTGGTTACTTGGGCGATCGCTCCAGAAATCACCTTAGCTCAGACTCTACCCATTTTCACTCTGGGAGGTAACCACCCACTGTTAGCTTTAAGTACAGGAAGTCTGAAAGCTATGATTCAGCAAGATTTCAATTCAAGCTTAAAGATCGATTTTGATGAGTTTCCTAACAATACTTCCAATCCTATATATAGTCCTGCTGCCTATGATACTAATGACAGTGCGCCAACAGTTACTTTTCGTGCATTTTTTGCAGGACAATACTATTCTAAAGATTCAGATCAAGACTGTAACGGTGCAACAGGATTAGGTTGTGTGATTGGAAATCCCAGTCATCCTCTGAGTTTAGCTACTGGAGCCAATGTGCGGACTGCCAGAGTTGATTCTGATAGTCAAGCTTCAATGAACCGTGCTTTGAAAACTCAAAATAATGCTGCCTACAGTATTTTGTTTGATAAAGATGTGGCGGCTGTTGGAGTATCTGTATTAAACTTGGATACTGTCGGTAGTGTAGCAGTTAAGTTTTTTGACCGCCAGGGTACTTTACTCAAAGAAGTTAGGAATCAAAAAACAGGTAATGAGTTCATTGGTTTTGGCACTGATGACGATACTGACAAAATTGCTGGCGTACAGTTTAGCTTAGTTAATCCAGAAGTAGGAGGCTACAATATTGGTGACTTCAGTTTTATTCAAAAAGCTTACCAAGCCAATGTTCAACCAAAAACTGTTACCGATCCTCACAAAGTCTTGAATGGTGTACATCCAGTAGATACAGATGCCTTCAATACTCCTACAGGTTATATTACTTTCAAAGAAAATTCTTCTGATATCTGGACAGTAAAGTATGAACCCAAGGACTATAGTGCAGGGTCTCAAGCTCCAACTATCACCTTTAAAGCTTTCTTTGAAGGTCAAGGTTATTCTCATGAAACTAGAAAGGATTGTGGGTTTTCTAGTGGACTTGGTTGCATAGTTGGAGACCCATCTTATCCTCTATCTATAGCTTCTACCGCCGTTGTGCGGTCTGCTCGTACAAAACAGGAAAGCACTGCTTCTGATGGCTATGTTTTAGATACTCAAAATCATGCTGCTTACAGTGCCCTTTTTGACAAGGATGTATCTAGTATTGGTGTCAGAGTTTTAGGCTTTGATAGTATAGGTCATACATTAATTAAAGTGTACGATCGCGAAGGTAATCTTTTAGGCCAAGTTAGTAACCATCGACGCGGAGATGAATTTTTTGGTTTTGCTACGGATGATGACAGTAGTAAGATTGCTGGTTTGCAAGTAAGTATGATTGATGGCGAGTTTGATGGTTATCTTCTCGGTGATATGACATTCATCCAAGCGGTTCAGTCAGTTAATCAACCTCCAGTTGCTAATCCCACTTCTATTAGCGAATCAGCGACAGAAGGTGTCAGATACGAAGAGAAATTAGATGGGTACTTCAGCGATCCTGATAATGACACACTGAGCTATGGTTTTGGTTCGGGTTCTCACCCCAGTTGGTTAAGTATAGACTCGAATACAGGAGAATTGAGTGGAACTCCTCCTGCCAGCGCAGTAGGCCAAACTTTCACATTTAAAGTTAATGCTGATGATAATCAGGGTAATGGTACGGCTGAACTAAGTGTTACTATTGCTGTTCAAGCAGGTAATAAGCCTCCAGTTGCTAATCCCACATCTATTAGTGAATCAGCTACAGAAGGTGTCAGATACGAAGAGAAATTAGATGTGTACTTCAGTGATCCTGATAATGACACACTGAGCTATAGTTTTGGTTCGGGTTCTCACCCCAGTTGGTTAAGTATAGACTCCAATACAGGAGAATTAAGTGGAACTCCTCCTGCCAGCGCAGTAGGCCAAACTTTCACATTTAAAGTTACTGCTGATGATAATCAGGGTAATGGTACGGCTGAACTAAGTGTTATTATTACTGTTCAAGCAGGTAATAAGCCTCCAGTTGCTAATCCCACTTCTATTAGTGAATCAGCTACAGAAGGTGTCAGATACGAAGAGAAATTAGATGTGTACTTCAGCGATCCTGATAATGACACACTGAGCTATAGTTTTGGTTCGGGTTCTCACCCCAGTTGGTTAAGTATAGACTCCAATACAGGAGAATTAAGTGGAACTCCTCCTGCCAGCGCAGTAGGCCAAACTTTCA
>NZ_JAAHHG010000250.1 GCF_010692555.1 Okeania sp. SIO3B5 | reverse complement strand
AGCGGTCGAGGGATGGCGAGGTCTCCTCGCTGTCCGACCATCGACCAAGAGAAGAAAAAATTTTCCTTTTATTCAATCCTCTTCCTTTTAAGGAGAGGTAATTATCAATTATCAATTATCAATTATCAATTATCAATTATCAATTATCAATTATTTACTACCCATTTATATTTTTTGTTTCCTGTTTTCTACCTTGAACAAATATTAAATTAATTTTGTAGGTTAGGTTAGTTAGTTGGGTTGAAGAACCTAAAACTAAACATTATTTTTAGGTTTTGATTGGGTTTCCCTGATGCTTGCTTGACCCAAGCTACTATAGTCACCTCCTACAAGATAAATAAGTATTGTGGGCAAAGTTTTTAGTATCAGTCCAGTAGGTTGGGTTGAAGAATTGTTAGCGGAGCTTATCCGTTAGGATAAACCCAACATTATTTTGGTTCGGTTTGCAGCGGTTTTCATTTCAGTAGACCACAGTAGGGAGGTTGTATGCAACGTCCCTACAGGGTTTTGGTTATGGCGATGTGGTTCATCAAGAGCGAAAAGCGCTGTATTCTGGATATTAGATTCTATACTTGTTTCCTGTTCACTTTGAAAAATGCTTTAAATGCAAAATAGCTTATATGATGTTTTAAAAAGATAAATTAAGTATTGTGGGCAAATTTTTTATTAATGAAAGTAGCTATTACAGGAGCAACAGGATTTGTGGGTAGTCGCTTGGTAGAGCGTCTACATTCGGAAGGGGAACAAATATTAGTTTTGACTCGCAACCCAGAAAAAACTAAACGAATTTTTCCTGACTCAGCCTATCCTAATTTAGAGATAGTTGCCTACCAACCAAAACAGTCTGGTCCTTGGCAAAAGTCTATAGATGGCTGCGATGGTGTGGTTAATCTGGCCGGAGCTGGTATTGCTGATGAGCGTTGGAATGCTAGTCGGAAGCGAGAAATTATGGATAGTCGCAAGGTAACTACGGAAAAATTGGTCGAGGCGATCGCTCAGGCTAATTCTAAACCATCGGTATTAGTGAGTGGGTCGGCTATTGGCTATTATGGTACGAGCGAAACGGCAACTTTTGATGAAACTAGCTCTAGTGGAAATGATTTTCTGGCTGAGGTTTGTAGAGCTTGGGAAACTGCTGCCGAACCTGTACAAGATTTAGGGGTAAGGTTGGTTATTTTGCGGATTGGTATTGTACTGGGTATGGGGGGTACTGTATCGAAAATGCTAACTCCGTTTAAGTTATTTGCTGGTGGGCCTATTGGTAGTGGTCAGCAATGGTTTTCTTGGGTACATATTGATGATTTGGTTGGTCTGATTTTACATTCTCTGAAGCACCCAGAAGTAGAAGGTAAACTTAATGCTACTTCTCCTAATCCTGTACAAATGGGAGAATTTTGTCAAGATTTAGGATTAGCTTTAAATAGACCTTCTTGGTTACCTGTGCCTGATTTTGCCATTGAATTGTTATTGGGAGATGGTGCGGTTGTGGTATTGGAAGGTCAAAAGGTCTTACCAAAACAGACTCAAGCTTCTGGTTTTGAGTATAAATATCTAACTGTTCAGTCGGCTCTGAAAAATATTTTAGCTCGTTGACATACTCCCTAAAGTCAAAAGTCATAATAAGTCAAAAGTAAAAAGTCAAAAGTAAAAAGTCAAAAGTAAAAAGTCAAAAGTAAGAAGTAAGAAGTTAAAAGTTAAAAGTTAAAAGTTAAAAGTTAAAAGTTAAAAGTTAAAAGTTAAAAGTTAAAAGTCAAAAGTTAAAAGTCAAAAGTAAGAAGTAAGAAGTAAATTATAGTGGTCAATAGGAGTGAAAAAAAACAAAGCTGCCTTTAAATTTAAAGGCAGCTCTATCGAATAATTTTTAAATCTATAGGTAGTTAAAATCTTTATTTCTGAGCAGTTACGGATTCTTTTATTAATTCTTTATGTTGTTCCAAGTTATCTGGATCTACATAATGACATACTGCGTCATCTAGGCAAATTAAAGCCCAGCCAGACTCATCTATGCTCATCAGTTTATATTCTCCCTGCTCTATAAAAAATCCTTTGTGATTACGAGTTTCAGGCTTTAAACTAACTTCTTTGTTATTGTTATTAATTGTCATTGTATTTCAACTCCTTTGTATTTTAAAAATTAGGTTTTGCTCTCTGATATAGAGATTATTAGTGACATACTCCCACACTAACCATTCAGTATAGTGTGGGCTTCTCGCTTCGCAGTCCTGCCATTGCATCGGACTCCACGAGCTTTAGGGACGGGATGCCCCACCGCCCTTTTTGCAGATCGAAAAACTACGCACTTAGCTCCGCAATCAGATTTTACGGTTACCGCCGATTCATCTCACACCAAATTGAAAATTTCGCGCGCAGGCTTCTCGACGGTTTAGCTAAAAATCTTTTTCTGAATTTATTTGTGCTTTAACTACCTATTGTTTTTTTGCTTAGTGATAAGTTAAGTAGGTGGGAGAATTTATTAAGTACGCCCGAAGCAACTGTAACGTAGTGGAAGGTTTGCGCAGCATGACCTAAAGAAAGTAATCTCAAGGGTTTCAACTGTATAAACATTTTGTTACATAGTCAGGTTTATTCACCCCTATCTACTTATGTTTATTGTTTGACTTTCAGCAATTTTTTTAGACCACAATATGCTCTTAACTAAAACATTTGATATGTGTTTTAGGATTGCACAGATAAATTTCCCCTAACATCTTTACTAAAGATAGATCAATTATTTAATTGACTACTCCCCGGACTTAAGTCACGGGGATTCTAAGTTGATACTACGCAACACCGATAAATCCATGTTGCTTCGTTTTTTCCTAGCTGACCAAAGATATACTCTTTGGGGACAAGTCAAAGTGCCCCTACACAGTCTGCGTAAGTCTAAACTTAGCTTTCTGCTTACTTTTTTGATGATATTTGCAGCGACCTTACAGTCTGCATTAATACACCAATTATTACCTGTTCTATACAAACCACGCTTCTTGATGCAGTCGCTCATGGGGGGAACCCCCAAGACCGCACTGCATCGCTTTATTCTCTTTCCTGACGGTTTCCAATCATTGGGTTTCTCACCATAATTAGGTAGATTGTCACCATCTAAAAATGAAGCAATACTTGTATAACTTTCCTCGGTCAAATAAAATACTTCGGATTAAAATCCGACTCCTCACCTTTCATCCATCGCTTAAAAGACGATGGCTTTCATGCTCCCGTGTTATTTAGGTAATACCAAAATTAGCATTCTCCAAATTTTCACTAGGTCATTTAGAGGTATTTAGAGAGCTATATGCTCTTAGGGGCTTTGCTCTATTTACAGCGATTAAGTAATCTCTTAAAGTTCTAAAAATCATAACATGATTTTCTTTGATATTTCATAAAGTTTTTATATGAATTATTAAGTTTTTGTAACACATATATTTATACTTCTTAAATAAGTGAAGAGTACTTGAATTAGGGAAAGGAACAAAAGATTTAGTGCTGAAAACTTATGTGATTTCTATATCTTTTAGAAATATATTTTACTGTCTTGCTTCGTCTATACAATGATCAATACCTAGTTATTAACTATCAGTTTAACTCAAAATTATTTATCCTAAATATCTTAATTGTGGTAAGCATTCAGCCGTCAGCTATCAGCTATCAGCTATTAATATTATGTCCGGTTGAATAGTTATAAATAAACTACTCAGGAGTCAGAATTTCCTACGGAATGCTCCGCAAACAGCAATTCTGCAATTCAGGAGGGAAGAAAGAAGAAGAGAAGGAGAAAGTTTTTTCATCACTAATTATCCGGACATGATTTGTAAGCATTCAGCTATTAGCAGTCAGCTATCAGCAACAAGACTCTCTACTTAAAGGACGGTGTTTAAATTAACAACTGACTTTAAGGGCAAGGGAGGCAACTTTTGTAGTAAGACGGTTCATAAAGCTTTTCTCCTAAACTAAAAGCAATAGCTGTTAACGTAGTTCCTCCGATAGGAGGCTAGCTGATGGCTGACGGCTGAATGCTTACCATGATTTTGACGTGCGGAATGTAGGTTCAAAGCTTTGGTTAACAATAATTATGGAGAGTATCAGTAAAAATACATATTACACAAACTCTTGATACTTATTAATAATGGATACTGTAATCCACCTTACTTTGTTAAAAATACCCTTGTAGTATGTTTGTGGTGCGGAATGCAGGATAAACAATTTTCCCTTCTGCCTTCTTCAATTAAACATCGAATAACCAACTCTTAACTCTACTTAAACCAGGCCAATCAGCTCTTCTCTCAAAACCATCCTGAATATTACCTTTAATTTCCTCCAGCCAATCTGAGTCAGCCATAATCATTTGTTGTGCCCTTTCTATATGAGTTCTTACACCCTTTTCTCCTATTTCCAGCATTGCTAAAGCTAAATTAATTCTTGCTTGTGGATCGTCTGGATTAAGCTTAACTCCTGTCTTAGCTGCTTTATAAGCTGATTTAGGCTTTTTCTCTAATAGATATAACCAAGATAAACTTATCCAACTACTACTACTTTTAGGAGAACGATTTGTAATATCTTTAAATACTGGAATTAAAGTTTGGGCCTCTTCTCCAGCTTTATATCTTTCTAATGCTTCTTTATATAATTCTTCGGGTGTCTGAGTCATAATATTCGATATTTTCTACTTAAAAAAATTAATGAAAATAAGTAAGTTTAAAATTGTACAATCATTAATATTCTCAATTTACAATAGGATAGGGGCACAATCAATACTGTACCCCTACCCTCTGGTTTGCCCATTATTAAGCAGTTGCATTTACAGAAGTTCTAGGAAAAACTATATTTACCTAGATAGCTCCTCACAAATATGATTTGATTTGATTAAAAAGCGTTTAGATCCGGACTGCTCCGCAAATAGACTACCTAATTCTATGCACAAATATTTTAGGCTGATAGCTGTTTGCGTAGCATCCCGTAGGGAAGTGCTAATAGCTGATAGCTTTTAAGCAGAAAATGAACTACCACAACCACAGGTTTGAGTGGCATTGGGATTACTAAATTTAAACCCACCCCCAATTAAAGCATTACTATAGTCGAGTACTAAACCGTAGAGATATAGAATACTCTTGCGATCGCAAACTACCTTAAATCCATCATAATCAAAAACTTCATCATCTTCTCTAATAGTATTAGGGTCAGCAAAATCCATCATGTAGGACATTCCAGAGCATCCACCTTGACGCACCCCTACTCTGAGGCAAAGGTCTTTCCCTTCTTTTTCTCTAAGAGATTTAACCTGGGCTAAAGCAGCTTCGCTCATCATGATACCTTTTTGCTGAGACTGAGTAGCTTGTGTCATTTTTCTTTCTAGCTCCTTGTACTATTACTCTCAAATAGTAATTCCTTACTATATATATATTCTATTTCATATTTATATTTCTAGATAAAGATTATAACTATACTTTTTGAATAGTATCCTCAGTCAAAAATCATCATTTTTTTTATATGGCCTTATTTTGGTTACCTTAATATATTAGTATCAAAAACTTAAAGACTGTCGTTAATAATGTTAAAATGATTAAAATTATAGATAAAAATTTATATAGTAAATCTATACATTTTTGTGTTAACTATGATTCATTGCTCAATTACCCCGAGCAGTCATTAAGATTTTAGAAAATAAAATTCTCGTCACAATAGCAAAGCTGTATAGAGAAAAATGTATATCAAAATACACTAAAAATATGGCTTAATGCAACAAGGAAAAAATATTTACCAATTGCTTCACTTTCACAGGCTTATTCTATGGCAGCTCTTAATCCTTCAACAATTCGTAGGTTACAAAAATTACAACAAGTTCCAAGTGTGTGGGAAGGCGATCGTCGCCCTATATACTCAGACTCAAGCTCTAATCAGGAGTTAGAGGCAGAAACAACAAATGAATGTATTATCTGGGTCGATGGTTCCCATGGAATGGTACGAGCAATGGACATGGTAACATCAGATATTGGCCCAGAAGCAATTGTTCGGACACTGCTGCGAGCAATGGAAAATCCTCAAAGTCCAGCTCCAGCAATTAGACCACAGAAAATAGTAGTTAAAGACCGAGAAATTCAATTTTTTCTGAGGGGAGTTTTACAAGACCTAGGAATTACAATCGATTATGTTCCGGATTTACCTTTAATTGATGAAATATTTCAAGGACTACAGGAAGTAGCAGAAAATCGTCCCCCTAATTTACCTCCTGACTATGCGGAAGCTTTAGTTGAAAAAGCATATCAAGTTTGGGATGATGCGCCATGGGAAATATTAGGAGAGCATCAAATTATTTCCATAGAACTTAATCAATGGGATATCAAAAATCTCTACGTCTGTGTCTTAGGTAAGTTGGGTATGGACTATGGCATCTTACTATATCGTTCTTTAGATTCCCTAAAAAGGTTTCGGCAACGAGTAGCTTATGAAAAATCTTATGAAAATTTAGAAGAAGCTTTTTTGGGACAAGATTGCTTGTTTATCACTTATGACAACCTTCAAGAAGATGATGATGATGAGAGTGAGGCGATCGACCTCCAAAATTTATCTGCATCAGAAATTCAGCCCAATTTTGGTAATCTACATCCTCTAGAAGGTTTAAGGTCTGTTCTATATGAAGAGGAAGCAGTTACAACATTAGTGGCGATAGAAGCACTCCATCGTTTTTTACGCTCTTGTCGCAAAAAAATGACAGGTAATAAGTTTCCTAGTATCAATAGTCGCTACCGTATCCCTATACCAGAATCTGAACAAGTAATTTCAGTCAAAGTTGCCACTATGCCAGAGGTAGCAGAAGAATTATATGAAATGGCTGCCGAGGCGGATATTGAAGGAGATGAAGAATTAGAAATTGAAATGCCCATGCTGAAGAATGATTTGGTCCCGGCCAATTCTTTCTTGAGTTTAGGAGTTGTGCCTTGGGATACAGTGGCATATCTACGAGACAATACCAAACTATATCAGGCAGCGGAAGTAGAGATTAAATCATCAGGAGAGGGTCTACCAATAGTTTTGATTCAAACTTCTCTGCCAAAAGCAACTAAATTGATAGATGATTTACAAGAAGCTCAAGGACTTCATGGTATCGGGTTTAATATAGGAGAAGACCCCATGGAAGAAACAAGCTACGATTTGGGCATCTTTAAAACTTATGATGGTGTGCTTCATTTATTTGGTGAATTTGTGCAGAATGACCCAGAACACAAGAAAGCTAAACAAAAATGGGACAAGCGTTGCCAGGCTACTAATGGTTGGTGTGGTTTAATTATTGCCAGGGGTATTACAGGCGCTTCTCGTGGTCAACCAGATTTTAAGGATATGATGGCTTTGTTTGAAGTACGCTTTCTCTCAACTCAGGAGTTGGGGATAGGGCCATTACAATTAATGCCAGTATCTTTTTAAATTAGGAGACAGGAGACAGGAGACAGGAGACAGGAGGTAGGAGGTAGGAGTAAGAATTGTCAGAATGATTTTTCTGCCCAACTATAAGCCTAAAATACGAGCCATGCATGTGCATAAATAGCTGAAAAATTTGCACTTTTTTCGACCCCAAAAATGCACTTGTCTTTATATGTGAATGCTTTTAGATTTAATCAGAAGAGCAATAATTATTTACTCGGAATTTGATCGACTAAAAAAGTAATTGAGATGATTTGCATAGTATCAATACCTACCAAGCTACGGATTCATATACTACTTTTGATGTTATGAATTGAAGTGCGGAATGTGGGTTTTAGGCTGATAGCTGATAGCTAGTTATTGCTGTGCTGATTAACTATCAAAAGATTGGCGTATATAAGGTTTCAGCCTTATTATTTTGAAAACAAAGTGCCAGCTTTTCGGTCAAGAAAGCTCACGCATATTAACATTTTGTGCAAGAGTTGGCTAGAAAAATTAAGGGATAATTCTGACAACTACACCCTCTGTAATTCGCATTTATCCTGACTCCTGACTCGGTCCTTCCCCTCCTGGGAGGGGTTAGGGGTGGGTTACTCCTACCCTCACCCATAAGACTTATTCACCAAACCCTAGTTAAGTCAAAATTTAAAATTTGGAGGTAAAATTATGAAGAATTGTAAAAAAAATGAGTAAGGAAAGTAAATAATGCGAGTCGCGATCGCAGGTGCAGGATTAGCAGGCATGGCCACAGCCGTAGAATTGGCCGATGCTGGACATCAAGTAGAAATATTTGAATCTCGCCCATTTGTCGGGGGAAAAGTTGGTAGTTGGGTAGATGCGGATGGAAATCATGTAGAAATGGGTTTGCACGTTTTCTTTGGTTGCTACTACCAACTGTTTGAATTAATGAAAAAAGTAGGAGCTTTTGAGAATCTCCGCCTCAAAGAACACACTCACAATTTTATCAATCAGGGGGGTAAAACTGGTTCCCTAGATTTTCGCTTTTTGACTGGAGCACCCTTTAATGGCTTAAAAGCTTTCTTTACCACATCTCAGTTATCTGTGCAAGATAAGCTACAAAATGCGATCGCTCTAGGCACAAGTCCTATAGTTAGAGGTTTGGTAGATTTTGATGGGGCGATGAAAACTATTCGGGACTTGGATAAAGTTAGTTTTGGAGAATGGTTTCGTGGCCAAGGTGGCTCTGATGGAAGTATCAAGAGAATGTGGAACCCTATTGCCTACGCTCTAGGATTTATTGATGCGGATAATATTTCTGCTCGATGTATGTTGACAATATTCCAATTATTTGCTGCAAAAACAGAAGCATCGGTGCTGCGGATGTTGGAAGGGTCTCCTTATGAATATCTCCACAAACCAATTGTTGAATATTTGGAGGCCAGGGGGACAAAAATTTATACTAGGAGACGAGTCAGAGAAATTCAGTTTACGGAGAATGATGGGGAAACTCGTGTAAGTGGCATAGTTGTCGCTAGTGGGGATAGTGAAGAAACTATTACTGCTGATGCTTATGTGTTTGCCTGTGATGTACCGGGTATTCAGCGTATTTTGCCCGAAGCTTGGCGCAAATGGCCAGAGTTTGACAAAATCTATAAATTAGATGCAGTACCAGTAGCAACGGTACAGCTTAGGTTTGATGGTTGGGTGACAGAGTTACACGACAAAAACCAACGTCAACAATTAGAGCGTGCTGCTGGTCTTGATAATTTACTTTATACTCCAGATGCGGACTTTTCCTGTTTTGCGGATTTAGCATTAACAAGTCCAGGAGATTATTATCGACAAGGACAAGGTTCTTTATTGCAGTTGGTGTTAACACCGGGAGACCCTTTTATTAAGGAGAATAATGAGGCGATCGCTCATCATGTCTTAAAGCAAGTCCATGAATTATTTCCTTCTTCAAGGGAATTAAATATGACTTGGTATAGTGTGGTGAAATTGGCTCAGTCTTTGTATCGGGAAGCTCCTGGTATGGATTTATATCGCCCTAACCAGCAAACACCAGTGCCTAACTTTTTTCTGGCAGGTAGTTATACCCAACAGGATTATATTGACAGTATGGAGGGAGCAACTATTTCTGGAAAGCAAGCTGCTCAGAAAATTTTGGCAAATTTGGAAAATATTTTGGGACGAACTCCAGTTGCTGCTAGTTAAAATTAAGTGAGGGAGAGATAATAATTAATAATTAATAATTAATAATTAATAATTATCTTTCCTTGAAAACAGGTAGAGGTACTGATAACTCGAGAGTACAAAGTTCTTCCAAAAAACTATTAGCTTTGAAGACTGAAAACATTACTGGAAAAGGCTTACAGTACTTACAGCTCTGAATAAAAAGTTTTTAACCTTTAGATGGCTGAAAGCCTTAGCTAGCAATAGTTATTCTAAGAACTTTGCACTGTCTAGACTGATAACTGATAATTGATAACTGATAACTGAAATGACTGATTGGCTAGAACATAGTGTACAGGTAGAGATAGGTGTTCCCATCGATTTAGTATGGAATCTTTGGTCAGATTTAGAACAAATGCCTCGATGGATGAAGTGGATAGAATCTGTTAAAGTTTTGGAAGATAATCCTGACTTATCTCAATGGAAATTAGCCAGTGGTAATTTCCAATTTAGTTGGCTTTCTCGGATACAAAGAGTAGTTCAGCATCAAATTATTCAGTGGGAGTCTGTAGATGGCTTGCCAAACAAAGGTGCAATTCGTTTCTACGATCGCCATGGTAGTAGTATTGTCAAATTAACTGTAGCCTATGGAGTTCCTGGCTGGTTAATTAAGATTATGGATAACTTATTTTTAGGTAGGATAGTAGAATCTACTTTGATGGCAGATATGGAAAGATTTCGTGATTATGCTGTTGCTGTCAAGCAGAAGGAAGAAGGAAAAAGTTAACTATAATTATGGGTAATTTTTCAATAATTAATAATTAATAATTAATAATTAACAATTACCTCTCCCTGAAAAGAAGAGGATTACCCAAAGGAAAATTTTTTCTTGTTTCTCCTTGAAAGTAGAGCCTTTAAACTTTAATTATTCGGTAATAGTTCAAGTAGTTGAAAATGTTATTCAATGCACATGATATGAAAAGGCAAGCTGATGAGTTTTCAACTTTTTAAATCAATGAGATATAACAATTATTAAGAAAAAAAACTTGAAATTTATGGCTATAAGTTAGCTACTTCAATTGAAGAAGTGCTTAAAGGTATAACAGGAGGATTTCATGCTCGAATAGGTGCTGAAAGAGAGGAAGTTCAAGAATTACTTTTGTTAATAAAAATACCTTTAGAAACTTTCGATTCTCAACCAGCTCAAATTTCAACTATGAAGATTCAAATTTCAGTCGAACAGCTTAGGATACTAACACAAATTTTAAGCGAAGCTTGCCACGGTATTAAAATTTTATTTTAGATTTTGAAAACAAAATAGGAACAAGCAAAAATCAATTAAAGTCTTTTCTGGATTTAAGTAGTAACTTATATAGATTGATAGAAAAATAAATAGGGTTTGCTGATTAAATCTAAAAGTATTGACATATAAAGGTTTTAGGATTTTTTAGTTCAAAAAAGTTTAAGCTTTTAGGTCATAATGGTTCAAAAAATTAGCATTTTAGGTGCATAGTTGCGCAGAATAATCCCTTGATTATTCTTCCTCCTACCTCCTCTATAATTCCCATTTATCCTATCTCCTGTCTCCTGTCTCCTGTCTCCTACCATTACCGATAAGACTTTTTCAGCAAACCCTAAATATAACTTAAATAGTTAAACTCCTATCAAGTACCTAAATCAAATTAATTAGGGCTTGCTGATTAATTCTCAAAGTATTGATAAGTAAAGGCTAAAGCCTTTTTGAGGTCGAAAAAAGTGCCTGGTTTTCAGCTATTCATGCTCATGCATGGAGCGTATTTTAGGCAAAAGTTGGGCAGAGAAATCATTCTTACAATTCTTACTCCTACCTACTTTAAATTCCCCGTTCCTCCTGTCTCCTGTCTCCTGTCTCCTGTCTCCTACCCCAGCAAAAATACTTTTTCAGCAAACCCTAATTACTATTATTTATTCCCCGTAACTTTTACTGATAACTGATAACTGATAACTGATAACTGAATATTACCAGTCCATGTCTACAGACAGATTAATAGTCATTTTTTTCCGTCCTGGAGGAACTGCTGTAATACAAGCACAAATAGTTTGACCACCATCAATTTCAACTTCACAAGCATGACAAGAACCCATTAAACAACCCGTAGGAATAATTACCCCAGCACGTTCAGCAACGTCTAAAATAGGTTCTCCTGATTCTGCTTCAACAGTAACATTATCTGGCAAGAAAAGTATTTCCATAATTCAGCAATAATTATTTGATTAATTGTTAGTTTGTAGTGAATTTTAATTAGTAAATTTGTAAGCATTTCCTCCGGAATGTTGCGCAAACAGCTATCAGTTATTAGCTAGCCTCCTACGGAGGAACTGCGTTAACAGATATTAATTTTGGGTCCGCGTAAAAACAACCTTTTAAATTGAAAAAGAATAAAAAGTTACTGCCATGAGTCTGAGGACAAAACCTTATGAATTAATAAATAATTATGACTTGCTGATTAAATATCAAAACATTTACTGATATTGGTATTGGCCTTTTTAGGGTAGAAAAAAGTGCGCCTGTTTTAGTCTAAAACGCTTAAAAAGTTAGTATTTTAGGCGCATAGTTGGGCAAGACAATCTTGGGAAAATTCTTACTTCTACCCCCTATAAATTCCCATTTATCCTATCTTCCCCTCCCCTCCTGGGAGGGGCTAGGGGTGGGTTGGGAGGGGGAGGGGCGAGGGGTGGGTTGTCTCCTACCCCTACTAAAAGACTTTTGAGCGCAAACCCTAATTACTAATTGCTGTTAACGTAGTTCCTCCGGAGGAGGCTAGCTGACTGCTGATAGCTGTTTGCGCAGCATTCCGCAGAAAATGCTTACGTAAATTTTAGTTAAATATCGACTTTAAATTTAAGTGACGATTAACTTGATCTGTAATTGAATCTAACATCATTTCTCTTTGTTCTCTATAGTTAGCAACACCAGTCGGCAGACCTTCGAGACCTCGTTTTTTACGCAAGAGATTTAACCAGGAACGACGCCAAGGACTATTATCAAAAATTCCATGTAAATAGTTACCCCAGACAGACTGATTTTGATTAATAAGTCCCAAATCATGATCGTTAAATAAAGGATTTACCATATCTGGTTTTGTAATTTTGCTTCTACCTTGATGAATTTCATAACCGATTATTGGTAAATTACCTAGAGGATAATTAGCAATAACTTGTCGCTGACGAGAAATTTTTTGAGGGGCAATTACAGTTCTTAGTGGTAGTAGTCCTAGTCCTTGATATTCTCCCCTTTGTCCTTCTAAACCCTGGGCATCTATTAAAACTTCACCAAGCATCTGAAAACCACCACAAATTCCCATAATTGTACCGCCAGCAGCTTGGTAATTCTTAATAGCTGTTGCCATGCCACTTTTTTGTAATACTAATAAATCACTAATAGTAGTTTTAGAACCAGGAATAATTACTGCATCAGGATAACCTAAATTATCATTAGGATGAATATATTTAATCTTGACACTAGACTCTGAATTTAAAGGATCAAAATCAGTAAAATTAGAAATTCTTGGTAATTTAATAATGGCAATTGTAATCTCAGTATTAAACTTAGTAGGACGTTGCTCTAAAAGACTTAAAGAATCTTCGGCAGGAAAGACTTCATCAATCCAAGGAATTACTCCAATTACAGGAATATTAGTTCTTTTTTCTAACCATTCAATACCTGAATCTAGCAGCGATCGCTGTCCTCTAAATTTATTAATTACAATCCCTTTAATTAAACTTCTTTCTTCTGGTTCTAGTAGTTCTAGAGTACCAATAACATGAGCAAAAGCACCACCTGGATTTATATCAACAACTAAAATTGTAATGGCATTTAAGTACTTTGCCACTCGCATATTTGTTAAATCTCGGTGCTTTAAATTAATTTCTGCTGGACTACCTGCTCCTTCACAAACTATCATGTCGAATTCCTGGGATAAAAGTTCTAAACATTCTTGAATAGCCTGCCAACCAATGTTAAAATACTTCTGATAATAATCTATGGCTCCTACTGTATCTAATACTTTTCCTTTGAGAATAACTTGAGAAGTCATATTTCCTTGAGGTTTCAACAAAATAGGATTCATTTCTACTGCAGGAGTTACACCTGCGGCCCAAGCTTGTACAGCCTGGGCATAACCTATCTCTCCACCAGTAGATGTAACATAAGAGTTTAAAGACATATTTTGTCCTTTAAAAGGAGCTACTCTCCATCCACGACGGGATAAAATTCTACAGATGGCTGCAGCGATCAGAGATTTACCAGCGTTGGAGGTAGTTCCCACTACCATAATTGCTTTCATAATTGTTTGTGATTCAGGAATTATAATAATATCTTTCTATTTACCGAAAAATTGGGTTTAAAGCCTCCCCTTTGAAGGGGACTTTTTATTTTTATGTTAAGTCAATTGAATATATGCTATCGTATTATTAGTTGCCGGGGGGCACTCGGAAACTCGTGCGCGGACGT